>DATEDZ010000279.1:0-3532 GCA_035281385.1 Polyangiaceae bacterium
TTCTTCGCTCAAGACGTTGCTCATCTCGCGGGCGGCTGGGAACACGTCCCTTCCGCTCGCGTCAAACGTCCTGGCCCTCCCTACAACTGGCCGCTTTTCAGCCGCTCACAACTGGCCGGTTTTGCGTGCTCACCGAGGGCATGTTGAACCCATGCACGGGCCGGCTCGCGGCGCATCAGTCGAGGACATTGCTGAACTCGAGCGCGTGCTCGGGTTCAAACTTCCTCAAACGTACAAGGAATTTCTCGAGTGGATGGGACGCGACTACCTTGGCGTCCTGTGTGGGACCGACTGGTTCGTCGACCAGGTTCCGAACAACAACCTCGCCCTCCCCGAACTCCTCCATGAGAATCGCGTTCACATCCAACTACCTGAGCAGTTCGTATGTTTTCTAACTCATCAGGGGTACGTGGCTGCATGGTTCGGCCTGCCCGCCGCAGACGATCCCGACTGCTGGATCTTTGCCGAGGGCCGAACGCCTGAACCCTCTGCCTGCGGCGCTTTTTCGAAGTTCTTGTTCGAGCAGATTCACGGGCTAGCAGTGCCCAAGCCGGTTCCCGAATTCAAGCCGCCGATCGCGCGTTGGCTTGCGCGTATCGAGCGGGTTGTTCGACCAAGTCGCTGAGCTTCCTAAAATCTGTCGGAGTTCGACGGATGCCGGCTAACAAGCCGTTGCAGCAGTCAGCCGCGCGTCGTGGTGACCTGCACTGTCCTCCCGCTCGCCCGTGGTGTTGTACCACGGGCTCGGTCATCTCAACCTGATGCCTCTCGGTTTCCTGATGCGGCCGCTGCTTAACGGCGGTACGTTAGCCAGGCCGATGAAGAAGCGCTCGGGGGTCAAACGTGCTGTTGCAGTTCTTGGGCGCGCCAGCCTTGCTTTGCTGTCCACTAAACAGCTGCTCACTCGACTGGCTCGGCTGCGTTTCTGTGAGGAGTCCGCGGAACTCTCGGACCTGACCCAAGGGGAGATCGGCCTCACCCGCGGCATCCTGTTCAAGCGCACGCAGGAATGGCGCACCGCGTATGCCGACCTCAAAGAGGTCCTGTCGACTCGCGAGCATGTCTCACGTACGACCATTCGAAAAACGGCCCCTCGCCGTTCGCCGGCATCTCGCGGGTCCAACGCGAGAACGTCGCGTTAGTCGCGGGGTTGTAAGTGCGCCAGGACGCTGGAGCTGGTAGCATCTCTGCATGGCTCAGCCGTTGAGCGCCGACGACCTGATTCCCCTTGTTCAGGGCCTCTCTCCCCAGGAGAGGGCGCGCTTCCTGCGGCTGCTCACGCTATCGCTCGGTCGGGATGGCGCCGCCTATCGTGCTGTTCCGCCAGTCGACGACGAGTTTTCAAGCGATGAGGAACCCCTCGCTTGGGACGCCGATGGCTGGGACGGTGTTGGGTGAAGCGTGGCGAAATCCGCTGGTACACGTTCCGCGCACCCGACAAGCGTCGCCCCGTTCTGATTCTCACGCGTGACGCGGTCGTCGATCACCTCGCGGAACTCATCGTGGTGCCGGTGACTAGGACCGTTCGGGGCATCTCCACCGAAATGGTACTAACTCCGGACGACGGGATGCCCGTCATCTGCGCTCTCAACTTCGATCACGTCTCGCTCGCCAGGCGGGATCGCTTGGGCCCTGTGATCTGCCAGCTGCCTCCCGACAGGTGGCCCGACGTCCAGCGCGCGCTCCTAACCGCTTGTGGCTTCCAAGACGAGCAGGCTGGCTAACAAGCCGTTGCAGCAGTCGGCCGCGCGTCGTTGTGACCTGAGCTCTCCCACCTCTCGCCCGTGGTGGAGTACCACGGGCTCGGTCGTCGCCACCTGACACCTCTCGGTTTGCTGATGCGGCCGCAGCTGAAGCGCGGTACGTTGGGCAGACCTGAAACAGGCCGATTTTTGACCAACGTTGATAACGATGTTATGAACCAAACATGACCAAGCGCTTGCAGGCCGTCGGCAACAGCTCCGGCATCATCATCGACAAGCCCATCCTCGAGCTCCTGCGCATCACGCCCGAGACCGAGCTCGACATCTCCACCGATGGCGAGCGCCTCATCGTTACGCCGGTCAGGACCGATTCCGACCGCAAGCGCCAGCTCGCTCGGGCTCAACAACGCACCCTCAAGTCTCACGAGCGCACGTTTCGCAAGCTCGCCAAGTGACCGACTTTGCTGCTCCACTTTTCCTCAAGGCTGAAGAAGTGCTTACCCTTCACTCCGATCAGCTTCGCCTTTTCGGCGGGTCTGACGGTCTCCGTGACCCGGCGGCGCTCGATTCGGCTGTCGCGACTCCTGCGGCGACCTTTGCCGGAGATTTCCTCCATCCAGATCTCTTTCACATGGCGGCCGCGTATGCCTTTCACATCTCGCAAAATCAGCCCTTCGTCGATGGTAACAAGCGGACGGCCCTCAATGCCGCCTTGGTCTTCCTCGACATCAACGGCTGGCTCGTGTCCGATCCTGGCAGCCTCCTCTACGACGCCATGATCGCGATCGCCGAGCGTCGGCTCGACAAGGCCGGCTTGGCCGCGCTTCTCCAGAAGCTCGCTGTTCCTGGCCCCGAATCGACCTGAGCGCTTGCTGCCCAACAAGCGCTTGCAGCTGGCGCCCACCCAGGCGTTGTGGCTTGCGGTCCAGATGCGAGCTTCGCTCGCAAGGGCCGCGGTCTCGCGCTGGTTGACGTTGTTCCGAGACTTCGACGTGGTCGGCGCAGCTGAAGCGCGGTACGTTGATATGGAACGACGGTTCAAGCTCAAAGGGTGGACTCAGCTCATTTTTCTTATCTTCGAGGCTCTCGCTGTTGAAGTTGAAGTGAACGAGTCAGCGGGCGAGGTGGGCGGATTTTCGACGGTTGATCACGCTGATATCCGAGGATCGGCTAGGCCGCCTTCATGGTCATCATTCGTCGGGAGCTGCCTCGCACTGGGCTCGCGGATCTTGCGCCGCATAACGTACTCGAGGATTCTCCTCCGTAGGCCGGCTCGTCCGCTGACTCGTTCACTCCGGTGTGGTTGGCGTCTACGCGGCCCGCTGGGCCGTGAGTGCTTTCTCCGTCTCCTTGCCGATGGCCCAGACGAAGCCAGCTAGCTCACGTGCCAGCGCGGTGATGACTTTCGGGCTCGGCTTGCTCTTGTTCGTCAGCGCCCAGAAACGTCGGTGAAGGCGTTCTTGAGCGGTCCAGGCGATCTCCGCGATCCTCGGTGGTAGTTGTCGTTGGAGCTGCTTCTGGCGCTGGTTGAACCGTGGTCGATGTCGGTAGTGCCAGGCGGCTTCGACGAGGGCGCGACGCAGGTGAGAATTGCCAGTCTTGGTGATGGCTCCTTGTCGCTTCTTGGTGCCACTCGTGTACTCCGAGGCGACCAGGCCCGTGTAGCCCATCGCCTGCGGCGCTCGCTCGTGTTGCCGCGCGCGCTGGTTGATGGGCGAGCGCGCCAGTTGAATGATGGGCATCACGCCGGGCGCGCGTAGGCAGGCAGGGCATGATGGGCGGCCGTGCTCGGCGTCAGGGGACGCTACCGACGTAGGTGTCGGCCTGCA
>DATEDZ010000280.1:0-41711 GCA_035281385.1 Polyangiaceae bacterium
TGCCGTCGTCATCACGTTCAGCGAAGCGCTCGATAAGGCAACGATCACGTCTCAAAGCGTCCAGATCATCGATGGCGACAAGCTCATCGACGGGGAGCTTAGCTACGCCGGCGACAAGGTGACGTTCACGCCTGCAGAGCCGTTCGCGCTCTTGGCGGAGTACTCGGTCAAGGTCGGAACGAGCATCACGGACGTCGAGGGTGCTGCCCTGCTCGCGGAGTACACGGCTTCGTTCACGACGCGCGACGGAGGCTGGTCGGTCGACGACGCCGCGAGCGGCGCGATCTACGTGCTGCCGGACACCCTGTCCGTCACGCAAGCCGGGGACGTGCTGGTCGCTTGGAGCGTTCAGGGTATACCCGGCGCCTACTGCCCCACGTCAGCGCGCTGGTTCAACGGAGGCGCCCCGAAAGCTGCGACGAAGGTGTTTACGCCCCAGCAGGGCATCACCGAATGCACCCAGGTTGCGGCAGCGGCGAACGCTGCGGGAGTGGGCGCCGTCGCTTGGCAAGAGGACTACAACAAGGAGTACGTCGAGCAATATCGCGAAAGCAAGTGGCCTGCCAACGTTGGCATGGCCAAAACGCTCTTCATCAACAGCAGGTTGTTTGGCCTTGGCGTTGCCCCGTCCGGTGCGGTGCTATTCCTTCAGCACGGGATAGTCAGTGGCACGTACGCGCGCCGCACCAGCGAGACCGGGACCTGGCTGGACGGCACGCCCGAAATCGCAGGTGCCCGCGAAGGCCTCAGCTCGCCGCGTATGGCCTTCGACGCCAACGGTAATGGCTTCGCCGCATGGCGCGCGGCCAAGACTGGCTTCGACGAAGTGGTGGTCGCGGCGCTTACCGCCAGCGCTGGCTTGCAGCCGGCGAGCACCTTGCCTGGTAGCCCGGCTAGCAGCACCGACGCAGGTAATGAGCGTGGTGCGCCGGCCATCGCCGTCGACAACGACGGCGGTGCGATGGCTCTTTGGCTACGCGAAGGGGCAGGGAGTGGCGCCCTGGTTTCCAGTCGATACACGACGGCCGGCGGCTGGGAAGCTCCGGTTGGGCTCAGCGGGACGCTGACGATCGCGAACATTTTGGACGCGCCAGGCCTGGTTTTCGACGGCACCAACTACGTTGCGGCATGGACGGGCAAGGATGGCGCGAACCATTACGTCTACTCCGCGACGTTCGACATGGAGTTCGGCGAGTGGAGCAGCTACGAGCTGCGCACGTCAGCGCCAGTGCTGGCTCGCATGCCGGGATTGGGCGTGGACGGACGCGGGAACCTGCTGATGACATGGCTCCAGAGCCAGAACGCCGATCAGGCGGCCATCATGTACGCGCGCTTCGACGCTCGGGCCGGCGAGTGGAGCGATGCGACAGCGGTGCCTGGAGGCATCGTCAAGGACGATATCATTGCCAGCCAGCTACCCACGCCGCTCGGTGTGGGGGTAAGTGGGCACGCAGCAGTCATTTGGGGTGACGAAAACGCCCAAGGGGCTTTGTCGAAAGTTCGCCTCGCGAGCTTCTACTGACAGCTGGAACTGGAGCTGTCGCAACGGCCGGCCATCAAGACGGCCAGTAACGCCGCATTGCGTAGGCGATGATGAAGTCCTGATCGAGCGACGGCTCCAGGCGACCCACGCTGGCGTGGTGGAGCGCGCGATAGCGGCTCCAGTGCAAACCTGGCTGCTCGTGGTGGACGCTGTGGTAGCCGTTGTCGAACACGAACCAATTCCAAAATGGATTGACGAAATTGCGGGAATGCGCCGATGCCGAGCTCGGATCACAATCGACGTGCTGCAGGTAGTTGGTCAGCATCATCCAGTAATTGCCCAGCAGCGCCGGCAAACCGGCGCCGAAGCCATAGGCCAGCGCGCCTCGGCTCGCGCCATGCAGTTGAAGCGCCAGCCAGAGCAGGCCGGCGTGGCCGCCCAGCAGCGCCAGCACCTCGAGCATCACGCGTTGGGCTTGCGCTGAGCGGTGGCTGAGCGCCTGCTTCGCATACTCGATAACCAGCGGCAATTGATAGCGGCTGCACACCAACGGGTAGGTCAGGGCAGCCAGCACGCTGTCCGGTCGCAGGGCGCGTGACGTGCTGCTGACGTCGTGGTGACCGTTCAGGAAGCGATGATGGTTGCGATTGTGAGAGGGGATCCAAGCGAAGCTGGGAAAGCCGTAGAAGAACGAGAGCCACGCTCCGTACAGTAGGTTGAGCCGGCGTGACACGAACACCGGGCAGTGGTTGTGGTTGTGCGAGAGCACCCCCGAGAGATAGGAGCAATACAGCAGCAGCGGCGCCAGCCACGGCAGCAGCTGTGGCTCCCACAACGCGAGCGCGGGCCCTAGTGGGAACAGCACACCCGCCCACACCAGCGTGCGTCTATCTTCGACGAACCGAAGCTTCATTTTTTGGATCCCGTGTTAGGTTGTTGCGATGTTCGCAAGCGTTGACGATCATGCTTCGTGGCGGGCGTCCGAACAATTCGCGTTCCTTTCAGGTTTCGATGACTCGCCGCGCAGCGCTCAGACCCAGTAGAAATCAGCCGCGACAGCCGCGCTCGCGCGCCACGGTGGGCGTGATCTTGGATGCCGCGATTCGGGTTTTGGATCGGGAAGGTTTGGAGGCGCTGACCACCTCGCGCGTCGCGGAAGTGGCGGGCGTCAGCGTGGGTACGCTCTACCAATACTTCGCCCACCGCGACGCGATCATCGACGCGCTCCAGGATCGTGAGCTGGCTCGGGCCGGCGAGATGCTGGAGCGTGTGCTCCAGCATCGAGACGAGGTTTCGGATCGCGAAGTGGCGCGCGCCGTGGTCGCCGAGCTCCTGCGGCTGTACCGCGCCGCTCCGGCGCTGCATCGGGTCCTGGCCGTGGACGGACTGCGCTACTCCACGCCCGAACGCGTGCTGGCGTTCGACGCGCGCAGCATCGCGCTGGTCAAGGCGTTTCTCGGCACGGCGGGGCCCCGTATCCGCTCGACCAATCTCGAGGCCGCGGCGTTCGTGGTGTATCAGGCGGTACGCGCCACCATGCTCTCCTACCTGCTCGAGAGCCCGGCGGGAGTGCCAGACGAAGTCATCGTGGCCGAGGTGACCGAGCTGGTGGTGCGCTACCTACAGGCATAGCCGAGCTACTGTGCCGCCATCGCGGGTGTATTGCGATCGAAGGGCCAGCGCGCCGAGGAGATCGGAAAGGCCGGCTTGGCGAACAGGTAGCCTTGTCCGTAGTGCGCCCCGGTATCCAGCACGGCGCGCAGCTGCTCTTCGGTCTCGATACCCTCCGCAACGACCTTGGCCCCCAGCTGCTCGCACAGCGACACCACTTGGTGCACCAGGATCTGCTGGCGACGGCTCTTCTCGATCCCGTGAACCAGCGCCAGGTCGAGCTTCACCATGTTAGGCTCGAGATCGACGATGCGTTTCAAGTTGGAGTGCCCGGCACCCAGGTCATCGACGACCAGGTAGGCACCGCCGCGCGAGCAGATCTCTTTCAGCACGCCGGCGCATAGGCCGAAGTAGCTGAAGGCCGCCGACTCGGTGATCTCGAGGTAGACGGCGCGATCGTGGAAGAACAGCGGATCATCGGGGCGTACCAACCAGCCATCGCTGAGCTCGTGCGGATGCAGGTTGACGAACAGCGGCGTGTCGGCGCAGCGCCCGAACGCCACTTCGCGGATCTTGCGGCCCAAAGGTCCACAGGCGCGCTCCGCCTCGGCCTGCTGAAACAGCACCCGCGGGTTCCTGAACTCTGGCCACTTGCAGCGCGTGAGCGCCTCGTAGGCGAACGTGAAGCCAGTCTGCAGCTCGACGATGGGTTGGAACACGACGTCGATATCGCTGGCGGTGAGATCACGTACCGAAGTGGACCCCAGCGCCGATCCGGAGACGGTACGCTGAAAGTCCGCTGGGGGTGGCTTCGTGCTCGCCAGTGCCATTCTGATTCGTCCTCCTCAGTGAACGGCACGCTGGAGAGTGTCATTAACCAGACACTCGAGATAGTTTTTCGTCTCGGTCGTCTCACTTGGGGAAAAGGCCCGCCGCGAGCAACTGGGGGCAAAACTGCGCCCGCCGCGCCTACTTCTGACAGCTCGGACAAAAGTGCGAGGAGCGCTGCGCGATCACGATGCGGCGGAGCGGTGTCCGGCAGCGCGGGCAAGGCTGGTTTTTTCGGCCGTAGACGCGGCGCTCGTTTTGGTAACCGCCATCGCTGCCGTCGGGCGTGACGTAGTCGCTGATGCTGGAGCCCCCAGTTTGGATGGAGCGCTTCATCACGCGCTGGGCGGCGCTGACGATGGCTTCGCAAGCCTGCAGACTCACCCGGTGCGCGGCGCGCCGGGGACTCACGCCGGCCAAGAACAGGGCCTCGTCGGCGTAGATGTTGCCGACCCCGGCGATCACCGACTGATCGAGCAGCAGCGTCTTGATCGGAATCTTGCGCGCGCGCGCGGCCTCGAACAGGTGCCGGCCTGCCGCTTCCAGCGCATCGATCCCGAGCTTTTCGAGCCGCGCGTCGCTCTTGCCATCGGCGACCAGCAGCACCTTGCCGAACTTGCGCACGTCGCGGAAGAAAACGCGCGCCCCGCCGTCGACGAACTCGAGCTGCAAGTGCGTGTGCTCGTCGGGTGAAAAGCCGCGCGGGCGCGCAGTGCTTGCGGACCGGCGATCGGGCGCGCGCAGCAGTCGGATGCTCTTGGCGCCCTCACCGAACAGCTGCCCCGTCATGCCCAGGTGAAGCAGCAGCGTCGACCCGCTGTCGAGCCGAGCCAGCAAGTACTTGCCGTGTCGATCCAGCCTGGACACCGTGCAGCCCGAGAGCTCCTGCTGCAGCCGGCGCGGGCTGGTCAAGAAGAAGTAACTGGGCTTGGTGGTGACGACTCGCGCGATCTTCCGACCGACCAGCAGCTTGCGGATGCGGCGACGCGTGACCTCGACCTCGGGCAGCTCCGGCATCAGTTTTGGGGCGCGGCTACGAAGCCGCTGGGTGGCGAGAGTCCGGTGTCTTTGCGCACCAAATAGAAGAAGTCACGTCGTTGCTTCTTGCGAACGTACTCGTCGGGCGAGTACTCGAACCCGCTCGCCAGTGCGACGGCCATCAGATCGGGACCGGCGTCGCCCGGCTCGAAGGTCACGAACTTGGGATAGCTCCAGTTCACATCGAGCTGCGCCACGTCGACCGCGCCGGCGTGATGCATGCCGTCGGCCAGCACCCGCGCCGAGCTATGGTTGGTGATCGAGACATACAACACGTCACGCGCGGCGTTCAGGCCGATCGCCGAGCGCCGGATCACGGTGTCGCCGTCCAGCGTAGCGCCCCACTTGAGGCCTTTGCCGCCCTGGAGGCCCGGGTGCAATTTGTCCGCCTCCCACATGCACTCGGGTGACTGGCGGTACCAGCGCATCTTGCTTTCGTCCGTCGCCAGCTTGCTCCAGGTGGCGATGCGCACCGAGTCGTCGTTATAGACCGCGATGGTGCAGGCGTTCGGCTTGGGTTTGACGATCACGACGCCGTCGAGCTTCATGCCGTAGCCGCCGTGCTCGGTCATGAAGCCGCCGTTGAACGCACCGAGCAGCTCCTCATGGTGCTCGCTGGGAATCTGCGCCTTGCGCTCGTACTGCTCGCCCTCGGGCGAATCGGCGGCAGGCTCGCGCGTCCCTGCCATCGGGTAAAGCCGCACGCGCCGCAGATCGATCGCAACCACGAACACCTCGGCCCAGGAGCGGCCGCCGTCCGGGTGCAGCAGCGTCTTCATCATGTAGGGCGGCTCGCCTGGACGGCGCGGGTCCCGCATCGGCACCCACTTGCCATCACCCGGCGCTGACCAGGCCTTGAGCGCGGGCCCCGGATCCTTGGGCGCAAACGGCGGCAGGCTGGGCGCGCCGCTCGAGCTGGCCGGTAGCACGCTCGGCAGCGGTGCCGGGGCCGGCACCTGCCAGTGCGCCTGGGGTTTCTCGTCCTTGCGCGTGAGGCGGTTGACGCGATCCTCCACCGCGTACACCAGGTCTTCGAGCTTGGCGACGTTGTCGACACCGATCACGGCTCGCAGGCTATTGGCGACCAGCGGTCCGGCCCAATCGAAGGTGTGAACTGCCCAGTAGGTCAGCAGAACCAGCGCTACGCCGGCACCCGAAACCCACAGCAAAATGCGGCCCCAGCGGCGGCGGCGTCCAGGCTTGCGCTCGCTCTTTTTCGAGGAGCGAATCGACTCCGACACCGCGGCCATGCCTGGGGCCATACCACAGTATAAAGGGAGCCGATGCCCGCCCTGCCAGAGCCCCGCCTCCTCCGGCTGGTCTTGGCTCTTGCGCTCGCGCTGGGCGTGCTGCTCATCGGAGAGCGAGCCTTGGCGCAGGCGCGGGTGGTCGAGCTCAAGCCGCCGGCGGAGCTGAGCGGTCTGGTGGGCCGGCCGCTGCGACGCGTCGAGGTGGTGGTGTCAGGCGCGCGTTGGCGCGGGGCGCCGCCCGGCGTCGCCGCCGAGGCGGGGCAGCTGCTCTCGCCGGAGCTGGTGCGGCGCTCACTCGACCAGCTGCTCGAGACGGGAAGGTTTGCCGACGCGCGCGCCGAGGTGGAGGACGAGGGGGACGGGGTGGTCTTGACCTTCCGCGTCACGCCGCGCCGCGTGATCGCCGATGTGCGCGTGACCGGCGGCGTGCTGCCCGACGACGTGCTGCTGCGCACGGTGGGCGCGCAGGTCGGCCGCGAGCTGGTCGAGGCCGATTTGGCCCGCCTGGAGGAGCGCTTGCGCAAGGAGCACGAACGGCACGGTTTTCCCTACGCCCGGGCTCAAGTCACGGCGATCGACACCGATGATCCGCTGCACATCGCGCTGCGCATCGACCTGGTTCCGGGCGCCCCACGCCGCATCGAACGGCGCAAGTTCTACGCCTGGCCCGCTCCGGACGAGCCGGTGCTGCGCAGCCTGCTCAACCAGTACCAGATCAAGCCAGGCGATCGCGCGGACGAGGAGCAGCTCGAGAATGCCGACCGCCAGTTCGAGACGCTGCTCCGCACGCGCGGCTTTCACCGCGCCAGGGTGGACCACACCCTCGAGACCGGCGCAGGTCGCTTGCTGCTCAAGGTGAACGTGCGTGCCGACCAGCGCATCCGCATTTCGTTCGAGGGCAACCGACTGTTCGACGGCGACGAGCTAACGGCCGTGCTGGCGCTCGAGGAGAGCGACGACCGCGCCCCGGAGAGCCTGGCCGAAAAGCTGCGCCAGCACTACCTGGCCCGCGGCCGGCTCGACGTGCAGATTACGCCCACGCTGCGCAGCCAACGCGGCGCCGCAGTCAGCGATCTGGTGTTCGTGATCCGTGAGGGTCAGCCCTTGCGCGTCAGCGCGCGCAAGTACCCATGCCTGACGCGCTACCAAGCAAAAGAAGTGGACGCGGAAATCGACAGCTTCCTGGCCGAGCTGCCGGGCGGAGAGCTCTTGGGCCCGGTCGATCCGCGCGTGATCGGTCCCCGCTATGGTCCGACTCAAGGCGCTGGCGTGCGCCACGCCCCCCGCGATTTCACGCCCTACAGCTACTACGTGCCCGACGTCTACGAGAAGGCGATCGAGCATCTGCGCAACCTGTATCGCTCGGAGGGCTACCTATCGGCCAGCGTGGGCCCGCTCACGGTGGTTCGGCGCAGCTGTAGTCGCCGCTCGCCTGCTGGCGAGTGCATCCCCGAGCGCAGCCTGGCCAAGAGCAACCTGACCTGCAGCTACGACGAGGTCGGCGTTCCGGTCGAGCTGCCGCCGCCCGACCCCGGTTTGGGCTGCGTGCCTGATCCGAAGCGCGGCCGGCACTGCAGCAGCGAGGCGGCGCTGTTCCTGCCGATTCGACTCGGGCCGCGCACCTTCCTGCACGACGTCTCGTTCGAGGGCAATCGCGCGCTGGTCGAAAGCCAGCTTTTTTCGGCGTCCGAGCTGGAGCTCAACCTGCCGCTCAACCAGGCGGAGATGGAGCGCGCGCGGCGCCGTATCCTCGACGCTTACGCCGAGGAGGGCTTCGTGTTCGCCGATGCGGAGGTGGAGCTGGACCTTTCGCCGGACCACACCCGCGGGCGAGCGCGCTTCGTGATCAGCGAGCGCGAGCAAGTGCGCGTCTCGCGCATCGTGATCAAGGGAGCAGCGGTGACGAGCGAACGGCTGATCCGCAGCCGCATCGCGCTCGAGCCGGGCCGCATCTATCGGCGCAGCCTGGTGCGCCGCACCGAGGAGCGACTGGCCACGCTGGGCGTTTTTGGGAGCGTGAGCGTCGGTTTCGAGGATCCCTACGTGCCGGCGCGCGAGAAGGTCGTGATCATCACGGTCGAAGAGCGTCTGGCGCAATACGTCGACGTGCGACCGGGGCTGAGCAGCGGCGAGGGTTTCCGCGTCTCGTTCGAGTATGGGCACAGGAATCTGGGCGGTGAAGCCATTCAACTCACGCTGCGTGCCCAGCTCAATTTCCTGCCCCAGCAGTTCATCATCGAGGAGGACGTGCGGGCCAAGCACGAAGCCGTCGAGACGCGCTTTGGTCGCCACAACTCGGCCAGCGTGGAGTTTCCGGAGATCGGGCTCGGGCCGCTGTTTCGCCTGAACGTGGAGGCCATCGACGTACGTGACAACGCGCGCGACTACAGCCTGGTCAAGGACGCTTTCATCCCCACCGTGATCTTCCGTCCCGAGCGCCGCCTGTCGGCGCAGCTCGGCGGCTCGCTCGAGCTCAACACCGCCACCATTTTGGGCGATACCGGAGGCCTCGAGAAGTACATCCGCGACAGCGGACAACTACAGACGTTTCGGGTCCCGGAGGGCACGACGTTCGTGATCGCGCAGCGCGCCTCGGCAACTTGGGACCAGCGAGACGTGCCGCTGGACGCGACGCGCGGCTTTTTGATCTCCGGCACGGTCGAGCACG
This sequence comes from Polyangiaceae bacterium, assembly GCA_035281385.1. Lineage (GTDB taxonomy): Bacteria > Myxococcota_A > Polyangia > Polyangiales > Polyangiaceae > PMG-095. The sequence continues at coordinate 8,879 of DATEDZ010000280.1, forward strand.
TGCGCGCCAAGCCGGTCGGTGACACCGCCGACGAGGCGGCACGCAGCAGCGGCACCGGACCCTTCGATCCGGTGATCAGCGATTTCATGCAGTACACGTCGCGCGTCGCCGGCTACATCCCGCTCAGCAAGCGCGGGATGGCGCTGGCGCTCTCGTTCCGCTGGGGGCTCAATAGCCAACTGATCGCGCGCTCGCACACCTATCCGGATCGGCTGTTTTTCATGGGCGGCGTGGACACGATTCGCGGTTTCTCGCAGGACTCACTGATCCCAGAAGACGTCGCGCAGGAGCTGCTCGACGCCCAGGCGCTGGCCGAGTCGGATCCCGGCGACAACGAATTGCTCACCGTAGACCGCATCCTGATCCGCGGCGGCGACGTTTTCGTCAATCCACGCGCGGAGCTGCGCATTCCGGTGACGGGCAGCGTCCAGACCGCGCTGTTCCTCGACACCGGCAACCTATGGAGCTCGCTCGAGGCATTCCAGGACTCGTCGTTCCGGCTGCGCTACTCGGCCGGCAGCGGCATTCGCATCGCCACTCCCGTCGGCCCCCTGGTCTTCGACTACGGCTTCAACCTCGAGCGCATCCTCGACGAGCTCGACCCCAAACAAAAGCGCAAGCGCTTCTGGGAAGATCTGGGCGCGTTTCACTTCTCGATCGGGTTGTTTTGATTGGTGACATCACGGGCGGCGCGGGACGCTGACCGCACGTCAGGTCTATCGAGCCACGCGGCGCTTTTCGCCCGTTATGGAAAACTCGATGAAACCGCTGTCGCGCGAGCCATTCACGTACACCCGCCAGATCGGGTCGCGTTTCGCATTGAACGAATCGCGCTCGAGGTAAACGTGCGTGATCTTACCCTCCTCGATCTTCAGCTCGCTCAGGGCTTGTTTGGTCAGCTTGGAGACCAGCTTGAAGTCAACGCCATCGAGAGAGAAGAGCAGCTGAACGAGCTGCTTCTTGTCGCTGCCGAGCCGCACTGGCTCGGGGCGCTCCACCTTGTTCGCCCAGAGCTTGTAGCTGTCCACGTGATCTGGGTTCTTGGGATTCTGGGCCTCGAGCGTCGCGTAGTACTGATAGATAACGAGGCTCTTCGCCATGATCGGCTTGCCCAGTGTCTTCTCGTAGCGAGCCTTCAGCTTCGTGGCGTCGGCAAAGTAGTCCTCCTCCACCAGCGGTCCCGAGGGCTGCGCTTCGGTCACGGCCGTGGTCGGATCGGCTGTCGGGGTTGGACTTGGGCTCGGACTGACTGGCGTCTGGAAATCGTTGGGACGGGCGAGCATCTCGGTGGCTCCGACCACGAAACATTGAGCCACCGTCGTGGCGATGCCCAGGCCCACGGTAGCGAGCACGGCTATGACCACCGCGGCTGGCGCGCAGCCCTTCTGCGGGTGGGTCACGTGAATCACCGGCATGTGCTGCGCGTGCACCTGCTGCGTCACCGGACGCTTCTGCGTCTGGATGAAGGAGCTGGCGCCGCAGAACTGGCAGGTCACAACCTCCCGATCCGGGTCGATCGGCACGTTCGCACCGCACTTGGGACAGGTTGCAGGAACGAGCTTCGCCACGCTGGGTCCTTACTTTAGTATAAGGAAGGCCCGCATGTCGTCTGACGAAATGAAACGAAAAGCCGCGCACGCCGCGCTCGTGCACCTGCCCGAAACCGGCGTCCTGGGCCTGGGTACCGGCAGCACCACGCGCTGGTTCATCGAGGCTGTCGGTGAGCTGGTGCGGGGTGGTCGCAAGTTTTCCGCAGTGCCGACCAGCAATGCCAGCCGCACGTTTGCCGAGCAGTGCAGCATCCCGCTTCTCGACGACGCCGGGCCGTGGCGCATCGACGTCTGCGTCGACGGCGCCGACGAGGTGAGCAAGAATCTGGATCTGATCAAGGGCGGCGGCGGCGCACACACCCGCGAGAAGATCGTCAACTTCGCATCGCGCCTGAACGTGATCATCGTGGACGAGAGCAAGTTGGTCGACAACCTGGGTCAGAAGCGACGCTTGCCCATCGAAGTGTTGCGGTTCGGGCTCAACACCACGCTGGCCGCGCTCAGCGCGCTCGGCGAGCCGCAGCTGCGCATGGTTCCAGAAAGCAACAGCCCCTTCCTGACCGACTCGGGCAACCACCTCGTGGATCTGGCGACCGGGCAGGTGGGTGAGCCGGGCCGGCTCGACCAGATTTTGCGGCGCCTGCCGGGCGTGGTCGAGACGGGCTTGTTCGTGGCTCGCGCCGATATCGTGGTCGTCGCGGCCGAGGACGGCGTGCGCGAGCTGAAGCGCGGAAACTAGGCTAAGCTCGGGACATGTGGCGACGTGCCGTTCCGTGGGCGCTTCTGGGACTCTGCATAGCGCTGCATGCCTCCGCGCAAGTACCGGCGACAGCCGCGCCGACTGCTGCCAGTGCGCCGGCGGCCCCCCCGGATACGGTGGAGCGGGCGCGCCAGGGTGTCGTGGTGCTCGAGCGCCAGGGCAAGCCGCTCGCGCTGGGCACGGTGCTGGATGGCGACGGTCGCATCCTGACCGCGCTTTCGCCGCTCACCAACGGCAACTTCCTCAGCGCCCGCTATCATGACGGCAGCATCGTCGCGCTCAAGCTCGACCACAGCGACCGCGGCTGGGATCTGGCGTTGCTCGTCCCGGCTCCGACGCCCCAACAAACGCTGAAGAAGGCGGGGGCGCGCGCCGCCAAACAAGTGAGCTTCGTCGGACTACAAACCTTCGCGCTCGGACCCGGACCGAACACGGTCGCGTCCGCGCCGGCATCGCTCAAGCTGGTCACGGGCCTGCTCGGCGGGGACAGCACCACGCTCGCGCTGGCGTACGAGCTCGGCACCAAGCCCGCCTACGTCGGCGCGCCAATCGTGACCGGCACGGGTGAGGTCGTCGCGCTCGTCGTGCGCGCGTGTCCACCGGGCAGCAAGGCCGGCTGTGCCCCCGTGCCATACGCCGCTCCGGTCGGTGCACTGAAGCGTTTTCTGCAGCGCGTGCCGGCGCAGGCCACCTGGCTCGGTATCGAAGCGGCCGCAGGCGAGCTCCAGGGCGTGCGCGGCGTGCGGGTCGTGGCCGTCACTCCGCAGAGTCCCGCCGAGCTCGCAGGTCTACGCCCCGGCAAGGACGCGCAAGTGGCCGACTTGATCGTCGCGGTCGATGGGGCTCCGGTGACCAACTTGACCGAGCTCAACGAAGCGGTTCGGGCGCGCGCGGTGGGCGACTCCATCGAGCTCTTGCTGTTCGGAATGGGCCGTTACCGGCACGTCAGCGTGAAGCCCCGGGCGGCGCCAGAGCTGGTCAGGCCCCCCTACGTCGCCCCAAAGCCCACCAAGCCCCGCACGCCCAACCCGTACCGCTGAGCCGTGCCCGTAAACGTGCCCGTAAACGTACCCGGGCTGGATTTTCGGCCACGTTCGCGTTCACGTTCTGTTGACAGAACCCCTCGATATCGAGGAGGATTTCGGGCTTCCGGGCGACCCAGCTGCCCGGGCACCCCCCACGAGTGTCACGGCCCCTTCGCATCGAGGTAGCCGGCCAAACCGACGTCGGCCGTAAGCGCTCCCACAACGAGGACAACTTCGCCATCATGGCGGAGTACGGCCTGTACGTGGTGGCCGACGGCATGGGCGGGCACAGCTCCGGTGAGATCGCCTCCAAGATGGCGGTCGACACGCTGCACGAGTTCTTCGCAGCGACGTCCGACGACCCGGAGCGGACCTGGCCCTACAAGATGGACCGGGCCAAAGGCTACGAAGAGAACCGACTCATCACCGGCATCAAGCTGTGCAACCTGCGCATCTACGAGCAGGCGCAGCGCAACACCAAGCAGCGCGGCATGGGCACCACCATCTGCACGTTGTTCGCGGTGGAGGACGGCGTCTATATCGCGCACGTCGGTGACAGCCGCGTCTACCGCATCCGCAACGAGCAGATCGAGCAGCTGACCGAAGATCACTCGCTGCTCAACGACTACAAGAAGATGAAGAAGCTCACGGAGGAAGAGATCGCCAACTTCCCCCACAAAAACGTGATCGTGCGCGCGCTCGGCATGAAAGACACCGTCAAGGTGGACACGCGCTTCGAAGCGCCGCGCGCCGGTGACGCGATGGTGCTGTGCAGCGACGGCCTGTGCGGCCCGGTCACCGACGAAAAAATGCTGGAGATCGTGCTCGGCGCGCCAGACCTACCGGCCGCGTCTCATCGCCTGATCGAAAACGCCAACGAGAACGGCGGCCCCGACAACATCACCTGTGTGATCGCGCGCTGGATCGAGTAGGGGCTGCCCAGGCGCAGCTCGCTTGCAGAAGCTTCCGTGGCGACCGCGGGTGCCGCCTGGCGCTCACTCGTAGAGCTTGACCTTGATGAGGGCGAGCCCGTGGTAGCCGTAGCCGATGTCGTACTGCTGTCCCTTGAGCGTGAGACCGTTGTGTAGACGCACCAACAAGAGCGCGCTCTGCCCGTCATCCACCAGCGCAAAGTCCAGGATGCCGCCGTAGCTGCCCCCAGTGCCATTCGGATAGAATGCCAGGGCACGCTCCAGCATGTAGGTCGAGTCGGAGTAGGTGACGAGGGCGTTGGCGCCGAGTGGAAACGGCCGTCCGGAGAGCTGTCCGCCGTTGGTGTAGCCATGGATGGCGATGTATCCGGGCACGGCTCTGCCGCGATAGCCCGCAAAGGACTCGCTCGGACCAACCAGCGACGTCGTTTCGCCCGTTAGACTGAGCTGGCTCAGAATCGCACCCGCGTAGCCGCCCGGTGAGATCAAGGACGCGGCCCCCGGCACTATCCAGCCGCCAGCGCCGGCGAAGGAGGCGTCGTGCGCGAGCTGACTGGTCAGGCGTACGAGGGCTTGCCCGCCGCCAAACACCAGATCCTGACCACCGAAGTTGACGGTGGAGTTCGCATCCTGACCGAGCTGCAGCACGAGCCTGCCCGCGGCGTCGCGCGAGGCGTCGCGCACGGCGCCGGAAAGCCAGAGCGGCTCGTCCGCACCCAGCGCATAGACGAAGCTATTGTAGCTGGACGTGCCCGGCGGCGTCCAAATCGTATCGCCCAACCGGGGATGGGCTTGATGACCCTGGACGAGCCATACGTCAGTGGCATCGTGCAGCAGGAAAGAGTCGCGCGCTCGCGTAGTCGATCTGGAGGAAATCCGCCACGTCCCCAGTCGCGCCGTCGAGCTTGAGCAATGCCGTGAACGCCTGCGCGTTGGCCGGGAGGTTGAAGGTATGCCCCGCGACCGTGATGCTTGCCGTGAGGGCCACGTAGGTGGACACCCAGACGTCACCGCCAACCACCGCAAGCTGATACAGACCGACGTTGCTGTGCTCAGCCCACTGAAGCTCGCCGCTTTGGTTGAACTTCGCGATCACGCCGGGACCCGTAAAGAGCACGTTCTGACCGTCCGGAAAGGCCCGGTACGAGGAGAAACCGGCCGTGGCAGCCACGTAGATGTTGCCGGACGCGTCGGTAACGATGCTCCCGGCACCCTGCCCTACGGGTGCCGACACCTGGCCGTAGAAGATCTTCAGCCACTCGAGTGAGGTGTCGCAGTCACCCTGCTGGCACGCACCCGCGTCCAGGCAGCGCTCGCTGCAGCCGCCGCAGTGGAAGAGGTCGGTATCGGTGTCCACGCACGCCGGTATGTCGCCACCGCTGCCACCCGACATCCGAGCCCGCTGCTGGAACGGCGCCATAAAGCGCCATCGCGCCACCGCCGAAGCCGTAGTTGGTGCCGCCCCTGGCCAAAGCGTCCGTCGAGGTCGCGCCGTAGGCGTTACTCGCTGTCACGACCGTGCGGCCCGCGCAAGCGCCCGGTGTGCTTCGATGCTCGGCTCGGTGAGCGTCGCGAGCTGCTTCGGCCGGTAACCGGTCGCGATCGAGCTCACCACGATGCGCTCGGCGTCGCTCGTGAAGTGCACGCGAAACTCCTTGAAGGCCAGGCACGCCCCCTCACCCTGCTTGCGGATGCGGCGGTAGGGATGCGGCTCGGGCCCCAGCTCGAGCACCTGACGGATGGGAGCTTCGAGCTCGATTCCGAACCCTTTCAGCAGCTCGAGCTCGGCGCGCGCCTGCTCCGAAAACTGTACTTCGAAGGCCCTGAGCGGATCGGCTGCCTCATCGAGCCAGCCATGATCCGCGTCGGGACGCGAATCGGCATACGGAACGTAGGGCTTGATGTCGAGCACGGGCGTGCCGTCGAGCAGGTCGAGACCCTTCACGTGCAGCACCAGCCCTTCGATGCCGGTGAGCTCGACCAGGCTCATACCGATGGGATTCGGTCGATGTGGCGCGCGCGTGGCAAACAAACCGCGACGTTTGCTACTGCGCGGTGGAAGCACCTTGGGTCGCCATCCCTCGGCCTGATCGAACCAGAACAACAGCCAGATGTAGCGGAAAGTCTGAAGATCCTCGAGCGCGTGCTCGAAGTCTTGCCCGGCGCGCAGCTCGACGCGTCCGAGCGTACCTTGCGCGGCGCTGGGTTGCCGCGGTGCCTGCATCTTCTCCGTGAAGGGCGAGCGCACCACACCGATCGGCGTGAGCAGCAGCTGGTGCTCGGAAGGCTCGCTCATGGCGCGGGGCTGATGATCTGCACCGGCTGAGGCGTGTTCTCGACAGGCGCAGGCTCGCCCGAAAGCGGCGCGAGCAGTGCGTAGATGACACCCATCACCGCGAGCATGAGCAGGCTGGTGATGAGGTAGGTGTTGATCGGCGGATGGCGGCTCGTAGACCAGCCGTCGGCGTAGAACTTGCCGCGGCTGCGCTCGCGCAGCTTGCGCTGAAAGCCTGCCAGCACGTCGGGTGGGGCTTTCTCTTCCTGACCACCTTTGAGCGCGGTGCGCAGGGCCGCGTTGAGCTCCTCGTTTTCTTCGGCTTCGGTCATTACGCCTTTTCTCCCATCCTGCGCTGCACGGCTTGTTTGAGCATGGCGCGCGCGCGATGCAAGCGACTCTTCACCGTGCCATCGGGCAAACCGGTGACCTCGCACAGCTCTTCGTAGCTCAAGTCCTCGACATCGCGCAGGATCAGCACCTCGCGAAAGTCCTCGTCCAGCTCCACGATGCACTGGTGCACCACGCGTTCGAGCTGCATTCCCTCCACCATGTGATCGGGGCGCGCGATGTCGCCTGAAGTCACGCCGCTGCCCGACGTCATGGGCGAGCGCTCAGCGAGCGCCTCGTACTCGTCTTGCGCTTCCGCGCGGCGCCGCTTCAGATACTTCACGCGGTTTTTGCAGAGGTTGACCGCGATGCGATAGATCCAGGTGCTGAGCTTGGAGTCGCCGCGGAAGGTGCCGACGGCTTTGAACACCTGCACGAAGACTTCTTGGGCCATGTCCTCGGCTTCGTCGCGCCGCCCCAGCATGCGCAGCAGGATGCGAAACACGCGCTCCTGGTAGAGCATCACGAGCTCGTTGAAGGCACGTTCGTCGCGCGACGCCAGCCGCGCGATGAAACAAGCTTCTTCCTTGTCCTCGTGCTCCATCGTGAGCTGAGATGCGACCGTACCACCTGTGACAGCCAAACGGCCGGCGGGTTCCCGCGCCGCGAGGCTTTCTCGTGGGCCTAGGGCCTTGTCCTGGGGGAGGAGGCACGCGCCTCCTCCCCTCAAGAAGCAAAGCTTCTTGAGCCTCCCCTCCACGCGGCGGCTCCGCCGATTGGGACAGCTGGTGTTTCACACCAGCCTCCTAGCCCTGCGCTCGAAAACGCCAGGCTTGACGGGGCCGCTGGACGTTGTACGGATGCGTGCCCGATTCCTCTTCCGGTGTCGTCTAAAGGCAGGACAAGGGACTTTGAATCCCTGAATCGTGGTTCGAATCCATGCACCGGAACTCGATTTTCTTACTCCCCTCATCACCGGTGTCGAGTTCGATCATCGAATGCCGAAGCCGCCCTTGAGGGCCACATCGATGTCCTCGGCTATGGATCGTCCAGACGCACGGAACAGTGGGAGCCTCGGCTCGGGGCTCTCGGCCTCCTGCTCCGTGAACTGCAAGACGGCTTGCCGAAGAAGCTCCGCTTCGCTCGCGTTTCGTCGACGCGCAAGGCGCTTGAGAGCGGCCTTCAGATCGGCAGGCAGGCAGACTGTGGTCTTCTGCATGCCCTACCTATGCCATACATTTACCAGATATGCACTGGAAGCGGCTATGATCCTTCGGCGTCGCCATGACAGCGCGAGAACCAGGGTCAGCCAACCAAAACGTGCCGCTCGCTGCGCGCCGACTCCAAGCGGCAGGCACAACCACCGTCGCTTTCGGGCGCGACCCTGGGGGCGAAGTCCTAGTCGTCCGCTACGCCGCACCAGCAGGCGCCTGACCCTGCGCGTGCACCAGATCGACCACGAACTTTACGGCATCCGGGTTCGTCTCCGGCAAGATGCCGTGACCCAGGTTGAAGATGTGACCGCGACCGCCGCCCCGCCTCAAGACGTCCCGCACCCGCGCGGCCAGAAGCTCACGCGGCGCGTCGAGCAGCAGGTTGTCGAGGTTGCCCTGCACGGCCACGTCGTCTCCCAAGCGCTTTCGCGCCAGGTCGAGCGGTGTCTTGGCGTCGATGCCGATCACGGTACCGCCCGCCTGCTTCTGCAGCTCGAGCAGCATCGCAGTGCCGGTGCCGAAATGGATCACCGGCACCCCCGTCTTCTCGACCGCCGACAGGATATGCCGCACGTGACGCTGGATGTACTCGACGTAATCGTCCGGTGACAGCGCACCAATCCAGGAGTCGAACAGTTGAATCGCCTGGGCGCCCGCCTCGACCTGCGCCAGCAGGTAGCGCCGCTGCACTTCTGCCAGCTTTTCCATCAGCGCGTGCCAGACCGCGGGCTCGCGATACATGAGGCGCTTGGTGGTCGCGTATTCCTTGCTGCGACCGCCACCTTCGATCAGGTAGCTGGCGAGCGTGAAGGGGGCGCCCGCAAAACCAATCAGCGGCGTCTTGCCGTCGAGCTCCTTGCGAATCAGCCGGATCGCCGACAGCACATAGCCGAGCCCTTCCTCGGGCGCGAACAAACGCAGCCTGTCGACGCCGGCCTTGTCACGCACCGGCTCATGGATCACAGGTCCCTCGCCCGCCGCGAACTCGAAGGGCGCGCCCATCGGCTCGAGCGGCAGCAAGATGTCCGCGAACAGGATCGCCGCGTCCACGCCCAGCGCGCGCACCGGCTGCAGCGTCACCTCGGTGGCAAGCTCGGGATTTTTGCACAGCTCGAGCAGCGTGTACTGCTTGCGCAGCGCCCGGTACTCCTCCATGTAGCGACCGGCCTGGCGCATGAACCAGACCGGCGTCGCGTCCACCGGCTCACGCCGGCAGGCGCGCAAGAAGCGATCCCACATGCGCTCGTGTCCTCTCAGTCCTTCTGAGAAATGGTTTGCAGCGGCGAAGCCTGCTTGCCCACGTGGGGCGCGGCCTCACCCGCCATCGAACGCTGCTGCATCTCGTACTTGGACGGGCACTTGGCCATGATGTCGGTGGCCTCGAAGCTCTTGCCGTCGGGCGCCAGCTTGCCGCCGGCCGTGACCATCACATCCATCCCGGGCATGTCGCGGAAGGTGTCGGGCACCACGCACTGCCGGTACTGCACCGGAATCACCGAATCCTTGTGCTTCTCGTCGTGCAGCTTGAAGCGGTACTCGCACGGCTCGTCGCGCCGCACCAGCGTGCCCTTGACGAGCATGCCCTGGAGCTTGACGTTGCGCTTCGCGAATTGCGCCTGCTCCTTCACCAGCCGGTCCACCTCGATCGTGTAGTTGAAGGCGCCGCTCAAGCCGGTAAACGCCAACGTGAGGACGCCCGCCACGATCACGAGCAACGCCGTGAGCAAGCCCCAGCTACTCTTGGGTTTGCTGGATGCCCCCCGAGCCGTGGCGGGCGCCTGCGCGACCGCCGGCACACTGCCCTCGGCCTCGGCTTCTTCCACCGCACGCGCTAGCTCTTGGTCGACGTTCATGGGCTGCTCGAATCTCCCGGACGGGATAAGGGTAGCATCACTCTGGGAGCCCCCGCGAAGAACGCCCGTGGCGGCGGGCCAGCGCCAGCCCGATCGCGCAAAAACCCGCCGCCAACGCTGACAGCGACAAAAGTGCGCTGACGCCGACCAGGACCGACGGAAACGCGCCCCCGAGCAGAGCCAGGGCCCAAATTTCGAGCGCCGCCAGCACTCCCGAAAAGACCGCGTGACGCGGCCGCGTGCGCACGCCAAATCGAGCGACCAGATAGCCGGCGCCCACGGAGGCCGCGGCAAACGTTGCCGCGACGAGCGACGCTGCGAGCGCCGGCCCTGGCGTGCCACCCGGCCCTGCAATTTTCCGAGCCAACCACAGGACCACGGCCACGGTGGGGGTCCAAATCGTAATGAGCAATCCCGATCCGATCAGCACCCACTGCCATGGCGGCCGGGCTGCAGCCTCCGCGTCTTCGCCCGTGGGCTCCTGAATGACCGGCAGCCGGCGCGTCGCCATGAAAAGTCACGCAACTATCGCACGCACTGAGCCGAACCGGGGGTGTGACGCTCGACAAGACCAGAAATCTTTGGGCTCTGTGGACGCGAGCGGTCGCGCTCGTGATCGCTTCCGCAGCCTCCACGGCCTGGGCTGACCAACCAGGGGCCCCGAACATTCCCGAGTCGCTCGATCGGTCTCGTGATTTTTGGGACCCCGGCCCCAAAAGTGAGCTGCCCCAGCCCTACCGGGCCTGGCGCGGCCCCGGCCGCGCGCCGCCGCAGCGAGCCGCACAGGACTTGCCCCCACCGCTGACGCTCCCGATCGAGCTGCCGCGACGACCGCTGGAGCTGGGGGCAGGGCTCGCAGCCTTTCTGCCGAGCTGCGCCGCGGGCAGCATCGACAATCGCGGCTGCGGCACCATCGGACCGGGCGCGGGTCTGCACGCGACGCTCCTCTATAGGGTGGGCTCGTTCTTCGCCGCAGGCGCTGAAGGCATGATTTCCGGCTTCGGGGGCCAAGGCCACGGGGCCTTCTCGGGCGCCGCGGGCGATGCTCGGTTCCTGGGAGTGGTCGGGCGCGTCTACTTCGCCGAGCGCGGCGTTTGGGACCCTCACGTCGCGCTGGCGCTCGGCTACACGGAGCTCGGCATCCCAAGCGCCGGCGTTCAAGCAGGCCACGACGGCGGTGCCGGGCTCGGCGGCCACGTGAGCGGCAGCGTCGACTATCTGCTGGGCTCACACTTCCGCCTCGGACCGACCCTGGGCTTCACCCATTTCATCGCCTGGCGCGAGCAGCGCTGCGCCGGAACGCTGTGCCGCGCCGAGCGGCTCCCCCATGGCCGTTTGCTGGGCTTCGCCACGCTCGGCCTACACCTCACCGGGAGCTTTGGTGACGCCTTGTGACTGACAACGCTTCAACTGACAACTGACAACTGATAACTGACAACTCCTCCACGTGCCCAGAGAGCTGAGCCCCTTCGAGCTGGATCGCGAGCTGTCGCGCGTGGCTCCGCGTGCCATCGCGGCGTACCGCGCGCTGCGCAGCGGCCGCGAGGTGACCCTGACCGTCCCGGACGCGCTCACCGATCCAGAAACCATCGAGCGGATCGCCGGGGACAGGACCGATCCGATCGCGCCGGCCCTCATGCGCTGGCTCTACTGGCTGCAGCTGATGCAGCGCGGACTAGCGCTGGAAGGTGCGCGCGTGCGCTGCTATCGCGCGCAGCGCCACGCGCTGGACACGCCGCTATCCGGGAGCTTCACCTGGCGGGAGCTACTCGGCCACGCGCTGCGCGACCAGGCGCGACGACCTGCGCTGCTCGAGCTTTTGTTCGCGCGCGGCGCCGAGCTGCGCGACGCCGCCACGCGCCTGCATGAGCTGCGCGCGGAGCTGCCGAGCTTCGGAGCCGGCGCAGCCCAGCGCAGCCGTGTCGAGCTGGAGCTGCCATGCCCGGACATCGCAGCCTGTGCCCGCAGCTTTCTCGAGCGGTCAGCCGACGCGTACCAGAACTTGGAGGCCGGCTCACTCAGCGAGGTGCTCGAGCTGGGGCTGGCGCACGCCGCCGACGACGGCTGGCCACGCCAGCTCTCGCTGCGGAGCTTGCACGACCTGCTGGGCGAGCGCGACTGGCTCAGCGATTTGCGGCCAGAGCTGGGCGAGCTGCCGGCGCCCATGTCGGCTGCGAGCTTTGCGCGCGGAATGCTCCGGCTGGGGGCGGCCTGGAGTGAAGCTCTGGCCTCGACCGCACGACCGTTTGCGCTGGCGCGCGATCCGTTTGGTCTGGCGCGCTGCACTCACGGCGCGCTGTTTGCCGGGCTCGTCACCTCAGCGGTGTTTCTCAACCGCCAGCTGGGCGTGGGCAAGACCAAAGCGGCCGGACACGCCCGCGCGCTCTCCGCGAGCGCACTACTCTTCGCGCGGCAAATGGCGCTGCGCGTGATGCTCGATGAGCCCGCGCTACGCGGCCCGGACTCGCTGCGTGAGGCGTTTTCGGAGCATGCCACCCGGACGCTCGGCTTCGAGCTGCCCGAAGTGGCCGCAGGCCTATTTTTCCGCCCCCGAGTGGGCGACGCGCAGCGTCTGGCCGGCATACTTCTGGCCGCCACCCGCGCGCAGCGCCTGGCGGAAGAACACGACGACGATTGGTTCCGCAACCCACGCGCCATCGAACAGCTGCGCGCCGAAGCCCGCGAGCCCGTGACCACCACGTGTACCTCCGAACAACTCGCCAGCGGAGCCACCACGCTGCTCCGATCGCTCACCGAGCAACTCTAGTCTCGTCGACAGCCCCCCGTAGCGGCTGGGGTCACCCCAACGCTCGCCACTGACAACTGACAACTAAAACGTCTCACTTGGCGTCGGCGTCAGTCCCGTCGACTCCACGTGATACGTGAACGTCAACACCAGCGCCGTGACCGCATCCCCTGCCAGCACGCGCCGGACGCCGACGTCGGCGCTGAAGATCTTGTCGATGTAGCCGAGACCGAGCGCCGCCGAGTGACTCTCGGCACCCTGATCGAAGCGATAGCCAGCACGTGTCAGAAAGTGGTCGCCAAACAGCATCTCCGCGCCCAGCATGGCGCGCAGGGTGTTCTCGTTCCAGGTCACCAGATCGCTCACCAGGTCGGCTTCGATACCGAAGTTTCCGCGCGCAAAGCCGACGCCGCCGCCCAGGGTGAGCGGCTGGAAGCCGCTATCGGCACCGTTCAGGTTGTTACCGACGAGCGCGAACGACAGACCCGAGCCAGGTTTCAACGTGAGCCCCAGATCGAAGGCGAAGCCCTTGAGGATCTGTTCGTCGTGCAAACCACTCGACGCGTAGCTCTGTCCCAGCGGCCCGTTACCGTTCTGACTGAGCCACATGAAGCGGCCGCCAGCTCCGGCAAAAAGCTTGTCCGAGAAGGGAAAAGCCAGGGCAAATCGGAGGTCGCTCGCGGTACGATCCACGCCGTCCGAATCTTGCCGGGTCCAGGTCGCGCCGAGCCCACCCGCCACGCGCGCGCTCGAGCCGACCGAGTCGACCGCGGCCAGGCCATAGCTCTGCCGCGACGCCTCGGGCCAGATCTGAACGAGCGCCGCCGCGTGGTAGACGCGAGCGCTTGCCATGTTCGCTGGGTTGTCGAACAGCGCGCTCACCGAAGTGCCGAGCGCGCGGTTCGCTCCATTCTTGCCTGCGATGCGCGCGGTCTCGATCTCGTTGTAGTTGTAGCCGACTTCGGGAGGCAGCTCGCTCGGCTCGGCGGCGGCGACCGTGCTCCAAGAAATGCAAGCACCAGCGCACGCGAAGGCGAGCACGGCCGACGCGCGGCTCCGTCCCGAGCTAGTTGACGACGCCGAACGCATGCTGAAGCCGACCTTCACGTAGGCCCTTACGGGCAGTAGGGACCAATGGCCAAGAAATCCGTGAGTGTCTGCCACCTCTGACGGCCGTTCGGCCAGGAACTTCTCAGACGGGGACGAGCCGCCATTCGACGCTTGACGTACAAAACCAAGAAAGTTGACGCCGAACGCACGACGCGGTGTCGGCGCGGCAACGGAATGTCGCATAGGTCTGCAGAGTTAGTGAGCGCGCTTCTGGATCGCGTCGACAAACCGGATGCCCTCAAACTTTCGTCGCGCGTGGCGGCAGGGTAATTTGCTGACTTCCGACGTTTCGAAAATCTCCTGGTTGAACTTTGTTCGAGGTCAGTGCTAGCTCCCCCTCCCTTCGCACGACGGTTCGCCACCAGGGTGGTGACGAGCTGGAGCGCGTTCGGGTATGTTCGGTGCGACGCTCGTGACTTCAACCGAGGCTGAGCAGGCTGAGGGCTCGCCCCCAGCGGCCGAAGACGGCAGCATGGTTAGGGAATCTGGTGTCCACAGCCCTGTGGATAATTTGGGGATGTTATTGTCGTGATGGATCTGGAAAACACCCCCCCTCCCTCGCCGCGCGCCGGCGAGAGCCTGTTCAGTCAAGCCCTCGAGCACACGCGCGGTCGCTCGCCCGCATCGTTCGAGCAATGGTTCACCAGCATCCAGTTCGACGGCTTCGAACAGGGCGTGCTCGGCCTGACGGCGCGCGATGAGTTCGTGCGCGACTGGGTCAAGGCACACTTCCTTCCCGACCTGCTCAACAACCTGGGTCGCCTGAGCGGCGAGCCTGGCGCTGCTCTACGCGTCGCCTGGAGCATCTCCAATCGCCTCAGCCGTCCGGTCTGCGAACCCAAGCGCAGCGCGCCTCGTCCGACCAAGACGGAGCCCATGCCGCCATCGCGTCGCTCCGAGCGCCCGAGCGCTGTCCCCCGCTACTCCCGCGCGCAATTTCTGGCGACGCTGAATTCGAAGCACACCTTCCCGAATTTCGTCGTCGGCCCGTCCAACGAGCTGGCGCACGCAGCAGCGTTCGCCTCCGCCGGTGGCGGCGGCCCCCGCTACAATCCGCTGTTCATCGCGGGTGGTACCGGCCTCGGCAAGACGCACCTGGTTCACGCCATCGCCCACAAGGTGCTGGAAGAGCGGCCCGACGCCCGGGTGGTCTACGTGTCGGCAGAGCACTTCACCAACGAGTTCATCGAGGCGCTACAGCACCACAAGATGGACGAGTTCCGCGCTCGTTACCGCAGCGAGTGCGACCTGTTGCTAGTCGACGACATTCAGTTCCTGGCCGGCCGCGAGCAAACGCAGGAAGAGTTCTTTCATACCTTCAACGCCCTGCACGACGCGGATCGCCCGATCGTGGTGACCAGCGACAAGTACCCGCAGCAGCTTCAGCGCATGCCCGAGCGCCTGGTCTCGCGCTTCACCAGCGGCCTGGTCGCCGACATCCAGGTGCCTCAGCTCGAGACACGCGTCGCCATCGTGCGCAAGAAGGCGGAGATCGAGAGCATCCAGCTATCCGATGAGGTGGCGGTGATGCTGGCGCAGAACATCCAGAGCAACGTGCGGGAGCTGGAGGGCGCGCTGATCCGACTGGCTGCCAAGTCGTCGCTGACCGGGCGTCCGATCGATGAAGAGTTCACGCGCAGCGAGATGAATACGGTCACGCCGCGGCGTACCGATCTGATGAGCGTCGAGGACATCCAGCGTGCCGTGTGCAGCCATTTCCGGCTCTCCAACTCAGAGCTGCTCAGCAAGGATCGGCACAAGAGCGTCGCCTTCGCGCGTCAGGTGGCGATGTACTTGTGCCGCCAGCGCTTGAAGTGCAGCTTCCCCGAGCTCGGGCGCGCCTTCGGTAACCGCGATCACACCACCGTGATGAGCGCGGTGCGCCGAGTCGAGGCGCTACGCCAGCGCGATCCCCAAGTCTCGGCGCATCTCGAGGCTATCGAGCAGCGACTGGCGTCGTCGGAGGACTGACCGCCGGAGCCGTGGGGGCAGGCGCCGCTTCTACTGGAGGCAGCGCGGGCGCGGTTTCCACCGGAGCCGTGATCGGCGCGGGCGCGGCCGGAGCTGTCGGGGTCGCGGTGGCGTCCGCGTCGGGGGTAGCAGGCACCGTGGCAGGGGCGGCCGCATCGTCCGGAATACTGCCTTCGGGCGGCGTCAGCACTTCGGCGACGACCGCCGGCAGCGGCGTAGCGCGGAGCGGTCGCTCTTCGGCGACGGCACCGAGCACCTGGGCGACATGGGCCGCAAAGGCATCGACGACCTCGCCGGCTCCAACACCCAGCGCGCCGCCATAAGCGAAGGCCGCACGCGAGCGCGAACCGAGGCGTTCCTCATGCAGGATCTTGCCGTCGCGCGAGAGCCGGAAACCTCCGGCCGCGACTGCGGACCAGCCGGGACCGTCCGCATCGGGCGGCATCGCGTCGAGGGTGATGTCGAGCTTCAGTAGGTAGTCGCCGATCGGAACGGGCTCGCCGTCTCGCAGCGTGACCTCCGGAAAGGTCGTCCACAAGCTACGAGCCAGCGCACCGAACGCCGCCTTACGCACACCGGCGAAGCACACCTGACGCTGGCCCTGGGGAAAGCGGCACTGCGTCTCCCAGGTCGCATCGCCGAGCTCCACCCACAGCCGTCCGGTGTGCCGAATCGGGGCCTCGCTGGGGGGCGGCAGCAACGCCGTCTGCACCTTAGCTTCGTGGTGCTGCATGCAGCCAGCCAGAAGCGCGAGCCCGAGAACCTGAGAGCCTAAGACCTTGGACAAACCCATAGCGGGATCGACGCTAGGATTTCCTCGGAAAACGGCCAAATTTCTGATGCTCCCGAGTGTTTACGACACCGTCACTGCTCCGAAACGCGGGAGCTTATAAGGTCCAATCATCGGTGCCTGACGCTCCGCGCCAAGCCCGAAAAACTCCACAACCTGCCGGCTTAGGGCTTATGGTTCTAGAAGAATCAATCGTTAGAAGAGAGCAAGTAACCCGATGGCAAGTCTCCGCCATATTCACCAAATAATGAACGAGCGACGTATGGTGCAGCTGGTCGACGGACGTGTCGGCAAGATCGTGCGCGTCGACACGACGTTCCCCGGTAACACCACCACGGTCTTGGTGTGGACCGGCTCGACCGCCGACTTGGTCGCGTCCCCCTTTTCCTCCTCATCGCCTAATTCTTCGTCCTCATCGCCTTCGCTTGCGAAGGTTACCCTCAGCGACATCGTGGGCGACGCCACGAAACAGAGCGCGTGAGCGATTGCTCAACTGACCACCGACCACTGACCACTAACCACTAACTAGCGTACATGGCTTCGGCGATCTCGAAGGTGGAGTTCTCGAGCTGCGCGTAGGCGCCACGCAGCGAGTCGAGCGTGGCCCCCGTCTCCAGCATCCTCTTCAACAGATCGACCTCACCCCGCACCTTCTCGAGCTTTTCCGGCTCGAGCAGGTCCGCATAGCCCTCGAGCGCCTGCTCGGTGGTGTAGATCAGCGTCTCGGCCTGGTTGCGCATCTCGGCCAGATCACGGCGCAGCTGATCGGTTTCTTTGAACTTCTCGCCCTCGGTGACCAGCTTGTCGATCTCGTCCGGCTGCAGACCACTGGTGGGCGTGACGCTGACCGCCTGACGGCGTCCGGTGCCCATATCCTTGGCTTCGACGGCCAAGATCCCGTTGGCATCGACGCGAAAGGTGACCTGAACCTTGGGCACGCCGCGTGGTGCAGGCGGAATACCAGTCAGCTCGAAGCGGGCCAGGCTGCGGTTATCGACGGCCATCTCACGCTCGCCCTGCAAGACGTGGACGGGCACGAAGGACTGGTTGTCGACGCTGGTCGTGAAGATCTCCCCTTTTTCGGTGGGGACGGTGGTGTTGCGAGGGATGAGCTTGGTGAACACACCGCCACCGGTCTCGACGCCAATCGACAGCGGTGTGACGTCGAGCAGCAGCACCTCGTCGATCTGCCCAGCGAGCGCCGCGCCTTGAATCGCCGCGCCGACCGCCACGACCTCGTCCGGGTTGACCGCCTTGCTGGGATCACGCCCAAACAGCTCCTTGACGGCCTTCTGCACCGCCGGCATGCGCGTCATGCCGCCGACCAGCACCACCTGACCGACCTGCTGTGGTGTCAGCTTCGCGTCCGCCAGCACCGCCTTACAAGCCGAGATGGTGCGGTCGGTCAGCGCCCGGGTCCAAATCTCGAGCTCACTGCGCTTCAGCGCGCGCTCGAGGTGCAAAGGGCCCGCCGGGCCAATCGCGACGAACGGCAGGTTGATGTCGGTCTCGAGCGATGACGAGAGCTCGTGCTTGGCCTTCTCGGCGGCCTCACGCAGGCGCTGCAAGCTGGTGCGATCCTTACGCAGATCGACCTTGGTTTTTTCCAGAAACTCACCTGACAGCTTGTCGATGATGGTGCGATCGAAGTCTTCACCACCGAGGTGCGTGTCGCCGCCGGTGGCCTTGACGTTGAACACGCCGGCCGCAATCTCGAGGATCGAGATATCGAAGGTGCCGCCACCCAAGTCGTAGACCGCGATGATCTCGCGCTCCCGCTTGTCGAGCCCGTAGGCGAGGGCGGCCGCGGTCGGCTCGTTCAAGATGCGCTTGACGTCGAGCCCCGCGATGCGACCCGCGTCCTTGGTGGCCTGGCGCTGCGCGTCGTCGAAGTAAGCCGGCACGGTAATCACCGCCTCGGTCACCGCCTCACCCAGGTAGGTCTCGGCGATCTCGCGCATGCTGGTCAAGACCAGCGCGGACACCTCCGGCGGCGACATCGTTCGCTCACCAGCCTTGACCCAGGCGTCACCGTTTTCGTGCTTGACCAGGCTATAGGCAACCGAGCTGGCCTGGCGCGTGACCACGTCCGATTCGAACCTCTGACCCATCAGGCGCTTGACAGCGTAGATGGTGTGCTCGGCGTTGGTGGTGGACTGGCGTTTGGCAACCTGACCCACCAGCCGTTCGCCCTTGGCGGTGAAGGCCACGACCGACGGCGTAGTCCGGGCGCCCTCGCCGTTGGCGATCACCTTGACCTCGGGTTGGCCCGAGGCGCCCGTACCTTCGACCACCGAGACGCAAGAATTGGTGGTACCGAGATCGATGCCTACGATTTTCCCCATACGCCCTAGGCAGCATACTCGACCGAGGTGCCGCGGCCTAGGAGGCTGGTGTTTTTCAAACCCAGCCTCCCAGGCTGCGCCGGTCTCGTGGATCGCGGGGACCCGAGGTCCCGCTCAGTTCGGCTTGGCTTTGGCCACGACCACGAGCGAGGGCCGGATCAGCTTGTCGCCGTTCCGGTAGCCGGCTTGCACCTCGGCCGCGATCGTCCCCGGCTCGAAGTCCGACGTCTCCATCTGCTGGACCGCCTCGTGCACCGCGGGATCGAAGGCCTGACCGACGGCCGCGACGCGCTCGATACCGAGCTTGCCCAGCGTGTCGGTGAACTGGCGCAGGACCAGGGTGATGCCGTCGGCGAGCGCCTTCATATCGGTCGCCGTCTCGGCGTGGGCGCCGGCGCGGTCGAGGTTGTCGAAGACGGGCAGCAGCTCCTTCAACATGTCGTCGCGACCGCGACGTTCCGCGTCAGACAGCTCTCGCCGCGTCCGCTTGCGAAAGTTATCGAAGTCGGCCAGCGTGCGCAGCAGCTGATCTTTCAGCTTCTGCGCCTCGGCCTTGGCAGCCTCCAGCGGATCCTGAACGACCTCGACGTCGGCAGCCGGGGCGGGCTCCGCCTCGGAGGTCGGGCCCATCTCGGCCTCTTCCACGGGCGGCGGGGGTACGGAGCTTTGCTTTTCTTCGGACACGGCGCGGCGAGTATAACCACGACCGGTCCTTTGCCAAGCGGCGCGCTGGACCAGTTTCCTTGGGAGCCGTCCTCCGTGACAGATGTGGCCGGGGCCGCGGGGGCCTCAATACTCGTCGTCCGCTTCAGACCTGCGCTTCGTGGCGCTCCAAATTTCCGCGTAGCGAGCGGCAACCATCGGATTCAGCTCGCTTTGGAGCTCGAGGGGAAGGCCGGCCGCGCGGATCAGCTCCTGGACGTCGGCCAGATCTTTCAAGCGATCCGGATTCGTCATCCCCGAGGCGAGCTTCAACTCGACCAGCTGCGGGAGCGGCAATAGCATCACCCCAGCGCCGCGGACTGCGACCGACGGGTCAGGGAAGGAGACGGGCTTTGGTCGGCCATCGCCAGGGTAGTCGCCCGTGAGTAGCACATCAATTTTCACACCGCGTGTGGCGTCACGCATCCCTTTGGATCCGGGGAACCGCTCGACCCATCCTCGACCCAGGTACCGGTCTTTGAACGAGGCGAGTCCTTGCTTGGTAAGCAGTACGTCCACGTCTGTCGTCACGCGCTGGTAGCCATGTGCGTTGAGGGCCATGGCGCCTGCGATGGCGTAGGGGATCCCTTCCCTCTCCAGCGCCTCACACAGAGCGTGCATGGCATCGTGCACCTCGTCTTTACCCATGAAAAACCTCTGTGCAAACGCGACGGCATCCCAGAATCGCCGGGACTGCTGTTGGGTCAGGGCAGGCGGAGCAGGGGACTCCAGAGCCATCGTATTCATCGTACCCCGAAGCTTGAGCGTGAGCACGAACGAACGGGCCAGGCTCTACGGCGCGCAGCGCTTCTGCCGCAGGCACGAAAGCGTCCCGCCTGAGGTCTCGAGCGGCCCTGGCTCGGGGTTCGGGGTAAACCAGCTGATGGCGTCGGGCAACACCCAAAACGGCATCGCACCCTCGAGGGGCTCGCTGCGTATGGGCTCAGCGCTCGAGTCGCCGTAGCTGCGATGCTCGATCGAGAAACAATAGCCGGCCGCGACAGGCACGAACAGATGAGGGCTACCGCCCGCCACCTGCGGCCGGGCACGAAACAGCTCGCGGCCATCGAGCTCGGAGCGCACTCGGAAATCGTGCACACCCGAGGGCATCGTGAGCTCCACACCGGCCAGCGCGCTCTCACCGCTGCTCGGTTCGACGCGCGCCACGCGCCGACCATCGACCCACAAGCCGAACGGCTCGTCTCCGAGGTTCAGGACGCGGACCTGACCGCGGTACACGTGCCACAGCGGCAGTAGCACCAGCCCCGAAACCGCTGCGACCGCGAGCGCGCTCCACAGCAGGCAGGCCGCGGCGTGGCGCCAGGCGATGGCCAGCCCCACGAACGGCAGCAGCGAGAGCCCGACGCTCACGCTCGCGAGCAACGCCGCGCCCTGCCAAGGAAAGAGCAGCGGCAAGACGGCCGCGCTCGACAAGCCGAGCACCAGCCCGAGCGCGGTCACGGTGATGCGCGCCGTGCCGGCGCGCGCCGGGTCGAGCTCGTCTACCACGGCCGCACCTGACACCCGCTGCGGCCGAAATGACGAGGGCCGACGGCGCGCTTGCGCCACGGGCCGCGCGGTGTAAGCGAGATGAGCAGATGCCCGAGCTGAACGCTCCGCAGCAGCAAGCGGTCGCCCACCTGGAGGGCCCGCTCTTGATTTTTGCCGGCGCCGGCAGCGGCAAGACGCGCACGGTCACCTATCGCATCGCGAATCTGATCGCGACCGGCGTGGCCCCGTACCGCATCCTGGCCGTGACCTTCACCAACAAGGCCGCAGCCGAGATGCGCGACCGGCTGGAGCGCCTCACCTCGCCCGAAGTAACGCGGGATCTCTGGATCGGCACGTTTCATTCCGTGTGCGCCAGGCTGCTCAGACGCTACCACGACGCCGTCGGCCTGAAGCGCGACTTCGTGATCTACGACAGCTCGGACCAGAAGGCGGTGGTGACGCGCGCGCTGCGCGAGCTCGACTACGACGAGCGTCAGTTTCCACCCAAGCCGCTGCTCGCGGCCATCAGCGGCGAAAAGAGCGAGGGGCGCGACGCGCGCGACGCCAAGCAGCTCGGGCGCCTGACCGACATCACGCTCGAGGTGTTCGCCCGCTACGAGCGCGCGCTTCAGCTGGCCAACGCCGTCGATTTCGACGACCTGATCCTGAAGATGACCCGGCTGGTGGAGGATCCGAAGAGCGCCCAGGCCGACGGGCTGCGCCGGCGTTTTCTGCACGTCTCGGTCGACGAATTTCAAGACACCAACCTGATCCAGTACCGCCTGGTGCGCGCGCTCAGCGAGCACACCCAAAACCTGTGCGTGGTCGGCGACGACGATCAGTCCATCTACCGCTGGCGCGGCGCCGACGTGCGTCTGATCCGCAGCTTCAAGAAAGACTTCCCGAACGCCGTCATCATCAAGCTCGAGCAGAACTACCGCTCCACCGCCAACATCGTGAAAGCTGCGCTCGGCGTGATCGAGCCCTCAGCGGAACGCGAGCCCAAGCAGCTCTGGACCGAGGCGCCGGCTGGGGATCCCGTGCGGGTGCGCGCGGTCATGGACGAACGCGAGGAGGCCGACCACGTGCTGCGTGGCATTCAGGTCGAGCTTTCGCGCGGCACTGAAGCCAGCTCCATCGCCATATTCTATCGAGTCCACGCGCAGTCGCGCACGCTGGAAGAGGCGCTGCGCCGCGGCAACGTGCCCTACCAGATCATCGGCGGCATGAAGTTCTTCGAGCGCGCCGAGGTCAAGGATTTGCTCGGTTACTTGCGGTTGGCCGTCAATCCATCCAGCGATGCGGATCTGCAGCGCGTCATCAACACGCCCGCGCGCGGCATCGGAGACAAGACGGTCGAGCGGCTGCTCGACATCGCCAGTGAGTCGTCGGTCTGCGCGTTCGACGCCATCGCGCAAGCCCAGCGTGAGCTCGGTACCGCCGCGAACAAGAAGCTCGGTGCTTTTAGGTCCCTGATCGAAGGCCTGCAGCACGAAGCGGCGCGCCTCGCTCCGAGCGAGCTAGCCGGCCACGTGCTGGAGATCACTGGCTACCGCGAGCTGCTCCGCAAGGAAGACACCGCCGAAAGCGACGCGCGGCTCGGTAACCTCGAGGAGCTCGTCGGCTCCATCCAGGAGTACGAGATCGACGCCTCGGGTCGCGGCGAGACGCCGACTCTTTCGGGTTACCTCGAGCGAGTGTCGCTCGTCGCGGCGACCGACGCGCAGAAGAATGGGCCGATGGTATCGCTGATGACCGTGCACTCGGCCAAGGGTCTCGAGTTCGACGCGGTGTTCCTGACCGGCATGGAGCAGGAGATGTTTCCGTACCGGGGCCTGGCCAGCGGCGAGGACGAAGAGCTGGAGGAAGAGCGCCGCCTCGCCTACGTGGCGATCACCCGCGCCCGTCGTCGTCTCACCATCACCTATGCCGGCAGCCGCACGCTCTTCGGCCAGACCCGCTACCTCGACCGCAGCCAGTTTTTGGACGACCTGCCGCAGGAGGCGATCAAGCTCGAGGGGTCGGCGCGCCCCGCTCGAAGTGGCCCCGGCTATGGTTCGGGTTACGGCGGGTACAGCGGCGGCTACGCCGGCTACAGCAGCAGTCGCGCCCGCGCCCGCGGCTTCGAGGGCCAGCGCTACACTGCCAGCGGAATCGCCAAGGATCGACCCATTCTGGCTCCTGGCTCTCGCGTGGTTGAGCGCGACCAATACAGCCAGGACGCTGACGAAGAGGTCCAGGCGCTCCGACCCGGCAGCCACGTCCGTCACGTCCGCTTCGGCGAGGGTGTCGTTCAGAGCGTCGAAGGCGGCATGAAACCCAGCGTCGTTGCCCGCTTCCCCGGCTTCGGCGAAAAACGAGTCCTGGTCGAGTTCTTGGAGCCCGCATGAACAAGCGTTTGGCGTTTTTGGAGCAGCATGTCGCGACGGGAAGCGCCGATTCGTTCGCCTTCTATGGGCTAGGCATGGAGTACCGGAAGGAAGGCCGGATCGACGACGCGGTCGCGACCTTCGCCAAGCTCCGTGACCGGGACCCCGAGTACCTCCCTCTCTATCTCATGGCGGGGCAGGCCTTGATTGACGCGGGTCGCGGCTCCGAAGCCCGCGCCTGGCTCGAAGCGGGCATCGCAGTCGCCCAGCGCAAGGGCGACGCTAAGACACTCGGTGAGCTGGAGTCGGCACTGGCCAGTTTGTAAGGGTGGCCGGAGGTGGGGCCGCGGGGCAGGGGCCCTGCAACCAACGAGACCGAGACCCACCGACCCCACGAGACAGCAAGCTCGAGTCCGCACTCGCTAGTCTCTGATCGGAGGCGGGGTTGGGCCCCGCCGACCCACGCGACAGTAGCTCCAATGTAGTTGTGGGTGCTCGCGACCATAAAGAAGCGACTGCTCCACCCAGTTTCGGACGCCGCGTGACGGGCTGTTCCAATCCCTAAATTGGACTCGGGGATCGGACGTCGACACGAGGTCAAGGTCCATCTTAGACTGGGAACCTTACGCTTTGGGCGGAAGCACGAAAACATGACTCAATGGCTCGTTCGACGTGGTCTGCTAGCGACCGTCCCGGTTGCTTCGCTGGTGCTGGCTTTCGGTGCTTGCTCGTCCGAGCCACCTGATGCCCTCCAGGTAGGGAGCCAGGTCGACGCACCTACCGCCCTGCGCAGCCTAACGGACGCGCGGGAAGTCCCGAGCAGTCGAGCTGCGAGCGATCGCCTCGCGCAGCTCAGTCAGAAGTTCAAACGTCAGGTCGTGATGGGTGGGCCGATCACCGGAGCGGATGTGGCGCCCACGAAACCCGCGTCGCCACCGGCCAAGCAACCCGTGCAGCTTCGTGTCGACAACCTCTACTCCCAAACCGTACCCGTGATCGCGTCGGGTGTCGTCGCGCGCTTCGTCCAGCGCGGCAATCGGATCCGGGCCGAGGTACCAGCCGACGTCAAGGCGCAGTCGTCGCTTAATGTCACGGTCGACCTGCCACACACCGCGGACGGCTTCGTCCGCGTGCAGCCGGAGAATACGTCGCTCGGCATCGAGTTCGCCGCAAAGGGAATCCAGAAGGGCGTGCAGGTCGAGACCGCGGACGGCCTTGTCACTTACCCCGGCGCGATGTCCGGTGGAGGCGACATGGTGCTGCGCGTGTCGGGCGACTTGGTGGAGGATTTCGTCGTCCTGGAGCAGAAGCCAGAGAAGGCCGTTATCGACTATTCGGTCAAGGTAGGCGAAGTCGCTGGCCTGCGGCATTACGCGAACTCGGTCGAGTTCCTGGAAAGCAACGGCAACCCACTCATCCGCGTGCGACCACCCGAGGTCATCGATGCCGCCGGCATCGTTCACAAGGCCACGCTCGCGCTGCCCGATTGTAAGGCGGATACGAGCCCGCTCCCGCCCTGGGATCGCCCGGTCACGGCTCCCGGCAAGTCACAGTGCACACTGCGCGTCACCTGGGACGATGCCGGCGTCGTCTACCCGGCGATTGTCGACCCGGTGTGGGTCGCCGCCACGAACCTACTCACGGCGCGCTGGAAGAATGCCGGCGCCAAGTTGAATTCGAACGGCTTCGTGCTCGTGTGCGGTGGCCAGGACGCCAACGGCGACACGCTCGCTGGCTGCGAAGTCTTCAATCCCGGCGCCAATGCCGGCCTCGGCAGCTGGGCCGCCGCGGCCACGATGAAAAAACCGCGCAGCCAGTTCACGATGCTGTCGATCGGCAACGACGTGCTGGCCGTCGGCGACAACTCGTATGGCGCGGGCGCTACCAGCTACACCTCCGAGCTGCTCAGTGCGGGCACTTGGGTGCTGACGTTGTCGGACTACTCGGCGGGGTCGTTCAGCCCGCCGACACTGCATCCCGTATTGACTTCAGACAACCTCTGGGTGGTTCTGGTCGACTACAACGGCAATCCCTACCGCTACTCGGTCGTAACCAAGGCGTGGAGTGCCGGCGCATCGAACGGTTTTTCGCGACAAAGCTACATCACGCTGCCGATTCCGGGTGCAGCCGCCATCATGCGCTGTGGCGGCTACTCGGGAAGTACAGCCTACAAGACATGCGAGAAGTACACGCCGGCTACCAACACCTGGGTCATGCCAGCCACCGCCGGCGCGGTGCCGGACATGAGCGCGGCGCGTGGCGATCCCGCCTGGGCCCAGATCGACTCGGGCCGCATCATCGTGTACGGCGGTTATAACCAGGTCAGCGGCTCGTCGATCAGCACTGGCGAAATCTACAGCGGTGCGGGCAACAGCTGGACGACCACGACGTCGATCTCCAATACCTTCAGCGAAGGTCCACTGCACAACTCCTGGGCCGTACACACTGGCTCGGGGCGTATCCTGACCATCCCCAGCTATAGCGTGAACGTTTACGATCCCACTTCCAACTCGTGGGGTAACGTCAGCACCTCTGACAGCCAGGGCAACTATTTCAACCCCATGCCGTACGGCTACAGCGCGGTGGTTTCGGCCGGCTCGAAGGTGCTGCTGGTCCCCGTGCAGCCAAGTGGTCAAGGCGGCTACGGCGCCTACAACAACTGCAGGCTGTTCGACGTCGTTCCGAAGGGTGGCCCGTGCCAGGCCACCGCGGACTGCGCGACCGGCTTGACCTGTTCGTTCGATTGGAACGACCCCACCAATACGGGCGGCATTTGTTGCGAGACCGATTGTACGGCAACGGACCGTTGCTCGTCCTGCAAGGCAGCCAACAAGACCAGTGGAACAGCTGACGGCACCTGCGGCCCGCGCAAGGTCCAGCAATACGTGGGCTACGATTTCTGCCCCCAATCGTCACAGAGCACCTGCGGCAATACCGGTGGCTTTTGCGATGGGGCTGGCGGTTGTGAAAAATGGTCTGCTGCGTACAGCTGCGGCAACGGGAGCTGTGTCGACGAGGACACGCAGAACGACGTCCGATACTGCACCGGCCAGGGCGCTTGCGAGACCCAGGGCACGACCAATTGCAACACTGGCTACAAGTGCATGTTCGACAGCCAATGCGTGACCTACTGCAACAGCGACGACTACTGCACTTCAGGCTACTACTGCAACCATTGGGAGCCGCCCTATCAGGAGTGCACGGCCAAGAAAGCGAACGGTCAGGCCTGCAATTCGACGTCGCAGTGCCAGTCGGGCAACTGCGTAGACGGCTACTGCTGCGACGACGCGTGCGACGGTCTGTGCGAGGCGTGCAGCAACAGCCTAACGGGTCAGACCGACGGCTCGTGCAAACCGATCACGGTGGCGGCGGGCCCGCAATACAACGACTGCTACGACGCCGGCTCGTGGAGCTGCGGGCAAACCAGTTTGTGCGATGGCGCAGGTGCTTGCCAGCTGTACGCCAACGGCACACAGTGCGCTGATATCGGCGTCTGCGCGTCGGAAACGGCACGCTACATCCCCGACACCTGCAACGGGTCTGGCGCGTGTGTGGATAAGGGCATGGCCAACTGTGCCGTCGGCTACTCCTGCCAAAACGGCAGCTGCAACACGCAATGCACCAGCGATGGGCAATGCGCCTCCAACTACTGGTGTGACACCGTCAACAAGGTGTGCGTCGCCGATCGCGGCTCCGGGCAGTCTTGTGCCCGTGACGCGGTTTGCTCCGGCAACGCCAACTGCATCGACGGCGTGTGCTGCGACAGCTCGTGTGCCGGTAGCTGCCGCTCGTGCTTGAAGGCCCGCACCGGCCTGGCTTCGGATGGCCTGTGCGGCAACATCCTCGACGACACGGATCCCGAGAACGAGTGCACCCAGGGTGCGGCATATCCCAACAGCTGCGCGGCTCCGGGTCTCTGCAACGGCCAGGGCGCCTGCCGGCCCTACGCCAAGGTGGACGTCGAATGCGATACCGATGTCTGCACTGGCTCGACGCTGACGACCTACGCCTGCAACGGCGCCGGTACCTGCAAACCGAAGTCGACCCAGTGCTACCCCTTCAAGTGCGACACTACCAACAACGTGTGCAAGGTTGCCTGCGCGGAGGCGACCCAATTGCAGGACTGCGTCGATGGGTCTTTCTGCTCGAACGGCACGTGCGTGGGCCAGTTGCCAAACGGCAGCCCCTGCACGGGCGGTCCGCAGTGCGAGACCGGTTTCTGCGCCAACGTCGGTGAGGGCGTGTTGGAGGGCGAAGAGACCGGTGAAGGCGGGGCCGGCGCGGGAGGCGCAGCCAACGATTCGGGCGCTGACTCGCCTGGCGTCTGTTGCAACGCAGATTGCGGTGCAACTTGCTACGGCTGCAAGGCTTCCATCAAAGGATTCGGCTCCGACGGCATCTGCGAGGCTGTCCGCAACAATACGGACCCGGCCAACGACTGCGAGCCGGCCGTCGGCGACGTTTGTGGCCTCGACGGTACCTGCGACGGCGGCGGTAACTGTCGCCTTGCGCCGCAGGGTACCTCCTGCGGCCAGAGTAGCTGCGTCGGCAACGCAGTGCTTGGACAGCGCTGCAACGGCTCGGGTGCCTGCATCGACAACGAGGCCGGAACCGACTGCGAGCCCTACGTTTGTCGCGACGTCAACGGCGCCTTCGGCTGCACCAACCCGTGCATGAGCGACGACGACTGCCGCGACGGCTACTACTGCACGGAAGCTGCCTGCAAGAAGAAACTGGCCAACGGCCAGGCTTGTGAGACGAGCGCCATTTGCAACTCCGGTTACTGCGTCGACGGCGTGTGCTGCGACGCCTCCTGCAACGGTCAGTGCGAGGCGTGCGGCGAGCCGGGCAGCGAAGGCGTCTGCATCGCCATCGAGGGCCAGCCGCGCGGTAGCCGCACCGAGTGCGACTTCGCGGGTGAAGAGTGCGGCGGTTCCTGCGACGGCGTGAACGCAGCTGCCTGCAAGTACGCTCCGACCGGTACCGAATGCGGCACTCCAACGTGCACGAATGCCGTCGCCGATTCGTCGGCCTGTGACGGATCAGGCAGCTGTCGGCCTGCGGATCCGGAGCGCTGCTTGCCCTACGCCTGCGGCGACGACGACAAGTGCCTGACGACCTGCGCGCTCGACGACGAGTGCAGCCCGGGCTTTACCTGCGACGAAGCGGTCCAGACCTGCGTCCCTGCCTCGGTTTCCGCGGAGTGCTCCGAAGATGGGCTCGATTCGGTCGGCCAGAACGGCATCAAGACGCCGTGCAAGCCCTTCCTGTGCGTGGCGTCGAGCGGTACCTGTGCCGTGTCGTGCGCCTTCACGACCGATTGCGCGCCCGAGTTCGTGTGCGAGGCTTCCACCAAGACTTGCCTGCCGGCGCCCCCGGATGCCGGTACGGGCCCAGAAGAAGGCTGCGCCTGCCGGGCCGCGGGCGCGCCGACTCGCTTCTCCCATCACTACCTGGCGCTCGTCGCGCTCGGGCTGGCCGCGGCCGGCCTGCGCCGGCGCCGTCGCCCCCAGCTGTCTGAGTAAGCCGATGTCGACTGTCGATCAATATCCGATGGCCAACCAACCCGCCGAAGCCGCGCCGCCCGACCCGCTGGTAGGCAGCGTGATCGCCGAAAAATACGAGCTGATTCGCCTACTCGGGCAAGGCGGCATGGGCGCGGTCTACGAAGGTCGTAACGCTTCCACGCTGAAGCGCTGCGCGGTCAAGGTGCTGGTCTCTGCCGAGCTTGCGCAGAGCGGTGAAGCGGTCAAACGCTTCTTCCGTGAAGCGCGCGCCTCGAGCGTGCTCGAGAGCGATCACATCGTCCAGATCTTCGACTCCGGCTCGGATCCGAAGACCGGCTTCCCCTACATGGTGATGGAGCTCCTCAACGGGGAGGATCTCGAGCACACGCTGCGCAACAAGGGCGCTCTTCAGCCGCTGGTAGCGGCTAAGCTAATGCTGCAAGCGTCCATGGGTCTGGCCAAGGCGCACGAGCAGCAGACTGTGCACCGCGACGTCAAACCCGCCAACATCTACCTGACGCGGCGCGAGAGCGGTGAAATCGTCGTCAAGATCCTGGACTTTGGCATCGCCAAAGTGAAGATGGAGAAGTTCAGCGAGACGTCGTCGGGCCTCACCCGCGACGGCAGCATGCTCGGCACGCCGCTCTACATGTCGCCGGAGCAAGCCAAAGGCCAGCCCAACATCGACGTGCGCAGCGACGTGTGGTCGCTCGGCATCGTGATGTACGAGCTGCTCAGCGGCGCCTTACCGTGGGCCGAAGCCAACTCGCTGGGTGAGCTGATGGTCGCCATCATCACCGCCGATCTGCCGCTGATTCAAGACAAGGCGCCGTGGGTGCCGCCGGAGCTGGCTGAAATCACCCACAAGGCGATTTCGCGCGACATCAACAAGCGCTTTCAGAGCGCGGGCGAGCTGCGTAACGCCCTGGGCGCCATCATTCCGGACGGCGCCCGCATCACGCCCGACATGCTGCAGGGCGTGGACCCCAACCACCGCGCCTACGTCGCGCCCCGCCTGCAGATGACCGACGACGGCATGCTGCGCGCCACCACGCGCACCGGTCTGGCCGTGACGCAGATGGGGCCCCCCAAGAAGAAATCCGGCGCCGGCATCCTCGTCGCAGCCACGCTAGGTGGCGTGCTGGCACTGGGCGGCGGAGTAGCATTCGTCGCGTCGAAGCAGTCGGACAGCGAAGCCAAGCCCGCCGCGGCCGCCGAAGCGCCACCCATCATCAAGAGCGTCATCGTCACCGAACGCGTGCAGGCGGAAGTCGAGAAGAAGACCTTCGACCTGATCGTAGCGGCGCCGCCCGAGGTGGTGGTCACGCTGGACGACCAACAAGCGAGCCTGACCGGCGACAAGCTGTCCATCACCGGCACGCCCGGCGCGACCCGTCGGGTCAAGCTCACGCTGGGCGACCAGGTGCAGGAGCAAACGGTCGCCATCACCGAAAGCGGCCTGCTCCCGCCACGCCTCGAGATCAAAAAGCAGGTCGCGGGCGCCCCCCGTCCTGCCAGCGCCAGGCCCGGCGCCGCTGCGAAGGATCCGGCTCCAGGTGCCGCGGCGAAACCGGCCGATGCGCCGAAGTCAGTCAAGAAACCGCAGGTCGAAACGGGCATGGACGAATTCAAGTGAGCCACGGCTGGGGCCTCCCGCCCTAACTAGGTTTCCTTGAGAGCCGCTTTCCGTAACAGATGAGTCAAGTTTTACTGAACCGTCGGCCTCGAGCAGGTTTTCAGCTGAGCAGGTGCGACTGTTGCGGCCCAATCCCAACGGTCGCCCGGCCTCGCCGGTTTTGGCCTCGTGGGTGGCTCCTACTCTCGCCGATCGTGATCTTTTCTTCCAAGACCTACATGTCTTGTCGGGCTGGGGCCCCTGCCCCAGCTAACAGTCTGATAGACATGCGAAAAAACCAGGGTGAAGCGCGATGAGTCTGTCGATCTTGCGGTGGCATAGATACGTACTTTTGGTGTTGTGCGTGACGTGCCCTGCGTCGCTTCTCGCGCAGGCGCCGCCCGCCGAGGCGCCGCCCGCCGCTGGGGATGACGCCGAGAAGCGCAAGGAGGAAGCCAAGGTCAGATTCCAGCGCGGCCTGGAGCTCGTGCAAAACGAGAGCTGGGATGCAGCTCTGGCCGAGTTCTTGGCCTCGCGCAAGCTGCTTCCGACGCGCGTCGCACTGAAAAATGCGGCGCTGTCGCTGCGCCAACTGAAGCGCAACGTCGAGTCGCTCGCCATGTACAACGAGCTGCTCACCCAGTTCGGTACCAGCATTCCGCCCGAAGAGCGCAAGACCATCGACGACGCGGTCGCGCAGCTCAAGCAGTCGGTCGGTGAGGTGTCGGTCGAGAGCGACCAGCCGGGCTCCAACGTCATCATCGACGGCCAGCAGCAGGGTACGACGCCGCTCGCGCCCGTCGCAGTCAACGCCGGCACTCACAGCGTGCGCATCGTCAAAGAGGGCTTCGAGGCCTTCGAAGCGCAGGTGCTGGTGGCGGGCGGCCAGCGCGAGGCCATCAAGGGCAAGCTGAAAGCGCTGAGCGCGATCGGCAAGCTCGTGGTGCGCGAGGCCGGCGGCAAGGTCCTGGACGTGGTGGTGGACGGCGCGGTGGTCGGTAAGACGCCGCGCTACGAGGGCGTGGTGGCGGTCGGACCACACACCGTGTTCTTGAAGGGCGAGGGCAACCTGGGCACCGCGCCCAGCCAGGCCAACGTGAAGCAGAACACCGCGGTCACCCTGACTCTGTCGGCGGTGGAGCTCGATTCCGAGATTCGCATCGAGCCCGTACCAGCGAATGCCACCGTGTTCGTGGACGGCGTCGAAATCGGCAACGGCGTCTGGGAAGGCAAGCTGCAAAGCGGCTCGCATCAGATCGAGATCGCGGGCGAGGGCTTCGTGCCGTATCGCAAAGCCGCCGTGCTCACCAAGGGCAAGAAGGAGACGCTCAAGGTCACGCTCGAGCGCGACCTGTCGAACCCGATGTGGCAGGCCGGCTTCGTGCCGCACCTCTACGCCGAAGTGTTCGGCGGCGTGGCGCTGGCCCCGCTAGGCCTCGGCGGCAGCGCGGACAAGGCCTGCGGCAACGGAGACTGCAGCAAGAAGGGCTTCCCGCTCGGTTTCGCGGCCGGCGCGCGCGTCGGCTACCAATTCATCAAGGGCTTGAGCGGCGAGCTGGGCTTCGGCTTCTTCTACATCGGCACGAAGATGACCCGAAAGGTGACGGCGGCCGGCGAAAACGACGTCGCTTTCGTGAGCGATGACTATGAGGACGAGACGCGGTTCGCCGCGCCGTTCGTCGAGCTTTCGGCGGCCTATCAGCTGCTGGAGAAGAAGACGCCGCTCACCTTCCGCATCGGTGGCGGCGTGGCGCGCGCCAAAGCGACCTTCAAGAACGGCGGAACGTTCGTGGGCGACGTGCTCCAGGCTTGCCCCGACCCCGACAACTGCGATCCGGAAAGCTACACGGTCGAGGAAAAGGTCTCGATCGCCGAGAAACCTTACAACCCGATCGTGCCGTTCGTGGCGCCTGAGGTGCGGTTCGGTTACCGCATCTCGA
Organism: Polyangiaceae bacterium; assembly: GCA_035281385.1. Lineage (GTDB taxonomy): Bacteria > Myxococcota_A > Polyangia > Polyangiales > Polyangiaceae > PMG-095. Next base: position 41,404 of record DATEDZ010000280.1, read on the forward strand.
AGAAGTTCTACCTGGACTTCGGCGTGCAAGTCTTTCTGCTCCTGCCGCCCGACGTGACCCGTAGCGGTAAGCCGACAGGTGACGAGTTCTCCAATCTGAATCGCACCGAGGGCCAGCGCCGCGCCGCGCTCGACGACGTGCCGGACGCCTACTCGACTCCGCCCACGACCGCGCGCCCCGGTATTTTGAGCCTGGATCGCGAAACCGGCTTCGGCTTGATGGTCGCGTTCGTCCCCTCCATCGCGGCTCATTTCGATTTCTGAGCCGGGCTCAACGCTCGCGCAGCCGCGGTTGGGCAGCGAGCTTCG
>DATEDZ010000281.1:0-2760 GCA_035281385.1 Polyangiaceae bacterium
GGGGCTTGGGCCAAGACCGTCAAGCCGCTTACGACCTTGGGCGAGCCACTGGGTAAGCTAGATAGGACCGCCAGGACCGCCTGCTCCGCTGCACTACTGGCATTGACCGTTCGACCAGTATCGTTCGCGTCGGCCACATCACGCGCGCTGGTCATTGGTTGTGAAGAGCAAGCGATCGACAGAGCCACCATGCCCAAGAGCGCCACGACGTCGTTCCATACACCAACCATCGATCCTGCAGCTTCCTTCCCGGGACGTTCGGGCCGAATCATGCTTCGAATGATGCGGTCAGGCAACTTGGCAACCCGCTCCGGCGGATTCAACGCGGACGATGCAGCTTCTTCAGCGATTGAGCTGCGACTTCATTATGTGCGCCGACCCAGGCACGTGGCTACGGCAGGTGCCACACTGGCTCCGCTCCTCTCGACCCCGGGGCGGGGACCGGTCAGCTGCGCCCGCCCGCCGGCATCATGGCGCGCAAACTGCTTGCCCCAAGTAGCGCTAGCGGCAACCCGTACCCGACCCTTGGTCAGCCCGCCGGAGGCCCGCGCGCGTCAAGCAGCATCGCCGATGGTCAGCGGAGAGCATCCGCCGCCAAGCGACATGGCAATACTCAAGCTCTGCGGGGAGCGCGCTGGGACAAAGCGCGCTTGGCGTTCTTGCCAGAAGCATTCGAGGGCAGGGTGCTCGCGCCTGGCTCTTGGGGGAAACCGCCCCGAAAGCGCGCCCAACGCAAATTGCGCGTGCCTTGGCACCTCGGGTGCACGATGCTAGGGCTAGGCGGTTGGTTTAGGTGTGATGACGCTGGAGAGGTCGATGGTCCCCTAGGGAGCATCCCTAGAGCTGATACTGTCGGATTTTGACGATCGGCCTCTGGTCCCGATTGCAGGTCCGTGCGGGACCGAGACCGACCGAGGAGCGGGCCCCAGAGCGCCGAATATGGCACTTGGCGCGATGAAGGCGCGGTGGTATGTGACAATGTGGTACGCGGCAATATGGAAAGCCGGGGCAGTGCTGGCATTGAAGGAGCTACTCGATTGCGACGATGGTAAGGAGCTTCCACTCCTCGTTGCGGGGCCCAGCCTAATCGACACGCAGGCGGTCCGTGACGAGCGAGCGGAGGGGGTGGCAAGCGCCACAAGGTTCTGTGGCAAGAAGGCGGTCCACTCGACCACGAAGCTGCGGCGAGCATGCTGGTGCAAGACCGACTTCTTCGATGTCGAGTGAGGCTGCCCCGAGGCAAGACAGGTTCATGACTTTACAAGTTGTTGGCTTAACGAACACATCACCTCGGAGCGCAAGCTCGGAGGAGTCGGTTTTGACGGGAGCGCGTCGCTCGCTGTCGAGCCAGTCGGAGGCGTTGACGCGCGCCGCAGCAGCGCTCGACAGCGCGTTCGTCGAGGCGCTGCGCCTGATCCTCGAATGTTCCGGCGTCGTGGTCGTCTGCGGTATCGGCAAATCGGGCCTGATCGCCCGCAAGCTGGTGGCGACCTTCAATTGCTCCGGAACACGAAGCATGTTCTTGCATCCGGCCGAAGCTTCGCACGGCGACTTCGGCTCGCTCGGGCGGGACGACGTCGTCGTGCTGATCTCGCACAGCGGTGCGACGGAGGAAGTCGTACGCGTCCTGCCGCACTTGAACGAGCTCGGCGTCTCTCTGATCGCGCTCGTCGGCAGGCGCGACTCGACGCTGGGGCGCGCGGCACACGTCGCAATCGAAACCTGCGTCGAGCAGGAAAGCTGCCCGCATGGCTTCGTGCCGACGACTTCCGCCCTGGTCACGTTGGCGCTCGGCGACGCGCTCGCGGTGGCTGCGATGCGGGCGCGCAACGTTACGACGAACGACCTGCTGCGCTGGCACCCGGGCGGTATGCTGGGCAAGCGCGGCAGCGTCAGGGAGGCTATGCAGCGGGACCCGCTACCGGTCGTGTCCCCGCAAGCGCCGCTCACCGAGGCGCTGATGGCGATGACGGCGGGTCGGATGGGGCTCGTAATAGCCGTCGGCGCGGCGGGCGAGCCGATCGGCATCGTAACGGACGGGGACGTCCGACGCACCGTGGTCACGGCCGATGGCAATCTCACGGGCTACCGAGTGGCGGACGTCATGACGCCCCGGCCCGTTTCGATTCATCAGAATACGAGCCTGCGCGAGGCGCACGAGCGGATGCATCGGCTGCGGCTCAAGGCACTCGTCGTCGTCGACGACCACAACTGCGTCACGGGCGTGATCGAGGTCTACGATTCGCCGTAGTGAGGTGCCCGGGCTCCTCGCGCACTCCGGCATCGCCCCGCCGCAGGTGTCGGGGGGCGGAAACAGGTAAGGCCGCTACCATGAAGTTATTGGACTACGACGTCGGCAACGACCGCCCGCTCTTCCTCATCGCTGGGCCCTGCGTCATCGAGAGTCGCGAGCTGACGCTCCAGGTGGCAGCGACACTCAAGGAGATCACGCAGCGACTCGGCGTGGCCTTCGTGTTCAAAGCGAGCTTCGACAAGGCCAATCGCAGCTCGAGCCGCTCCTTTCGAGGTCCCGGGCTCGAAGCAGGCCTACGCGTGCTCGAGCTCGTCAAGAAAGAGATCGGCGTTCCCGTTCTCACCGACGTCCACGAAGACACCCCAATCGACGAAGTCGCCGCTGTCGTGGACGTGCTTCAGACCCCCGCCTTTCTCGTCCGGCAGACGAACTTCATGCAACGCGTCGCGGCGGCGAAGAAACCCATGAACGTCAAGAAGGGCCAGTTCATGGCTCCGTGGGACATG
>DATEDZ010000282.1:0-3391 GCA_035281385.1 Polyangiaceae bacterium
CTGGTCAACTCACTCAAAGGTGTGAGCGCCAGACGCCTGCGCGCTGCCAACTTTCCAGAAGTCCGGGACAAGCTTTGGGGCGAGCATTTCTGGTCGCCCAGCTACTGCGCGGTATCTTGCGGAGGAGCCCCGCTCGAGACCGTCAAACGCTACATCCAAGCACAGCGCGGAGGGGCTTCTTCCCCGACCTGAAGGACGGGGTTTCCGTCCCGGAGATTCGATGAAGCCGCCGCCGTACGTGTTGGTCACCGGAGCCAATGGATTCTTGGGCGCAACGTTGGTGCGAAAGCTGCTGGAGCGTGGGGAGCGCGTGAAGGCCTTCGTGAGGCCGGAGACGAACCTGAGCTTGCTCCAGAGCCTGCCGCAGGATCGGCTGCTGCTGGCGGTCGGCGACGTCATGGCCGAGGGCAGCGTGTACCGCGCGCTCAGCGGCTGCCGCCTCGTCTATCACTGTGCCGCCAACTTCAAGCTCTGGGACAAGAACCCCAAACGCGTCATCGACCCGGCAGTGATCGGGACGCGCCACGTCTTGCAGGCTACCAAGGCGCGCGGCATCGAGAAGGTCGTGATGACCAGCAGCTGCGCCGTCCTGGGCACGACACAAGACGAGCCCATGGCCGAGACCCACCAGCTCAACCTCAGCGATCCGGAAGTGTACACGCGCGCCAAGGTCGAGGCCGCGGAGGTGGTGAGCGAGGCCGTGGCGGCCGGCCAACCCGTCGTCAGCGTGCTGCCCTCGACCCTCGCGGGTCCGGGCGACCGCAAGCCCACACCGAACGGTCAGATGCTACTGCGTTACCTGAGCTACCCACCGGGCTTCCGCTTTCCGGTCACGGCCGGCGGCCTGAGTATCGTGGACGTGGAAGACGTGGCCATGGGTCACATCCTGGCGATGGAGAAAGGCGTGGTGGGTGAGTCGTACATCCTGGGCGGCGACAACCTGACTTACACGCAGATCTTCGAGATGCTCGCCGACATCACCGGACTGGCCGAGCCGAGCAAACCCCACGGCCCCGGGATGGCGGGACTGGTAGGTGTGCTCTGGGAGCTTGCGGCACGCTACCGCGGCGGACAGCCCATCATGACTCGTCGCATCGCGCGCGACTACGTGGGCAGTAGCGTCTGGGTAACGAGCGAGAAGGCCGAGACCGAGCTCGGATACACCCACAGAAGCGCGCGTGAAGCGCTGGCGCGTTCGGTGCGCTGGTTCCTGGATAATGGCTACGTTTCGGAGCAAGCCGCCAGCCGCGTGCGACTGGAGCTGCGACCGGTGTGAAGGGCGGCTCCCGGCAGCGCCTAGCTCCCGGGATTGCGACGGGGCTCGCCCTGTCGGCGCTGGTGGCGCTGCGCTGCGTCTCGGGTTGGCCGGGCTCGAACCAAGCGCCGCCCTGGGAGCGCCCGGCCGCCGCGTTCGTTCTGCTACTGGCGGCGGTGTCGCTCGTGGTCGTGCCGAGCGGGCTGTGGCTCCGGCGTGCGGTGTTGAAAGATCCGGCTAGCGCGGACTGGGCGCTGCTGTGCGGCATCGCTTTGTCCGCTTTGCCCCTTGCGCTTTTCGGCGGCGTGCTCAAATCGACCACTCACCATCGTCCTCTTGGCGGCGCGACCTTCGCGGTCGTGGCTTGTGTCGTGCTCGCGTTCTGCATCGGCTTGGCTCGGCGAGTCGGCAGCGCGGCCGGAATTGCTCCTTGGCTCAAGCAATTTTTCTGCGCCTGCTCCGGGCTCTCACTTTTGGTGACCATCGCTCTCGGGGGCTTTGGGACGGCCCGCGTGCACGTGCTCGTCGACTTTTTGGTGCTCGGCGCCGCGTGCGCCGGGGCTGGATTGCTGAAAATCCCCAACGTCCTCGCGCGCATTCCCGGCCTGGTCTCGGCGGGGGTTTGGGGCTTGCTCGTGCTGAGCGGCGTGCTCCTGGCGGGCGATCCGGCCCTGGCGCGGGACATACGCGCTCGGGCCCCGATTTCTTTCGCCGCGCTGTCCTGGCTTGGCGTCGGCTCCTGACGGGATCATATTTGGGCAGGATGCGGCTCTCCGCTTTGCTCCTGGTCCTGGCTTCCGCGCTCTGGCCGCGCGCAGCCCCGGCGGAGGAGCCTGCGTTTCGCACGGGTACGACCGAAACGCCGCGCGAGCCTGGGGCTGAGGTGGAGAGCCGGCGAGAGGCGCCGGGAGATGCGCCGCGCAGTCATGCAGGCTTGCTGCGCATGCCGGGCATTCCGGCCGGTTTCAACAGCTACGACGGGGGCTGGATCACGTTCGTCTACCATCCTTCGATCCGTGAGCGCGTCCAGCCGCTGATCGCGGAAGCCGCAGCCGTGCGCACCGAGCTGACTGAGTGGCTCGGGCAACCGGTGCTGGATTCGGTGCGCGTGGCGGTAGCGCGGACGCCCGGCGAAATGACCACGCTCGCGCCCCTCAACGCTCCCTATCCAGACTATGCGGCGGGCGTGGCCTACGGCGAAATCGGTCTGGTGCTCCTCACCGTCAAGCCGGTGCACCCGAGCTCGCAGCATGAGCTGAGTGAGGTGTTCAGGCACGAGCTGGCGCACATCGCGCTGGAAGACGCAGTGGGCGGACACGCGGTGCCGCGCTGGTTCAACGAAGGCTTCGCAGTCATGGCGTCCGGCGAGACTTCGTTCGTGCGCTGGCAGACGCTGATGACTGCGACGGTCTCGGACAATCTGCTCACACTGCCGCAGATGGAGCGGACCTTCCCGACGGACGAGAACGAGGCGAACATCGCCTACGCGCAAGCTGCGGACCTAGTGCGCTTCCTGGTTCGGCGCGAGGAACAACATCGTTTCCGCGGCTTGGTCTCCCGGCTGCGTGACGGTGAAAGCATGGACCACGCCATGCTCAACTCGTATGGGGAGGAGACCGCAACGCTGGAAGCTGAATGGCGGGAGGACGTGGCCAAGCGTTACACCTTCTGGCCGGTGATGTTCTCGGGCAGCTTCATCTGGATGGGCACGCTCGGTCTGTTCGTGCTCGGCTGGCGCAAGCGGCGCCGTAAGGCTGCCGCCACGCTCGCACGCTGGGAGCGTGAAGAGGCTGCGGAGGACGAAGCGCGCCGCCGGCTCGCCTCCAAGACCGACGGCAGCGCCGCCGCCCCGCGCGTGCATATCGTGCTAGCGCGCAGTAGCCCCGACGACGCCCCCACTTCCGTGCCTCCCCCTCTGCCGCGCATCCCCGAAGCCGAAGTGCCGAAGGTCGAACACGACGGCCAATGGCACACGCTGCACTAGGCTCGAGCTTTGCGGTCTTGGAAGGAAAGATCACGATCGTCGGGGAAGCCGCGAGCCACGAGAAAAACCGGCGGGACGGGCGCCTGCTTCGCTCGGGTATGCATGAGCCGCCGGACATTTCGAGTGGTCTGCTCGCTCACGCGACCACGTAG
>DATEDZ010000283.1:0-20370 GCA_035281385.1 Polyangiaceae bacterium
CGGGCTGGAGCTGGGCGTGGGCGATGCGCTCGGACGAGCGGGCGTGATGGCGGCGGTGATCTCGGACCTGCTGGCCGACGGCGACGGCGCTACCGCGATCGCCGCGCGCGCCGTGGCCTGGCAAACCGCGCTCGACGTGGGTTGGACCTTACAGGGCGATGAATGACGGCTTCCAAGCAGACAGTGACAGGGTGGTGGCGCGTCTTTGGCAGTGCCGGCCACCATGCCTCGTGTCGCAACCCTCGAGCAGTGAAAGCTACCGCACGACGCTCAAAGCTCGATGAGCTCCGCGACGCGCGCGCAACTGACCCCCGCCTTGAGCCATGCGTCGAGGCGAAGCGGATTGCGTTCAGCCACGAGCAGCTGTCGCTCCTGCTCCGTCGGAGTCAAACCTCGCGCCTCGAGCACGGCCAGCAGCGCTTCGAGCTTGCCTTCGAGCGTACCCTTCGACCGCTCATCGCCCAGCGCGGCGACGAGCACGGGCCGTCACCACTGGCGCGTGGTGTGGGAGGACGCAGGGATCACGTCATCTTTCCTAAACGCGCCGCATCCGAGTCACCAGTGCCTCGAGTGTCAGTTGCGGGCCCACGTTGCGCTCGAGCTCGAGCAGCGCGATCTGCACGTGCTCGTAGCGCCGAGCCAGGCGTCGCGCTTCGTCCGGCGCCGACGCCACGACCTGCCGCGCGCGCAGCGTGAGGACCTGAGCCAGGTGCCCGAGCAGCTTCATGAGCTCGGGGCGCTCCAGCTTCTGCTTCTCGGCAAAGCCGAGAGCGGTCGCCAGATCCGTCGCTTCTAGCCCAGCCAATAGCGCGCCCGCAAAGGCGTCACGCTCGGCGATGGTTTCCGGATCGGCCAGCGCCAGCGCTTGCTTCATGCTGCCCTGTGAAAGCGGCGCAAGCTTGGGGTCGAGGCCACGCGCCTCGAGCAGTCGCGCCACGACTGGCTCCGGCAAGGGGCCGAAGCGCACCGGCAGCGTCCGTGAGCGGATGGTATCGAGCAGTCTGCTGGGTCGCGGTGTCACCAGGATGAAGAAAGTGCGAGCCGGTGGCTCCTCCAGCGTCTTGAGCAGCGCGCTTGCGGCCGATGGCGTGAGCTCCTCCGCGGCGCGCACGATGCAGACGATGGCGCGCCCCTCGTGCGGAGGAAAGCCGATGCGAGCCAGCACGATACGCCGTACCTGCTCGATGCTGATGCCGGTGGCCTCACTCGCCGTGAGCACGTTCTTGTAAAGTCCGCGTTCCACCAAGAGCAGATCCGGATGCGCCGGCAGCGATGGATCCTGATCGGAAAAGGTTCGAGCGCGCTTGCAGGCTCCGCACTGCCCGCAGGCGAGCGGAGTGGGCGTCTCACAGAGCAAGGCACGACCGAGCGCGAGCGCGGTGAGTCTCTTCCCCACGCCGGGCGGGCCCTCGAAGCGATAGGCATGGTGCACCTTGCTGGCCGCGAGCGCGCGCGTGAGCGTAGTGATGGCGGGCTCTTGGCCCAGGACATGGTCGAACGACATGGCCGAGCGCGGGGGCCCGAGCATGCCAGACCGCCGAGGGCCGTGGTAGCTTCGGCGCAGGGCGCGGCCGAAAGCGCCCAGGCCTTGCCTTTCGACCATGTCCGCTTTCTCGATCGCCGCGCTGTCTCGTCCCGAGCTGGCCGAGCTTTCCGCCTACTTACCCGACCTTTCGGCCTACCGTGTTCGGCTCGACGCCAACGAGGCCCCGCCACTGATGAGCCCTGCGGCGCGCGCTCGCATCGCGGAGGTGCTCGCGCAGGGCGCCTGGGAACGTTATCCCGACCCGACGCTGGGCAGCCTACGCCAGGTGATCGCGGCGCAGCTGGGCGTCACGCCCGCGGAAATTCTGCCGGGCGTCGGGAGCGACGAGGTGATCAGCCTGCTGCTCACGGCCTTCGTGCGCCCGCTCGGCCAGGCCGCCGGCGCCACCGTGCTCACGACCACACCTTCGTTCGTGATGTACCGCATGAGCGCGCGCTGTCGTGGGCTGCGGGTCTTGGAGGTACCGCTCGACCAGCACTGGGACCTCGCGCTCGACGCGCTCAAGCATGCCATCGCGATCGCACCGCCTAGCGTGATCTTCATCGCCAGTCCCAACAACCCGACCGGCAACCTGATGTCAGCCGACCGGCTAGAGCAGCTGATCGAGGCGGCGCCCGAATCGCTGCTGGTGATCGACGAGGCCTACATCGCCTACTCCGATCGCGATCAGCTCGATCTGTACAGGAAGCACGACAGCATCGCGATCCTGCGCACGCTGTCCAAGGTCGGACTGGCGGCGTTCCGCCTGGGCTTCCTGCTGGCGCGACCGGAGGTCGTGGCCGAGCTCGACAAGGTGCGGCTGCCCTACAACGTGCCGACGCCCACGCAGCGCGTGGCAGAGCTGGCTTTTACCGAGCTTGCGCCCGAAATCAGCCGGATTGCGCGCGAGGTCGTGGCGGAACGAGCTCGCGTCGTCGCCCTGCTCGCAGGTCGGCCCGGGCTCAGCGTCACTCCGAGCCAGGCTAATTTTCTGTGGCTGCGCAGTGAGCGCCCGGCCCTTGAGCTGTACGAGGCCTTGAAGCAACGCAGCATCCTGGTGCGCAGCTTCCACAGCCGCGGTGGGCGTCTGGCCAACCAGCTGCGAGTCACGATCGGGACGCGCGCCGAGAACGACGAGCTACTGCAAGCCCTGGCCGAGCTGACGTGAAAAACCAAGCCTGCCGGAATCGCTCGTCGCTCTTGCTCCTCGGGCTTGCCACGTTGGCTTTCAACCTGGCGTGTGGCGTGCTGTCGCCGCCGGTGGCCCGAACCGTCGATGGCGTCACCACCGAAGGGCGCTTCATCGAGCCCGACGCCTATGCCCTGTACTCGGTCGCGGCGCTGCGCGAGGCGCGTGGGCAGTGGCGCGAGGCGCTCGAGCTTTATCAACGCGCGCTGGAAGTGGACTCGGATGGTCCCGAGATCCGCACGCGCATCGCGGCAGTCGCCTGTAAGCTGCGCCAGCACCAGCTCGCCGATGGCGCCTTTTCGGCGGCGCTGCGCGAGGACGACGCATATGGGCCCGGCTGGTTCGAGCTCGCACAGTGCCGAAAAGCCCGCAGCGATTGGGCCGGCGCAGAGAGCGCGGCGCAGAGAGCGCTCGAGCTCGACCCCGAGCGCCACGAAGCCAGCCTGCTGCTCGCGGAGCTGTTGGAGCAGCGGGGCGATCGGGCAAGCGCCTGGCGTTTGCGTGATGCGCTGGCCACCCACGCGCCCCAGTCGCTGGCGGTGCAGCGCGCGCTGCTGAGCGCCGCGCAACGCGCAGCTGACAAGGCGCGCGCCGAGCGGGCAGAACGTGCGCTGGCTGGGCTGAGCCGACGGCGCGGTGACCTGCCGGCACAGCGCGGCGTGCGCGGCGCCCTGGACGCGATGGCGCGCGGCAACGTGACGACGGCGCGTCGCGAAGCGGAGCTCGTGCTCGGTGCTGATCCGGGCAACGGCGACGCGCTGGTGATCGCGCTGTCGGCGGCCGATCTGGAGCAAGACCACGCTGCGTTTGCGCGGCTGCTGGCCCGCGCAGCCGAGCCGGGCAAACCGGCCAGCCCGGCGGTCCTGGGAGCGCTGGAGGCGCTGCTGGCGCGACGCATCAGCGCCCAGGCGGGACGCTTGGTGCGGGAGCAGTAGAGCCGCTCGCGGCTGCCATCGCGGAGGCCGTGGCCGCCGCCTCGTGCTTCTGGTGCTCGTAGGCCGCCTTGGAGAAGGCGATCTCGAGCGGCACTTCGACGACCTCGCCCGCCTTGATATCGATGGCCCTGTCGACCACGACGCCGGTGCTCGGCAAGAAGGCGTTCAGCATCACCTTGCCCGGGGGAATGCCGGTGATCTCGTAGCGGCCGTCCAGGTTCGTGACGTCGTGCGTCGAGTATTTGAGCACGTAGACGTCGGCGAGCATGAAGACCTTGATGTCGTCGGTCAGCAGGTAGTGCCCGATATCGGGTGGGTAGAGCACCGAACCCTGGCCGCGCGGCAGCGCCAAGAGCTGAATCTTCTGGTTGCTACCCAGCAGGTTCGGCACGTACGCCTCGCGGTCCTTGCTGACGACCTCGAGCGTCTGTCCGTAGGTGAGCGCGATGGTGCGGGTGCTGAAGGCGCAGCCACGCGCCGAAACCACGCGCTTGGGCTCCTTTTCGGGCAGATACGCCTTGTAGCCGGTCACCGCGACCAGCACGTCGGCCAGGCTGCGCATCATGCCTTCCCGAAACAAGCGGCCGTACATCTCGCGCCCCTCAGGGCACGGATCCTTGATCTTTTCGAGGTGGGCCTTGGCCACCGGCGCCTGCTCACCAGTGGCCGTCACAACGCCGCGTACGCCGCCGGTTGGTCCGGTGTAGACCGGCAGATTTTCGGGATTGACCGCCTTGCTCACCCGCTCGGCGGCGCCCGGCAGGCCCGAGGCCACAGGGGCGGCCAGCTTGAAGACGCTCGACGCCGAAGCCACGCCGCTCCGCGCGGGGGCGGGCGCCTTGTCCGCCTTCCGACCGCAGGCAACCAGCGCCAGCGCGGCAAGAGCCACGAGGGTAGAGCGGTAAGCTCGCGAAACCTGGCTCATGCGGGCACGGTCTAACGCAGACCGGCCGCCTGCGCCATCGACAGCAGCGTGTCCGGAAACAAGCCGATCCCGATCACGAACACCGCCGCGATCATCAGCGCGGCCGTCACCATGCCCGATTTCATGGGCGTCGCGATGGGAGCGCCCGGCTCCGGTTCTCGCATGTACATGAAGACCATGACCCGCAGGTAGTAGTAGGCGCCCAGAATGCTGTTGAGCAGACCGATGACGGTCAGCGCGTAGAGCTCGGCGTCGATGGCGGCGTTGAAGACGTAGAACTTGCCGAAAAAGCCGGCGCTCGGGGGCACGCCCGCCAAAGAAAGCAGGAAAAACGAGAAGGCCAGCGCCGCCGGTGGATGACGCCGGCCGATGCCCGCTAGGTCCTCGTACGACACCGCCTCGGCGCCCTGCCGGCCGCACAGGATGAGCGCGCCGAATGCGCCGACGGTCGAGACCGTGTAGGCCATCATGTAGAACAGCACGCTCGCGACGCCGGTCTCCGAGCGCATGGCCGCGACCACGCCCACCAGCGCGTAGCCTGCATGGGCGATCGAGGAGTAAGCCAGCATGCGCTTGACCGAGTCTTGGCGCCCCGCGATCACGTTGGCGGCGGTCATCGTGACGATGGCCATCAGCGCCAAAACCGGAGGCCAGCCGGCACCCCAGCTCATCAGCCGGTCGTCGCCGAAGGCGACCACGAGTACGCGCAAGAGCACCGCGAAGGCGGCGCTCTTCACCGCCACCGCCATATAGCTGGTAGCCGGGGTCGGGGCACCCTCGTAGGCGTCGGGCGTCCACATATGAAACGGCACCGCGCTGACCTTGAAAGCCAGACCGGCAATGGTGAGCGCCAAGGCCACGATGATCAGCGTCGGGCTGACGCTGCTGCCCGCGCTACCGATCGTGGCGACCGCCTCACCAATACCCTTGAGGTCGGTATGACCGGTCGCGCCATACAGCAAGGCGCCGCCGAACAGCATCAACGCAGCCGCAAAACTGCCGAGCAGAAAGTACTTCAGCGCCGCTTCCGCAGCGCGCTGGCTGGTGCGGCGCAGGCCGATCAGACAGTAAACGCCGAGCGACATCGTCTCGAGCGCGATGAACAGGCTGAGCAGGTCGCCGGAGGCGGCCAGCGCCATGGCCCCCACCGTAGAAAAGAGCATGAGCGGAAAGAACTCGCCCCGCTCCAGCTTGTGCTCCGGCAGGTAGCCGCCGGCGAGCAGGCAGGCCAGGCCACCGCCCAGGCACAGCACGAAGCAGAAGAAGAGCGTGAAGCGATCAAGGACCAGATAAGGCAGCAGGACGTCGAGCTTTTCGAACTTGTCCGGCCCGACCATCCAGACCGCCAGCGAGGCGATGGCACCGGCGAACAGCACGACCGCGCTGCCCAGCCCGAGCTCACCGGCGCGTCCGGCGCCCGCGTCCACGACGATGCCGCCCGGGCCGTAGCCTTCCGGGCTGGCAGGTTTGCCGAAGGCCTCGGTCAACATCAAGAGCAGCGCGCCGATCGCGACGACCAGCAGCGGCGAGATCGCGAGCAGCACGCTCATGGCGCCTCCACGTTCAGCGCCTGCGCGCCTTGGCTCTTCTTCTTCGGATCCTCGGGGTAGCCGCGCTCGAGCGGCCCGCCACGGCGCGGGACGATGGTGGCGTGCGTCGCGTCACGCGCATCGACCCAGGCGCTACGGTGCGACTTGTAGCGATCCAGCACCGCCTCGACGCCTTCGGTCATGCGGCTGGTAAACAGGCTCGGGAACCAGCCAATCACGAAGATCAGCGCGACGATCGGAGCCAGCGCGATCACCTCGCGCGCGCTCACGTCCTTCAAGCGCTTGTTCTTGGGGTTGGTGAGTGGCCCGAAGAACATCTTCTGCACCACCGACAGCATGTACACGGCGGCCAGAATGACGCCGGCCGCGGCCAGGCCAGCTTGCAGCTTGGCATTGCCGCCGAGCGTGGACGACACGAACGTGCCCATGATGATCAGGAACTCTCCGACGAAGCCGTTGGTGCCCGGCACGCCCACGCTGGACATGGTCACGACCACGAACAGCGCCGCGTAGATCGGCATGACCTTGGCCAGGCCGCCGAACTCACGCACGAGTCGCGTGTGGCGCCGGTCGTAGATCACGCCCACCAGGAGGAACAGCGCGCCCGTCGAGATACCGTGGTTGAGCATCTGCAGGATGGCGCCTTCCAGGCCGGCCTGCGTGGCGGCAAAGCAACCCAGCATCACGAAGCCCATGTGCGCCACCGATGAGTAAGCGACCAGGCGCTTCACGTCGTCCTGCTTCCAGGCCACCAGCGCGCCGTACACGATACCGCCGCCGATCGCGACGCCAGCCAGGTTGGCCGCCATCATCCAGGCCGGCCCGCCCAGCATGCCCATGCAGAAGCGGATGTAGCCGTAGGTCCCGAGCTTCAGCAGCACCGCCGCTAGGATGATCGAGCCGCCAGTCGGTGCCTGAACGTGCGCGTCGGGCAGCCAGGTGTGCAGCGGAAACATTGGCACCTTGATGGCGAACGCCAGTAGGAAGCCGAGGAAGCACAACATGGCCGCGCCGTGCGGCAGCACCAGACGCGACAGCGCCAGGTAGTCGAAGCTCGGGTAGCCAGCCACCTTGGTGTGTGTCCACACCAGGTAGATGATGGCCGCCAGCATCAGCATGCTGCCGACCATGGTGAAGATGAAGAACTTGTAGGCGGCCTTGATCTTCTCGACGCCGCCCCATACGCCGATCATCACGATCATCGGCACCAGCATCAGCTCCCAGAACACGAAGAACAGGAACAGGTCCAGCGACACGAAGGCGCCCAGCATGGCGCCGTGCAGCATCAAGAAGGCAAAACACAAATCCTTGATGCGATGCGTGATGGAGTTGAACGAAACATAGAGCGCGATCGGCGTGCTGAAGGTGCAGAGCAGCACCAGCCACAGGCTCACGCCGTCGACCGCCACGTGGTAGCGAATGCCGAGCGACGGCACCCAATCGACGATGTGCTGGTAGTGCCAGCCTCGCGTCATCGGCTGCGACAGCAAGCCGAGCGACGCCAGCGCGTCGAGCCCGAGCACGAAGAACGTGAAGCGCTTGAGCAGCGTCGGGGTCTGCCGCGGCAAAAACAGCAGCGCCACCGCGCCTAGAATCGGCAAGAAGACGATCAGGCTGAGCAGGTGCGGCCACTCGCTTGCAGCGTCGGCTTCGACCGGCGTGCCCGGCCACAAGCTCTTGACCAGGAGCAGCGACAGCGCGGCCGTGACACCGATCCCGAAGCGCTCGGCCTTACCCTGACGGCGCGGCAGCAGCGCACCCGCGGCAAAGGCCAGCAGGTAAGGCAGGAAATCGACGATGGCGCGTTCCAGCGGCTTCATCACTTATCCCCTTGCGGCGGCATCGGCGGGTGACCTGGCGGAAGCTGCTGGCCAGGCATGATGGGCGGCGCCTGCCGCGTGCCCGGCTGCATGCCGGGTTGTCCGGGCGGTCTGCCCGGTTGGCCGGCGCCGCGTGGCGTGCCCCTCAGCTTGCCGTCAGCGCCCTGTGTCACGTCGATGGTGGTGCCGCCCAGCCCGCTCCTGTCTGGCTTGGGGCGCTTGAGCTCGAAGGTGCGCACCGCGCGCTGGCCGAACGCGTTCTTGACTTCGAGCGCGACCGTACGACCCTTGTCGATGGCCAGGTCGAACGACACTTGCGCCTTGTCGCCGAACTCATCGCTGTCCCACTTGCCATCGCCGTCCTCGTCCCAGCGGTACGAGTAGCCGAGACCGGGCGTGGCGGTGACGCTGTAGGCGCCGGAAGCGTGGTTAGCCAGCACTTTGGCGCTGGCGTGCGGCGCGACCAAAAACCATCCGACGAGCCCTAGCCCCACCACCATCACGGCGGCGTACGCCTGGATGCGGCCGGTCTGGATCAAGCGCAGCGCGCTACCGGTGCTGCGCACCACGAAGGCCGAGAGCTTGGCGAGGATGCCGTCGACGATCCACTTGTCGGCCCAGGCCCCGAACTCGGCCAGCGAGTCCACCGCACCGATCACGGTCTCTTCGTAGAACTCGTCGACCTTCAGCTTGTCGTAAACGAACTGATGCAGCCGCGGGAAAGCCTCCACGAAGCTGCGCGCCGGCTCGCCCTTCATCTGCACGTAGACGTAGTAGGCGCCGCCGGCGCCGACACCGACTGCCGCGAGCGCGAAAGCAAGGAACTTTCCCATCATGCCCTCGGCGCCATCGATGACCTTGACCGCGCTGCTGGCGTGCTTGAACACCGGCTCCAAGAAATGGTCGAGCGGCGCGAGGTGGAGGCCGAAGACCGATAGCGCGTGCGCATTGAGTAGCCCGGCGAACAGCGCTCCGAAAGCCAGCACTGCCAGCGGTACCCACATCTGCCAGGGCGACTCGTGCGGCGTCGGGCCCTCGAGCGGCTCGTCGTCGTGAGCATGGTCGTCGTGGCCGTGCGCGTGCTCCGGCTCCTTCCACTTCTTGACGATGGTCCAACCTTTGAACTCGCCGAAGAACGTGCCGACGAAGAGCCGCGTCATGTAAAACGCGGTCATGATCGCGCCGCAGATGCCGAAGGCGTAGAGCACCGTGCCGCCCCACTTGGGCCATTCGAACGAGTCTTTGATGCCCGGAGGCGTGGCGATGTACGAGGTGTAGGCCTTCAGCAGGATCTCGTCCTTCGAGAAGAAGCCGCTGGTACCCGGGATGCCGATGATGGCCGCCCACGACAGCGCGAAGGTCGCGAAGGTGTAGGGCAGGTACTTCCGGAGACCGCCCATGTTGCGCATGTCCTGCGACCCGTCGGTGTCGTGGATGCGCGCGTGCATGGCGTGGATCACCGAGCCGGCGCCGAGGAACATGCAGGCCTTGAAGAAGGCGTGCGTGAGGACATGGAAGAAGCCGGCCGAAAAGGCGCCCACGCCCAGGAACATGTAGCCGAGCTGGCTGACCGTCGAATAGGCCAGCACTTTTTTGATGTCGTTCTGCGCGAACGCGATGATGGCGGCCCAAACCGCGGTGAGGCCGCCGACGAAAGCCACCACGAACATGGCGGCTGGGCTCAGCACGAAGATGCTGGCGGTGCGGCACACCAGGTACACGCCCGCGGTCACCATGGTGGCGGCGTGGATCAGCGCGCTGACCGGCGTTGGGCCGGCCATGGCGTCCGGCAGCCACACGTAGAGGGGCAGCTGGGCGCTCTTACCGGCGCAGCCGAGGAACAGGAACAGGCCGACCAGCGTCGCGGCGCTGGCGGTGCGCGGCCTGTTGAGCCACTCGGCCGCGCCGGCCGGAAGCAGGTTGGCGAGCGGCACGTGGTCGCCCAGCGGCCAGATCGTGACCTCGGTCAGCAGGTTCTGGCGCGCGCCTTCGATGCCCGACCAGTCGAGCGCCCCGCAGTAGTAGAGGAGCAGGCCCATCGCGACCAGGAGGCCGAAGTCACCGATGCGGTTGGTGATGAAGGCCTTCTTGCCCGCGGTCGCATTGTTGTCGTCGCCGAACCAAAAGCCGATGAGCAGGTAGCTGCACAGGCCCACGCCTTCCCAACCGACGAACAGCACCGGCAAGCTGTCGCCCAGGATCAGCACCAGCATCGAGAAGATGAACAGATTCAGGTAGGTGAAGAAGCGGTAGTAGCCCGGGTCCTCCTCCATGTACTTGGTCGAGTACAGGTGGATCAGAAAGCCGATGCCGGTGACGATCAGCGCCATCGTGCCGCTCAGCGCATCGGCCGAAAGCGAAACCCAGAGCGAGGTGGCGCCCGTGTCGCGCTGCAGCGACAGGCTCATCCATTGCCAGCCCTTCCAGACCAGCTTCACTCCTTCTTCGCCCTCGCCGTGCTGGCTGAGCGCCATGAAGGTCACGACCGAGAACAGGAACGACACGAAGATGGTGCCGCAGCCCATCAGGGTGACCGCCTCTCGCCCGAGCCGCTTGCCGAACAGGCCGTTTACCAGCGCGCCGAGGAGCGGCAAGAGCACGATGATCGCCAGCAGCGAGAAATCGTCGTTGGGGAAAAGCTCGTGTAGTGCGTGCATGAAGGTCTCTAGTGCCGAAGCTGATCCGCCTCGTCGCTGAACACCGACTGTTTCAGGCGGTAGAAGGCCAGCACGATCGCCAGGCCCACCGCCGCTTCCGCGGCGGCCACGGCGATGATGAAGAAGGAGAAAACCTGCCCGTTCATGTCGCCGACGTGACGGCGATTGAAGGCAACCAGGGCCAGATTGACCGCGTTGAGCATGAGCTCCACGCTCATCAGCTGCACCAGCACGTTGCGGCGCACCAGAAAACCGATGCTGCCGATCGTGAAGATCACCGCCGAGAGCAGCACGTAGTGCTCTACGACGTTGCCCAAGATGTTCATCTCAGAGCTCCTCCCCAGTCAGCGGCCGCTCGGCGTCGCGAGGCAGCAGCGGGCCGTGAAAGAAGCGCCGCGTCGGACTGGAGCTCTGCTTCTCCTTACGAGTCTGATGGCGGCTGCGCGCCACCGCGATGGCCCCGACCACCGCCACGATCAAGAGCGCGGTCGCCAGCTCGAACGGCACGACCGCCTTGGTGAAGAGCTGCGTACCGACCGCCTCGACCGAGCCGTGCTGCGAACCGACGTGAACGAAACGCTGCGGCTTGTCCGCCACGCGCAGCACCAGCACCAGGCCGGCGATCGAGATCAGCGCCATCAGCACGCCGGCCAGCGCGCGCGCCAGCTGGGCCTTGGGCCCGCTCTTCTGCTCCGCCAACCCCGCATCCGGGCCGAGCAACATGATCACGAACACGAACAGCACCACCACCGCGCCCGCGTAAACGATGAGCTGGATGGCTGCCAAGAACTGGGCGTTCAGCTTCAAGAACAGGCCGGCGATGCCGACGATGGTCAGGAGCAGTCCCATGGCACCGCGGATCGGATTTCGCGCGAGCACCGTTGCCAGCGCGCCCACCAGGGCCGCGATGCTGCACAGCGCAAAGAAGACGTTGCCGGCTGTCATAGCGTGAGCCTTCCGGTTTGCGACCTGCCGCCGGTGTGCACGTAGTCCTCGAGCTCCTTGCGGAACTTCTTGACGAAGGTCAGCGCCGGCTGCGCGGCGCCGTCACCGAAGGCGCAAATGGTGTTGCCCGTGATGTCCGAGGCAATCTCGGAGATCTGGTCGAGCTCCGTGATGCTGCCCTGACCTGCCACGATCTTGTCCAAGATGCGCTCGATCCAGCCGCAGCCTTCGCGGCACGGCGTGCACTGGCCGCACGACTCGTGGCGATAGAAGCGCATCACGTTGTGCAGCGCCAGCACGGGATCCGCCGCGTCGCTCAGCACGGTGACGCAGCAGGTGCCGAGCATGCTGCCCGCGCTGCGGAAGGTGTCGACGCCGAGCGGCAGATCCATGATCGATTTACCCTGCCACGGCTCGTAGCGCGGGTCGCTGGGCAGGCTCACGACCTCGTCCGGCTTGTGCACCGGGCACGAAGAACCACCGGGGATGACCGCCATCAGCTTGCGACCGCCCGAAACGCCGCCGCAAAGCTCGACTAGCTCGTTCATCGTCACACCCACCGCGCACTCGAACAGACCCGGCTTGTTGACGTGACCGCTGACGCCGAAGAGGCGCGTCCCACCATCGTTGAGCGCGTGCAGGGCGGACAGCTTGCTGAACTCGTCGCCGCCCACCTCGAACACGCTCGGGGCGATGGCAATGGTCTCGACGTTGTTGACGGTGCTGGGGTTGCCGAACGCGCCGTATTGCGCCGGAAACGGCGGCTTGAGCCGCGGCTCGCCACGCCTGCCTTCGAGCGAATTCAAGAGCGCCGTCTCTTCCCCGCAGATGTAGGCGCCGGCGCCGGTGTGGACGTAGACCTCGACCTCGTAATCCTTACCGAACGGACGCTTACCCAAGTAGCCCTTGGCGCGCGCTTCGTGGATGGCTGCCCATAGACGCTCCTTGGACAGGTGTAGCTCGTCGCGCACGTAGATGTAGGCCGCGTGAGCGCCGATGCCGTAGGCGCCGATGATGCAGCCTTCGATCAGGGAGTGAGGATTCATCTCCATGATCGAGCGGTCCTTGAAGGTACCGGGCTCGCCCTCGTCCGCGTTGATCACCAGATAGTGCGGCTTCTTCAGCTCTTTGGGCATGAAGCTCCACTTGGTACCGCAGTCGAAACCGGCGCCGCCGCGACCGCGGATGTGCGCCTGCTTCATCTCTTCGACGACCTGCTCGCGGGACATGCCGAGCGCCTTACGCACGCCGCGGTAACCGCCAGCCGCCTCGTAATTCGACAGCTTCCAGCTGTCCGGCTTGCCGTAGGAGTGGGTCAGGTACTGGGTCTGCTCGATCATGGCGGTCCCGTTAGCCCGCGATCAGGCGGTCGAGGATGCGGTCGACCTCTTGGGTCGTCAGATTCTCGTGGTAGGTCTTGTTGACCTGCATCACCGGCGCCGTGCCGCAGGCCGCCAGGCACTCGGCCGTGCGCAGCGTGATCTTGCCGTCCTTGGTGGTCTCACCCACGTGCACGCCCAAACGCTTCTCGCAGTGCTTGACCAGCTGCTCGGCGCCGAGCAGCGCGCACGACAGCGTGTGGCACACCCACACCTGGTGCTTGCCCGGCTTCTTCTGATTGAACAGCGTGTAGAAGGTGACGACGCCCTGCACGTGCGCGGCCGACAGGTCGAGGCGTTTGGCCACGAAGGCGATCACCTCCGGTGAGACCCAGTTCTCGTTGGCTTCCTGACACAGGTGCAGCGTCGGAATGCACGCCGCCATCTTGTTCGGGTAACGCGAGAGGATGTCTTCGAGCTTTAGCTCTTGCTCTGCATCGAGAGCGAATGCCATGAACGTTTCCGGGGTGGGCTCGGGAGCTAGGTGAGAATTAATCCGAGCTCTGGTTGCATGAATTTTCTCAAGAATTTGCCCGGGGGCCGGGCCGGCGAGGCGAACCGTAGTGATCCGCAAAGCGGGGTGTCAAGGCTTGTCCCCCGTGAGCGTGTCCGTGCCCGTACTCGTGCCGAAATGGGCATTGGGGCCACGATCGGGCCGTTGGGGCTGGGGCCCGAGCGAACCACGGGACGGGGCGCGGGGCACGTTTACGGGCACGGGGTGATAGCCCTACGTGACCCTTGAGAAATCGAAGGCTTGCGGAGTAGGCTCGGGGCCCCCGTAAACCTCTGAGGGAGGTACTCCGAGTGTTTTGTCCGAACTGTGGGACTGAGAATGAAGAAGCGGCGACGACCTGCAAGAAGTGCGGGTTCAGCCTGAAAGGTGCCGCTGCCCCGAAGTTCAAGGGCACGATGCTGATGATGAACGCGCCAGCCGGTCTGCGACCGGGCGCGCCAGCACCAGCTCCTGGGGCACCCCCTCCCGGACAGGCGATGCCAGCACCGGGGGCGGCTCCGCCGGCTGTGGGTCCTCTACCTGCTGCTGCTCCGCGCCCCCAATTGAAAGGCACCATGCTCGGCGTGGCACCGCCTTCGATGGGCGCGCCGCAACCGCAAGGGGCACCTCCGCCTGGCGGTCCACAAGCGGGCGGTGGTTTCGGTCCTCCGCCGGGCGGTGGTTTCGGTCCTCCACCTGGTGCTCCACACGGTGGCGGTTTCGGTCCTCCACCTGGCGGTCCACAAGCCGGTGGTGGATTCGGTCCGCCGGCGGCAGCGCCTGCTCCCAATCCGTACGGTCCACCTCCAGGTGGACACGGCGCTCCTCCTGCGGGCATCGTGGATCAACCGGTCAACCCGCTCGGTGGCACGATGGTCGCCGACGCGGGCGCGTTCAACCCGTATGGCCAACCGCCGCAGGGTGGCTTCGGCGGGCCAGGCGGCGCGCCCGGTGGTCCACAAGCTGGCGGGGGGTACGGAGGCGCGCCTGCCGGTGGCGGCTACGGAGGCGCGCCTGCCGGTGGCGGCTACGGGGCGCCGGATCCGGGCGGCCAGCCCATGGGTGGCTACGGCGGTCCTCCGCCTGGCGGTGGTGGTTACGGCGGCCAGCCCGGTGGTGGCTACGGCGGTCCTCCTGGCGGTCCACAAGCTGGCGGTGGTTACGGCGGTGCTCCGGCGGGTGGCGGTTATGGCTCGCCCGGCGGCGGCTACGGCGCACCCGAACAGGCGCAGGGCGGCTACGGCGCTCCGATGGGCGGCATGCCTGGCGGCGGCGCACCCATGGTGCACGCCGGTGGGCGCGGTCCGATCGGACAGACACGCAATCCGGTGATGGTATTCGTCATTGGTTACATCACCTGCGGCCTCTACATGCTGATCCAGATGTGGGGCATGTTGAACGAGCTGAAAGCGTTCCGCGGTAAGGACGACTTCAATCCGATCCTCGTGCTCTTGCTGCCGCTGTTCTTCATCTGGGGCATTCCACCCAAGGTGCTCGAAGCCAAGCAGATGGCCGGCGTGCCCAACGCGCAGGTCGCAAACCCGATCCTCTATCTGTTCTTCAGCCCGTACTTCCTGGCTGCGGATCTGAACGAGGTCTGGCAGGCGGCAGGCGGCGGCGGGCCGCGCTAAGCAAGGCCTCCCGCTTGCGATGCGAACGGCGCCTGACGGCGCCGTTCGCGTTTTGTGGGTAATCTTGCGGGCCGTGAATCGCACCAGCCGCATCAGCCTGCTCGCCGTCGCCGCAGCGCTGTTCGGCGTGGCCGTCTGGAGTGACTTTCCGCTGTGTCCCATCGCGGGCAGCTTGGGTGTGCCCTGCCCCGGTTGTGGTTTGACGCGAGCGACCATGGCACTGCTGCATGGCGACTGGCAGGGCGCGCTGCGCTTCCATCCGTTGGTCTGGCTGCTCTCGCCCGTGTTCGGCGGATTCGTGGCAGTTGCAAGCTGGGAGCTGGTTCGCGATCCGAACCGCGCGCGATCCAAGGCGCGCATCAATTGGACCGGACGCGGCACGACGACCTTCGCGCTCGCTGTGTTGGTCTTGACCTTCGGCGTGTGGCTCGCCCGCTTCGCCGGCTATTTCGGCGGACCGGTGCCTGTCACGACGCTGCGCGCCTGGCTCGCAAGCTAGCGCTTGCGCTCGATGCGGTAGTGAAGCGCTAGGACCGGCAGGCCCAGGAAGCGCACGGCGTGGTCGCAGCGCAGCGTACCCTCGTCGTCGACGTACACGCGGAAGAGCTCCTTCAGGCTGGTGACCCGCCAGACCCAAATGTTCTGGCCGCTGCCGCGCTGGACGCGGTAGAAGCCGGCGTCGCCGAAACGCTGGCCATCGGAGCTCAGCTCCAGGCTGCCGCGTGCATCGAGGCTGGGCCGGAGCACCACCGTGGCATTGCCTTCGGGCATCGGGAACACCACCTTGACGCACGGCCGCAGGCACTCCGGCACTCGCTCGGTCATATAGAAGCCGGTGTAGATGACGCGACTCGTGCCGCTCAGCTTGCGGTACCAGCCGGCATAGCGCACGCGCCCCCCCGCCTCGCGCAGCAGCACGATCTCGCTCTCCATGCCGCGCGCGGTCTCCAGCGCGCGCAGCGGGAAGTTCAGCTGATTGACCCTGCGACTGATGGTCGTCACCAAGAGCCACAGCCCGATGCTGGCCGGAAACGCCGACTCGGCCCACACGTCCATGCGGTACTCGGCGGTGTGCTCGTAGAAATCGCGCACGCGCGGATCGACCTTTTCGGCGGAAAATCCGTCGCCCTCCAGCGCCGCAAAGCTTGGAATGAGACCGCCCGACCGGGCGTTGCGGGTGAGCTCCAGGCCCTCCTTTTCGGCCACCTCCTCATACGGACGGTCCCCGATGTAGTCGGCGCCGAACGGTCCCTTCAGCCACGGTACCTCTTCGGGCAGGACGACTCGCCCGAATATCCGGATCAATAGGTAGATGAAGGCGGCACCGACCGCGGCGATCGCTGCGCGAATCGGACCGAGCGGCGCAGGCCTTCCATCCAAGCCGGCCTCACACGTTGAAGCGGAAGTGCATCACGTCGCCGTCACGCACGACGTAGTCGCGCCCTTCGATGGCCTGCTTGCCCGCTTCACGACACTTGGCCTCACTGCCGTACTTGATGAAATCCTCCCACCAGATCACCTCGGCCTTGATGAAGCCTCGCTCGAAATCGGTGTGGATCACACCTGCCGCCTGCGGCGCCGTGGCGCCCTTGCGCACCGTCCAGGCCCGGACCTCTTGCTTGCCGGCGGTCAGGAACGTGATCAGCCCGAGCAGGTCGTAGCCGGTGCGGATCACCGCGTTCAGACCGGGCTCGCTCAGGCCGACGCTGGCCAAGAATT
The DNA here is from genome assembly GCA_035281385.1 of Polyangiaceae bacterium. Classification (GTDB taxonomy): domain Bacteria; phylum Myxococcota_A; class Polyangia; order Polyangiales; family Polyangiaceae; genus PMG-095. Next base: position 16,769 of record DATEDZ010000283.1, read on the forward strand.
CGGGGCGATCCGCCGCCTCGAGCTGCGCGATCTGCTCCTCGATAGCGGCGCAGATCGGCACGACCGGCGCACCTTCCGACTTGGCGAACTCGGTGAGCCTGCTGAAATGCTTGTCGGAGCCCAGATTTGTCAGCGCGCCCTCGGCCACGTTGCCGACGTAAAACATACGCTTGCTGGTGAGCAGCTGCATCTCGCTGACGATGCTCTGCTCCTTCTCGCTGTCACCCACCTGGAAGGTGCGCACAGGCTTGCCTTGATCCAGATGAGCCACCAGGCGCTCGCACAGCGGCACCGCCAGCTTTTCGATCGGGTCGTTGCCCTTGGCCTGTTTGCGCGCGCGATCCAAACGCTTGCTCACCGTATCCAGGTCTTTCAGGCAGAGCTCGGTGTTGATGGTCGCGATGTCGGCTAGCGGGTCGACGCGATTCTCCACGTGGATCACGTTTTCGTCCTCGAAGCAGCGCACCACGTGCGCCACCGCGTCGACCTCGCGGATGTGGCTCAGAAACTGATTACCGAGCCCCTCACCCTTGGACGCGCCGCGCACCAGGCCGGCGATGTCGACGAAGCGGATGGCCGTGAGCACCTCCTTCTCCGGCTCTATCAATTTGACCAGCGCGGTGACCCGATGGTCCGGAACCGACACGATGCCGACGTTCGGCTCGATGGTGCAAAACGGAAAGTTGGCCGCTTCGGCCTTGGCGCTCGACAGCGAATTGAACAGCGTGCTCTTGCCCACGTTGGGCAGGCCGACGATGCCGCAGGAGAAACCCATGTTGCGCGGCCTTTTACCATTCGCGGCCCCCGACGCAATCTCGCTCCCCCGCAAACGTGCCCGTGCCCGAAATCAGCGCAGCCCGTGCCGAACGAACCGCGCCAGCACTGCTCGGCCCGCCTCCGCCACCGAAACCCCCGCCAACATCGCCGCCGGATCCCTCCCCTCCTCCAACAAAAGCTCCCGCCGCGTCTGGATGTACTCGCGCATGACCTGGGCATCGAACTCGGGATGAAACTGCACGCCCCAGGCGCGTGGACCGAAGCGCAGCGCCGCGTGAGGGTCGAGCGCGGTCGTGGCCAGGATGCGTGCGCGCGCCGGCAGCTGCGTCACCGCATCCACGTGGGTCGCCTGAGCCAAGGCCGGCGTGATGCTGCGGTCGAGCAGCGGATCGTCCTGCACGATGGCAAGCTCTACCGTCCCCATCTCGCGGCCGCGTGGATTGCGCTCCACCAGGCCCCCGAGAGCCTGCCCCAGCAGCTGATGGCCAAAGCAGATACCGAGCAGCGGATGCTCGAGCTCCACCGCGCGCGCCAGGTACTGCTCGGCCCGCAGCATCCAGGGCGCGCGCTCGGTCACGCTCGACGCCGAGCCGGTGACGATGACGCCGGCGAAGCGCTCGGTAGCCGGCAGCTCTTGCGCGCTGCGCGCGTCCACCTCCACGAAGCCGCCCTGCCACACGCCGGCGAGTCCCGCCCGGACGAGATTGGCGAAGCCGCCCGCGCGCTGCTGAGTCGGGGTCACAGGATCCCCGGTGACCAGAATGCACAGCCGCTTTTCGAGCATGCTCGAAGCATAGCTCGGGCCTGGCTAGGTTGGTGGGGCGAGGCCCCACTTGGTGTACGGTCGCGTCGTGAAGGTCGCGAGCGTCACGCTGGAGCCGTGGAACGTGGAGCTCCTGGAGCCGTTCGGGATCGCGACCGGCGCGCAGCTCGTCGCCGAGAACGTGCTAGTCGAAGTCACGCTCGCGAGCGGCGCGCGTGGCCTGGGCGAGGCGGCGCCTTTTCCGGCCGTGAACGGCGAGACCCAAGCCAACGCGCTCGCAGCGCTGCAAGCCGCCGCGCCGCACCTGCCCGGCTACGATCGCGTCGATTGCCTGGGCCTACCCAGCGACGTGCACGCGGCGTTGCTCCGCACTCCGAGCGCGCTCGCGGCGCTCGAGATGGCACTACTCGACGCCTCGTGCCGCGAGCTCGGGCGGTCCCTGTTCGAGCATTTTGGCGGCAAACAACCGCATCTGCTCACCGACATCACGATTCCCACCGGGAGCCCCGACGCCGCTGCCGGCGCGACCCGCCGCGCCGTGGAGCAAGGTTTCGTCACCCTGAAAGTGAAGGTCGGCGGAGAGTCGTTCGACCACGACTTGCTGCGGCTGCGTCGCATCGCCGAAACGGCTCCGTCAGCCCGCCTGCTGCTGGACGCCAACGCCAGCCTGCACGCTGAAGCGGCGCTGGCGCTGGTGCGCGGACTGGGCCTTCACGCTCAGCAGGTCGTCCTGTTCGAGCAGCCGTGCCGGCGCGGCGACCTGAGCGGCGCGCGCAAGCTGCGTGAAGCCGGCATCCGCCTCGCCGCCGACGAAGATGCCCGGTCCCTCGCCGACGTGCAGCAGCTGCACCAGGAGCGCGCCGCCGACGTGATCAACTTCAAGCTGACCAAGAGCGGCCTGACCGAAACACTGCGCATGATCCACGAAGCGCGCCGCCTGGGCTTCGGCTTGATGCTGGGCGGCATGGTCGAAACAAGGCTGGCCATGACCGTGTCGGCCTGCATCGCCGGGGGCATGGGCGACTTCTGTGAGCTGGATCTGGATACGCCGCTCTTCATGCGCGACGATCGTTTGGCGGGCGGCTTCGCGCAGTCCGGACCGAGCCTGGACATTTCGACGCTGGGCCCGGGCCACGGCGTGACGCGGCAAGGTTCCTAGCTTGTCACGCGCGTGGGAGGGCTCAGGAGCATATCGATGAAGTGCTCGCGATCATGAGGACGCGGGATCTACCGCGTGCTGGTTGCCTGAGGGGCGAGGTCCGAGTGGAGCAGGAACGCGAGGGCGCCGCGGATCTGATCGTCGGTGACCGTGTGACCGACCTTGGCTGCCTTGGCACGATGCTGCCAGCCTTGCTTGCGCAGCAGCACCACCAACTCTTTCTGTCGCCGGTGATCTGGATCGCGCGTGCCATAGCCGACGAAGATGGGCACGCGCCGCTCGGTGCTCGCCGCCAAGATTGCGTCGTAGCGGTTGCCCGAGCCACCGGCGAAGACCCCGTACCCATCCACTTGGAGCTTGCCTCGCAGCGCGAGTGAGGCGGCATAGTAAGCGCCGTTCGAGAAGCCGAAGACGAGCACCTTGTCGAACCTGCCGCGCTGCAGCTCCACTGCGCGCCGAGCCTCGCTGATTTCGGCCAGCACTTCCGCCTCGACTGCCCGTTGGGCTTCTTTCGAGTTGGGCCAAGCCCTTACGGCGGAGTCGCGACCCGGCCCAATCCCCAGGCGCCCCCGAGGCATCAGCGCACTCAGCCCATACGCTTCCGCCGTGCGCACCACCAGCCGCTGCTGCTCCCACTGCCAAGAGCTGCCCTCCCCCACCAAGCCATGCAGAAAGATCACCAACACCCGCGGCGACTCCGGTTTCCGCACTTCTGGCGCAAAGAAGCACGTGCCCTCGCCCAGCGCAGCCAGCTCCGGCGCACACCAACGCGCTTCTGCTGCAGCAGGCCGCACGTCACTGACCAAGAGGCCAGCAAGCGCCAGCAAGCGCATCAAGAATCTCGCCAGCCAGCCTCGTGTCATGCGCGCAGTTACCCACAAAAATCCGTTGGCTCCAAGACGA
>DATEDZ010000284.1:0-5378 GCA_035281385.1 Polyangiaceae bacterium
GGCAAGCCGTCATGCCTACGCGAGCACGCTTCGACGAGCGACCTTGCTCCGCAACCTCGTCTCAACAAAAATCGCTTGCTCGATGCACTTTCGTTCGCTCGGACGCTGCGCCGGCGCCCGAGGCGGAGGAACGGAAATAGCGGGCTTCCCCAACCTTCGCCCGCTCTGAAGCCCCGAAAGCAGGCAGCCACGCCGGCGCCAGGAGCGCGCTACGTCGTGCGAGTCGCGCGGTTCAGCTGTCAGCCCGCATGCTTCGGCTCGGACCATGAGCTCCACCCTCGAGCGCGGGGCCCCAGAGCGGCTCGAGCCAAGCCCGCGCCCATTCGCCTGCTCTGGAGCAGGTAACCACGGCACGCTTTGGAGCGCCCGCGATACAGCGGTACCGATCGATGCCAGGCAGCCAGCTGCCATTCGAGGTGCGTCTTGGCAGCCCGCTCCGATTCAGCTTCCGTCCGAGCATCACCCCGCGTCGAGCCGTCGCGAATTCCTTCCGCTAAGCGGCCTTTGGGCACTTGCCTTCCGCGCACTTCCCAATTTTTCGCTGCGCTCTAGGCAAGCCCGGCGCGTGCTAGCGTGCGGGCCCTGCCGATGAGGACTCGCCGTTTCCGGCTTTGGTGGCTCGGTCTCGCTGTAGGGTGGCTCGTCGGGTCTTGCTCGGTCGGTATCGCGCGCGCCTACGAGGCAGAGGTCGACGCCTCGATCGACGCCCAGTACTACACGGCCCAGAGCCCGTGGGGCGATCCGCTGCTGCGACGTCGTCGTTATACCGAGACCCTGGGCCTCAGCGTCTGGAACATCCAGGGCAAGGACAATCCCCGCGGCGCGCGCTTGAGCTTCCAATCGCGCATGCGCCTGGACGCCGACTTCGGTCAGAGCTCGGCAGAGCGCCAGCTGCACAGCCAGTACTACGTACCCGGCCTGGAAGAGGCGCCACTCGACCTGATGTATGCGTACCTGGAAGGCGAGCGCTACTTCAACGGCTACTTCGGCTTCAAGCTGGGTCGCCAGTACCTGCTGGATACGCTGGGGTTTTGGTCCTTCGATGGCGCGCTGCTTTCGCTCAGCCTGCCGCAGAATCTGCTGCTTGAAGCCTACGCGGGCTTCGAGCAGCGCGGCGGCGGCCTGCCCACCTTCGGCACGCGCCGCTTCGAGTCGCAGGGCGTGTACCGTGGGGATCGCTACGGTTTCGAGGACCACTACTACCCGGCGTTCCTCGACGAAAGCGCGCTGGCGCCGGCGGCCGGCGTAGCCGTGGAGGCCAGCGGCTTTGGCGTGCTGCATTCTCGGCTCAGCTACCGTAAGGTGATCAATCGCGATACCGTGAGCGTCTCGCCCTTCGTCGATGCTGGCGACGGCCAGTATTTCCTATCCGGTGACCGCACCTCGAGCGAACGCATCGGCTATTCGCTGCGTGCGGACTCGCCTCGCTTCGGCGTCGTGCAGGGCTCGGTGGTCTACGACTTTTACAACCAGCTCTTCAGCGAGTACTCGGCCAGCGCCGATGCCTACCTGTCGTCGCGTATCACCGCTGGCGCCAGCTTCGAGCGCTACACGCCGACGTTCGACGGCGACTCCATCTTCAATTGGTTTGCGCATTCGCCGACCAGCAGCGCGCTCGGACGCGCCGAGGTGCGCGTGTCGCGCCGTGTGCAGGCTTCGCTTTTGGGAGGCGTGCGCTGGTTCGAGACGCAGGGTGAGCCCGAAAGCTACGACAGGACGCTCGACACCGAGGTCACCGGGCGGCTGTTCGACGTCTCGCTCGACGGCGGCCTGCGCTACGACTACGGCCGCGGCAGCCTGGGTCTGCGCGGCGGCGGTGAAACGGGCGAGCGCGGGCATCGCCTGGGCGGCGACATCACGGGTCAGCGGCGCTTCGGCAGCCGCTACGACGGGCTGTGCGTGGTGTCACTTTGGGATTGGTCCGACGCGCTGCGTCCCGACCGGGACGTGACCAGTGTTGGCTACGTGCTCGGCGGTGGCGTCACTCCAGGGCCCAACTTCTTCGCGCGCTCGCGCTTCGGTTTCGAGCTGGAGCACGACATCAACCGGCTGGTGGGGCACCGCTTCCGTGCCCTGCTCACGCTCGACCTGACGGTGCTAAAGTAATGCAACCTCTCCGTAAACGAAGAGGCTTTCGGACAAGTCCTTCCTGCTTCACAGGCCTGTCTAGGGCACAGGAGGCTTCAGCAGGCAGCCACCCGGCATTCCTGGGTGGGTCCAATGCAGGACTGGCGTTGGTCTGTATTGCTTACCAGTTTTACGAGCACCAGCCTTCGGTGCTCAACGCGCAACGGGATTTCCAAAGAGCAACCCGCGGGCTTGGTTATCGCCGACGAGCGCAGGGCCAGCATAGCACACTACGGGGCTTCCTCCCCGACCTGAAGGACGGGGCTTCCGCCCCGGAGACATGATGAAGGGGCGCGTCGACCTACTGCTGCTCTGCACGCTGCTGGCGGCGTTTCTGGCGTGGTGCGGCGGGATGCAGCCGGCGCTGGCGGGCGACAAGGTGCTCGAGCACGGGATGCGGCCCTTGGCCGCTACGGAAGACGTGCCGCTGGCGCTGCGCCCGCCCGGTGCTTTCGCGGACGACGAGGGCCCTAGCCCGGTGATTTTTCCGGAGCAGGCCATGCCGCTGCGCTTCAATCACCAGAAGCACGTCAAACAGCTCGGCATCGGCTGTACGACCTGCCATAACGCCGCCAAAACCAGCCGAAATTCCGCGGACTCGCTGCTGCCGCCGGCCACGCGCTGCGACGGCTGCCACGGCACCAACCACCGCAAGCTCGACGCGGTCACTACGGACGAGTCGCGCCCGCTCGGGCAGTGCGGCTTTTGTCACACGGGTTACGATCCGAAGCGCCCGAATAGCGTTGCGCGCGTGCTCTTGCCCAAGCCCAATCTGCGCTTCGACCATCAGAAGCACGTGGTGGGCGAGCGCATGTCCTGCGCGCGCTGCCACGGCAAAGTGGAAGAGCTGGAGCTGGCGACGCGCGACCAGCTGCCGCGCATGAAGGAGTGCATCACGTGCCACGAGCTGGGCGGTTCGAGCGCGGGGCGCGCCGGCGCCTCGGCTCTAGCCAGCCCGGGCAAGCGCAAACCGTCCGGCGTCTGCACCACGTGTCACCTGAGTGAGCCGAATGGCCTGCTCAAGACCAGCTACCCGAGTGGCAAGCTCTTGCCCCCACCCTGGCTGCATGGCGCGGGGCACGGCCCCGACTTCATCGAGCGGCACAAACGCGTGGCCGGTGACGACAGCCAATTTTGCGCCAATTGTCACCAGGAGCGCTTCTGCGTCGGTTGTCATGACGGTAGCGTCCGACCGCGCAAGATCCACCCGAACGATTTCTTGAATCAACACGCCATGGCGGCGCGGCAGAACAACCCGCGCTGCACCAGCTGCCACCAGCAGCAGGCCTTTTGCCTGAGCTGCCACCAGCGTACCGGTGTGGCCATGTCCGGGCCGCTCGGCAATTTCGCGAATCGTGGCCGCTTTCATCCGCCCAAGGCCTTGTGGACCGACGGGCGTCGCTCTTCAGGCCACCATGCCTGGGAGGCGCAGCGCAACCTGAACGCCTGCGTGAGCTGCCACCAGGAGCGAGACTGCCTGAGCTGCCACGCCGCTCGCGGGGTGGGCGGTCGCGGCGCCTGGCCTCCGAGCCCATCCCAGACCCCGCCGCTCGGCCGGAACGTCAATCCTCACCCCGTGGGCTTTGCGGCTCGCTGCGGCCAGGCGCTGCGAGAGAACGCACGGCCGTGCCTGACCTGCCACGGTGCAGCTGACCGGGAACTACTGAAATGTCGCTGATTTGGAAGCTAAATGGCACTCGGCCGCCAAAGCCCTTGCAGGCGGCTTCCGCTGGCGGGTATAGCGGCAGGTGCGCCGTTTGTTCATGCTTCGAGGAGGCCCTCCGTGAAGGAGCTCGTCCGGTACTTGTTCGAGAATCTGTACTTCGACTTTCAAGGGGATATCTCCGTCGACAAGGTCCGGGACTTCCTCCGCGAGGACGACAGCCGCGAGGCCCGGCAGCTTCTCTCGAAAATCATCGAGGAGAAGGGGGTCGACGACCTCCTGATCACTCTAGCCGACGTGCTGAAGGACCACATCCGGACCGGCGTCAGCGAGCAGAACATCCGCGACCAGCTCTCCACGTATTCGGAGAGCTGAGCGCGGCATTCGCCTTGGCCCTCGGGCTGGGCGCGTGTGACGTCAGCGAGCCCGATCCGCCGCGAGCGCTGGGCCCCGATGTGCGCCTGCTGGCGATCTATCCCGAGAATGGCGAGGGGACGGAGTGCGCGCCCCATGCCGATGATGCATGCGGCGTGCCGGTCAACGCCACGCTGACGCTGCGCTTCGATCGCTTCCTGAACCCGGCCAGCGTGAATCGTCAGGCGATTCGCGTGTTCACCGGTAACCCCGCCGACAGCCCGACCATCCCGTTCGACGTCAACTACGACCCGCTGGAGCGCGTCGTCGAGTTTCGCATGCCGAGCGGCTACGGCTTCGTACCGCGCGCGCTGTACCAGATCGAGCTGGTGGTGCCCGAGGGCCCGGACGACTTTGGCATCCGCGCTTTCGACGGCGCGCCGCTCGCCGAGGGCGACGTGCCGCTCGCGATGAGCTTTTTGACCTCGCGTGTGGCGGAGCAGCTACCCGTCGCCAGCGTGCCCAGCTGCGAGGAAATCGTGCGGGACGTGCTCGCCGACGCGAGCCTCGGCAATTGCGCCGGGGGTGAGTGTCACCATTCGAGTCCCCAGCACCCACTCGGCGGCGCGCCCGAGGGACTGTGGCTCGACGGTCGCCAGAACCTGCGCATCACGGCGATCGGGCGGGTCGCTCACGAGACCGAATTCGGCGACAGCAGCGGAGTGCCGCTGCAGGACAGCCCGCGCTTCGGCGTTCAGATGCCGATCATCGATCCCAAAAGTCCAGGCAACAGCTACCTGCTCTACAAGCTGCTGCGTGATCCGAAAAACTTCGAGCCGTGTGCCGATGAACGGCTCTCGCCGGTGTGCTCGACGCCCGCGGATCCGAGCGTGTCGAGCTACGACAAGCTCCCGCTCGGGGAATTGCCAACGCTGGTGCCCCCAGCGGAAGAGTCAATCAGGCTCCGCGAATGGTTCGTACGTGGTGAGGTCATGCCCTTTCCGCGCGGCAACCTGGCCAGCGGCGTGAGCTTGCAGGGCCTGCGCGCCATCACCGCGTTCATTGCAGCAGGAGCGGACTGCAGCGAGTGACCGCGCCACTCCGACACCCGTCACTGCTGGGCTGACGCTGAGCGGGTTGGGCGCGGCCTGCGGCGAAGTAACGGGAAGGTGGCGTGAGTGTCATGGAGAAATTGCGCTGCCATTTCGCTTTTGGAGCAGTCTCCGCTACCAGC
>DATEDZ010000285.1:0-13753 GCA_035281385.1 Polyangiaceae bacterium
TCTCAGTCCGTGGCGGCGGAGTCGCTCGAAGTCGCCCTCGCTCAGGCTTTGCGGATTTTCTGCACACTTGAGCCCAAAGAGAATGATTTCACGTACTTTGGGTGGCGAAATGTCGGGCACGTTCGCGACGAGCAGCTCGAGCTGCGCCGGCTCGACTCCGAGCATTTCGACAGCAAGCGAGGTGCGCCGCTTCGCAGTAGCGGCACTTGCGGGCTTGAGAGATGGCTACGAACATCATCTCTTTCAGCGTTCGAGGCAGCAGCCCGCCAATGAGGACGTGTTGCACGAGGCCCCACGTTCCGTGGACCACCGCGAGCGAGTGACCTTGCGTCTTGATGAAGTTCGGCGCTGCCGGGAAGCCCATCCGCCGCTGAAAATCGTGGTAGACGTCAACGACCTCTTTCGGGGCGGAATCGGGCTCAAGCGTGGATAGATGAGGCAAAGTGTTTCCATTCCCTTCGGAGACGCTGCGTTGATCACTCTCGGTTACCACGCACCTCCGGCGCTCGCTAGGTTCCACTATGCACCACGTCAGCGAAGACTCAGAGCGAGCAGTGCAAAGTTGTGCCAGAGCACGACCGGAGTGGTTAGCGAGGCGACTGGGCGCTGGATATTGTCGGTGGCCAGATAGGCGGTCAACAATCACGGCGACATCGTCGGCATCGGCATCAGGGCCTCCGACTCGGCCTGCGGCGAAGTCGGCCGCTTCCTGATCGTCGTGACCAAGCGCCCCCAGCACTGTGGCGTTGTCCGCCGTGAACACCAGGACCTTGGACTCGTGGTGCCGCGCCAGCAAAGCTTTGACCGCTTCCGCCTTGGCCCGAGTGAAACCAAGGAGCTGCCTCGTGCGCCGCCAAGCCTGAAGGGCCGCTCGCCCGCACCTCAGCGTAGCGGTACGCGGGTACCCGATAGAGCTCCACCCGCGGATCCCACAGAATGCCGGGAATAGTCTTCCGGCTCAGATCCGGCGCTTCCGCCAGCACAAGCGTGCCATGATCGAAAAGTAGGTTCATCTGCTTGCTGCTCGGCTGCTCGTCGGTCACGTCGAGGACAAGTTGCGCGGAATTCAGCCCAGTCTGTTCTCGGCCAGGGGACGCGAGGTCGCAATCCGCCCCACGAGCGCCCAGATCGACGTCTTCTCGCCGCCCCATCATGTACCTAACCTTTCACGAGCTGATTCGCGTCAAGAACTCTTCTCGTCGGCTACCCCTTCGGTCGGCGCCGCCGGCAGTTGCCCAAATTCAACAAGCAAGGAGTGCGTCCGGAGCCGCAGCTTCAGCGGGCTTGGCGTCGCGCGCCGAATGTCTTAGCAGCAGGGGATGGCGCGGCGTCGTTCGAATATTGGCGCACGAGTGGCCCCAGCGCTGCCCGGTCTAGAGGTGCACCCGGCCACGACGCGAGCGCAAACGTTACTCCGAGAGCGGGCACGGCTCTTACGAGAAGTTCAGAAGCAGAAGGCACGGCTCGAGCAGTTCGAGCAAAAAGCTTCGCGGGATGCGCAAGAGGCGGTCGCCAAGATGGCACCGCTCGTCGAGCGCCAGCGTGTGCTCGTCACGGAGCTTTCGGCCTTGTTCAACGAGCTACTCGCCGAGGGTCGCCTTTCGGCTCTGGCTCGCAAGCAAGTCGCTAGGATTCGCCGAACGCTCGAGGCTCAAGGGCTGCTTGCGCCCGTCGGCGACTTCGCCGAGGATGACGATATCAGGAGCCCCTGGGGCGACGACGCTTGGAGCTCCGAGCGGGATGACTCTCCCCGATCTTCGCCCCATCGTGGACGGGCTGGGGAGGCCCGCGACTCCCGGGGGCGTGAGGACACTTCCGAGCCCGAGGTCGCTAGCGCGCGCCAGCCGGGTCAGGAGCGGCGCTCACTGCGAGACATTTTTCGGAATCTGGCGCGTGCTGTTCACCCGGATCGGGCAGGGCACGACGGAGAGCGGGCCCGTCGCACCGAGGTGATGAAGGAGGTGACGCGCGCTTACGAGGAGGGCGATCTGGCGCGCCTAATCGAGCTCGAGAGCACTTGGCAGAGCCAGCAGGCACCCACGGGGGCGGCGGATTCCGAGGTGCGCTGCCGAGAGCTCGAACGCATCAATCGAGAGCTGCTCGACCAAGTGCGTGAGCTCACACGCCAGCTCCGCGATATCAAGCGTGATGCGCGCGAGGCATCTTTCGGGCTCTCGCTTGATGAGCTGGTGGAGCAAGCTGGCCGCGAGCTCGACGACTTCCAGGGCATCTGCGAATTCGTGCGTAAGTTCCGCAACGGCAAGATCACGCTGGCCGAGCTCGTACGCGGTCCGCCGCAAACTAGCCACCGCGATGCGGACGACCTGGCGTTCCTCGAACGGCTGATCCTGGAAGAGCTGGAAGGGTTCGAATCAGCGCCGCGATCAAGCCGCGGACGACGTAAGCAACCGCGTCGGTGAGGACCGAGCTAGGGCGATCCGAACGTCACTCGTCGCGGGTAGCGAGGTCGCGAGGCAAGGCTGATGCCATCCCAACCGCGGTTTGGGTTCGATTGCTGCGGTCCACCTGACGCGGCGGCAGGGCTCGGGCGAGATCCAGATGTCGGTGGCTGGCACAGCTGTGCCAAGCCGAAGCGTCGGAGATCGCCCCATAATACGGCAAGTTGCGGGGGCAGCCCTGGCACGCTTTCTGCTGCGAGTAATCGCCGGAGCGTTGATCCATGCTGCGTTCGTCCTTTCCTAAATGGTGTATCCCCCTGCTCCTAATGGGGTGCTCGGCGCCCGCTGGCACTAGCTCGACCCTACCAGGGCCAGGGCCAGGGCCGGAGCTGGAACCGAAACCAGAACCGGAACCGGTGGAGAGCCAGGGCTTTGCGCTGGCGCTGGCTCGCGTCGATAGCTGTGAGGAGCTGACCGAGCACCTGCGGGCGCGCACGCGCGCTTGGATGAACGAGCAGATCGACACGCTCAAAGAGCAGGTGAATCAGGGCTCGCAGGATGGTTGCTTCTTCCCGGAGGATGCTTCCGCCTCACCCTCCGCTGAGGGTGGCGGTAACAAGGCGGCAGCTCCGAACAGCGTCTCACAAACGAACAACCAGGTGGCCGACGTCGACGAAGCGGATCTGGTCAAGACCGACGGTCGGTTCCTGTACCTGGCCCAAGCTGGCGAGCTGCGCATCGTGGCTGCTTGGCCGGCAGCCGAAATGCAGATTGCATCGCGCGTCGCGCTGCCCGGCACTGCCAAGAAGCTATTCCTACACGGTGACCGCGCGCTCGTTTACGTCTCGATGCCGCGCACCAGCGAGGGGAGCACCGCCGATAGCTTCGTCGGCGCTCCGCGCGACTGCACTTATGGCTACGACTGCGACTTCTCGGGCGACGGCAGCGCCACGCAGCTTGCCATTTTCGACGTCAGCGACCGCACCGCACCGGCCTTGTTGCGCACGCTCCGCTTCCCTGGGTCGCTGATCGCAGCGCGCCGCATCGGCAGCACCGCCCACAGCGTCGTCAGCATCGGCGACGTCAACGTGCCAGGCCTGCAGTATCCTTTCAACTACTGCGGTCCCGATACGCCGGAGGCTCGGGCCGACCAACTAGCGGCGCTCGAAAAGGCGCGCAGCGACAACGAGGCGCTGATCGACGCGGCCGACTTCGATCTGGACGCGCTGGCCTTCGACGGCGATCGTCACCTCGGCGCCGAAGATTGCAGCGACTTCTACCGAGAGACCGCCGGTGATGGTCAAGGCATCGCCAGCCTGGTGTCGCTCGACTTGCAGAGCGCGAGCGACCCGACGTTCACGCACATCCTGTCGCGTGGCGGCGCGGTGTATGCGGCGAGCGACGCGCTATACATGTCGGTCTCGCACCAGCGCACCAGCTTTGGCTGGTTCGACGCCGTGCCCGGTGACGAGGCCAGCACCGTGCATCAGTTTCGCATCGGCGAAGACCCTGCTGAAAGTGCTTACCTCGCGAGCGGTATCGTGCCGGGCCGAGTGCTGAACCAGTTCTCGATGGATCAGTATCAGGGCGCGCTGCGCATTGCCACGACCAAGGGCCACGTGCCCGATCCGGACGTGGAAAGCACGGTCACGGTGCTCGAGCGCCACGGCAACTCGCTCGACGTGGTGGGCCAAGTCGACCACATCGCACCGACCGAGGATATCCGTAGCGTGCGCTTCGATGGTCCACGCGGCTACCTGGTGACCTTCAAGAAGACCGACCCGCTGTTCGTGCTCGACCTCTCCGAGAGCACCGCCCCCGCCGTTGTCGGAGAGCTGAAGATCCCGGGGTTCTCGACCTATATGCACCAACTCGACGGAAGCCACCTGCTGGCGCTGGGCTACGAGGCCGACGACATGGGTGATTTCGCGTACTTCAACGGCATCCAGCTGCAGGTGTTCGACGTCACCGATCCCATGCAGCCGGCGCTCCTCCACAAGAAGGTCTTCGGAACCCGCGGCTCGAGCTCGTCCGCGCTCACCGACCACCTGGGCTTCACCTTCATGGCCGAGCGTGGGCTCTTGACTCTGCCGATGAGCATCTGCGACGGCGGCGGCAACGGCAGCTACGGGCAGCTCTCGTTCAGCGGCGTCGTGGCCGTGGACGTGAGCATGAGCGCCGGCATCAGCGAGCTCGGTCGCCTGGAAGAGCCGTACCCGGTCACCAGCGAAAACCAAGGCTTCGTGTACGGCGGCGCTTGCCAGGATTGGTGGACCAATTCGAACAGCGTCGTCGATCGTACCGTGGTGATGGACGACTTCCTGTACGCGGTCTCGGAAAACCGCGTCCGCGTCCAAGCACTGGGCGCCCTCGGCACCGACGTGGCCAGCGTCGATTTCTGATCCGTCGGCACGCACGAGGGGACCGCCCAACTCGAGCCTAGGGCTGCGCGGCGCTCGCGGCGACCCCATCCTGCGACAGGACGTAGCGCTTGGCCCGGCGCGCATCCACCTGGAAAGACTCGAGCAGCTCTCCTCGCCGCGACCTCGCTAGTAAATGCACGATGTGCCGCTCGACCTCGACTTCGCGCGTCTCGGAAGGCTCGAGCGACACCGACTCCCCGTCGAGCTGGATCTCGATGGCCTCCGCCCGCTGGTTGACCAGCGTCACCGCCGTGCTGGTCGTCAGGCGACTGAACCCCAGCACGCCGAGCAACACGCTGCCGGCCACCATGAAGCGCAGCACCGAGGGCCCGATGCCGTCAGCGGTCTGAAAGCGATCCCAAAAGCCCAGCCGTCGCTGGCGCGCCCGCTCCTCCCCGCGTGCGAGCGTCTGGTAGCGCTCCGGCACCCGTGGTGCCTTCGGCGCGGGCTCGAGCACACCGCGCTCGAGGTAGGCGCGCTGCACCAGGGCCTCGGCCTCGACGAGCAGCTCGAGGGCCACGCGCTCCAACGCTCCGAGCGCGTGCAGCGTGGCCGTGACCCAGCTCTCGATCACCTGTAGCCACTCGCCAATGTTCTCAACCGTCGGCTCGGGCAGCTGGTAGTTTTGGGGTAGCACGTCGCGCCACTTGCGCGGGGGCTTCTCGACTTCGCCGAGCCCCAGGAGCTCGATCAACCGCTCGAGCGCGACGGGCCCGAGCTTCACCCGCTTCTGTAGCACGAACACCTCACCCAGCGCCTCATGCACCTCGACCGCCGCGGCGACGAGCCGTTGCCGCTCCGAACTGCTCACGCGACCGTCTGCCGTCACGACCGCAAATACGTTGGCCATGTGGCCTCGCGCGTCCTGCAAATTGGCCTCGGCGTGCCCGCTGTAGTGGAGCAGCTGGCCCAGTCCATACAGGTATTCGTCCCAGCCGCCGCCCAGCTCGCGCGCCGCGGCGCGGTGGCTGGCGCGGCACAGCCGATCGTGTTCCTCTACCCGCTGGCGCACGGCTTCGTGCTCCGTCGTGACCTGCCGCAGCACCGCGCCCAGCCCGCGGCGCTGAATCACACGGCCGCGGTGGCGGATCACGCCACCTGGCGCCTCGAGCAGGCCCTCCTTGAGCGCTTCGAGCCTGGCGCTCTCTTCCTGGCGCTGGCGCAAGTCCCGAATGTCGGCGGCTAGCTGCTCGGGATACAGGCGCGACAGCTGCTCGTGCACCGCACCGGCAAAGCCCTCACCGTACAGCGCCGCCGGTGAGCGCTCGTGCAAGACGATCGAGCGCCCCAGGTAGGCCCCGCGATAGCGCTCGTCCAGGTACGGGCGATCGAAGCGCCGGTCGACCGCTGCGAGCGCGTCCTCCTCGCTCTCGAGCACGTACTTGCCGCCGTCGCTGTTGTCCTTCACGAGCTTGGCGGTGTATCGGCGCTTGAGCGCGGTCGCGTCCCTGAACAGGCACCAAGCGGGCCGCGCGTCGAGCTCGGCGGCGACGTAGCGGCGCTTGGCGTTGTCCTCGCGGTCGCGGTTGTTCGGGTGCGTCGACCACATCGGGGGCGGTTCGGCCATTTCTTGCTCGAACACCCGGAACAGGTGGGGCTCGCTCTCGGGCCGCGCCGGCGAGGCGCCGTGCCCGGGCTCGTTCAAGATGCGGCTCATGCGCTCGATGATGCGCGTCTGCAGCGCGAACAGATCGGGCACAGCTCGCCCTCTCACGAGCTCGCTGGCCGTGATGCGAATGGCCTTGTCCCAGGCGCCACCAGCAGCGCCCAGTCGATGCAGCGCGTGCACCAGCGCGTCGCTCCCCGTCAGCGACACGCTCACCAGATCGGCCTGAAACTCCATCTCGCGACCGAGCGCGCGCTGCGCCAAGATCACCAGCCCGAAGGCAGTGTCGAGCAGCGAGCGAATCGCCCACACGATGAGGCGCATGATCCAGGCGATCCAGGCTATGCGGGGATCGAAGCTCGAGAGCGCACGTAGGGCTTTGTCCAGCCAGCCCCGCGTCGCCACGATCTGGCCGACCACCTGCTGCGCCATGTACACCCAGCGCCCGACGGCCATCGAACGCTGGGCAAAGTGCCCGAATTCGTGGGCCAGCACTGCAGTCATCTCGCTCAGATTAAGCGTATTGACCAGCCCCAGACCAATCTCGAGGTTCTTGCGCGTCGGCACCAGCAGATTCACGAGCGACAGGTCGTAGAACACGGCCGCGTTGACGCGCATCGACAGAAAGACGCGGTGGGGGCGCGGCGCGCCGGCGCGGTCGGCCAACGCGTTCAAGAATTCGAACAGCGCCGGCTCGTCACTCGGTGTGACCTCGAGGTCGTCCGGCGTGCCGCCCGCCTTCATGAAGAACAGCGCCTTGAGCAAGAACAGCCCGAGCAGCCCGCTGAGCGCACCGCCCAGAAAAGTGACGAAGCCCCCGCGTCCCCTGCCGAAAAGATCGTAGAAGTACCGATACGAGGTCCAGGAGAACCACCCGATCAGCGCCAGATAAGCGGCCACGAACACGATCAGGCCGACGACTGCCAGCCAGGCGTGCCGCCGGTAACGCGCCGTCGCGCGCGTCAGGTCCGCCGGTAGCTTTGGCGGCGGAGGAGGCAGCAAGCTCGCATCCACGCAGCGATTTTCGGCCTCGATCTGGCTACAAATCAAGGCCTTCGGAAATCCCCTTGAAAAATCGCTACCACGGCGCCCGGATGAGTGGACTCCTAGGGTGCGGACTGCTTGAGCAGGAGTTGCAGAAATTCGTGGACTGGTTTGAGCTTGACTGGGATAGCGTCCAGCGCCGCCGCGGACGACGCGATTTGACCGATCGCAGTCGCCAGCATGAGCGCTGCGAAGGAGTGGGCTAGCGGATCGCTCGCGGCCTCAAATGCCGTACGTAGCTCGGCCTCTGGCTGATGCTGCACTCGAACGCTTCGACCGCTGGCTCTGCGGAACAGCTCCACGACGTCGAGCTGCGATTGCTGCTCGGGGCCGCCTAGCGGAAAAATACGGTCGCGTGCTTTGGGGTTACCGACGGCTCCGGCGACGAACGTGGCCACATCATCAACCGAGATCCAGGTGGTCTTCGCCGTTCCGTTACCCAGCACGCGCACGTTGCCACCCAGCAGATCGAACCCTACGATCGGGCTCAGCCATACCTCCGTAAAGTGCACCGGTTGGAAGATCGTGTAGCTAATACCACTAGAGATCAGCTGATTTTCCACGGCACGTTTGGCTGTTTGGAGAGGAAATTCTAGCGGATGCCTTTGAAACGAAACGAAAACGAATTGCTCTACCTGAGCGCCCTTGGCGGCGTCTATCAGCTGGAGCTGGCCACGAAGGTCCACGGATTCGATGGTGTCGCCATCGACTCGCGACAGCGTGGAGCTGGCCGTCGAGATGACGGTCCTAACCCCCTGAAGCGCTGGCTCCAAGGTACCCGGTGACTTGAGATCACCGGTGCATAGCTCGACGCCGAGCTTCTCGAGCTCTTCAACTCGCTCGCGCTGCGATGTCTCGCGCACCAGTGCGCGCGTAACGTTCCCTGCACCGCGAAGCCTTGCGCAGATCTTCGAACCGAGAATGCCCGTGGCACCGACGACGAGGGTACTCATGCCTCCTCCAATGGTCTGCCGACTTCGACGATTTGTCGAAGAAAATGCTGCCACTATACGCGGTGACCACGCGGCGTAGCGGACGACCGGCGCTTCGTCGGGTTGCCACTCCGCGGTTGCACGGTTAACGCTGGGCACGGCCTTGGAGTGTTTGGTCTCCTTTTAGTCCCTCCTGCTCGCCATGACGATAGGTTACAGTGAACGCCTTGGGTCGTCCAGGCGAGCTTCGGATTTGCGCGGCGGGTGGGCAACGTCGGACTCGGTGGGCTTGGGCGGCGGAGGGCACAGCGAGTTGAGGGAACGCCCATACCCGCTACCGAGCGGCGCGTAAGAACACTGGCGTTCGCGTCGGCGCGCGTGGCAAGATGCGAGCATGTACGTGGGAGGTGGACGAGGACGAGGTTGCTCGGCGTCGCGCTTGCGTTGGCGTGTGGGCGAACCTTGGATGAGCCGAGTGGCGAGGTAGGCGGTGGGGGAACGGCGAGTGGGGCCATGGCGATGGGTGGGCAAGGTGGTGGCAAGCCGTCGGGGGCGGGCGCGTCGACCCTGGGTGGAGCAGCGTCGACACGGCCTGACGGCGAAGCGGGGGCGCCGCTTGCGATGGGTGACTGGCTGCAGGGGACGGCCGGCGATGGCACGGCCGGCGATGGCAACGCGGGCGCTGCGGGCGCTGCGCCAGTAGGTGGTGGCGGACAGGGCGGCGCTGGTGGCGCCGACGGAGACGACACTTGGAGCTCGGCTGGTGCCAGCGGGGAAGATGACTGTGCGCTGGAGGAGGCCACGTTCATTCCCATCGCAGATCGGCGCGACGTGGTGATCGACGAGATTCGCTGCCGGCTCTACGTCTCGACCACCGGAGGAGTCGTCTACTCCTACGACTTGAAGAGCCACGAGCTCGAGCCGTTCGTCAGTTTTGACACGACGCTCGAGGGCATCGATCTGTCACCAGCGCGCGGGACGCTCGTGGTGGCAGACGGTGATGCTTCTCCCTACGCCGACGACAAAGGGCGTCAAAGTCTACCCGGCCCGCGCTCCCTAACGTGGGCGCTGATCGCGTGCTCCTAGGGCATGCAGCTTTGGGCTTCGAAGCCGCGATCCGTAATGGCGGTGCATTCGCCGCTGGTGCAAGTGAGGTCTTGGCGGCAGAGCTCGTCGGGGGCGTTGCAGGTGTCGCCGAGGTCGCGGGGTTTGGCGCAAAACGGGGCGGTGCAGGCGGCGTCGGGGGCGCGGCTTGAGCTCCTAACGGCTACCTGGCCGTAGCGACAATGCACCAAGTTCTTCGAGCGCTCGGCGCGCCAGCCAAGCGCCTGCGAAACGACAACCAAAATGCCAGAGAGCCAAACTGGCTGCGCTGGCGGCGAGGTCCCAGAGGTATGAGTGGATGGTGCTCCACAGCGTTGCGTTGAGCAAGACCATCGACGCCGCGCCGCCCCAACGCACGGCGAGCGCCGCGGTTGCGACGCTCTGAATCCCGTGCCGTGCGAGCTTGGAAGCGCTCCGCAATCGCTCTCGAATCGCGTCATGATGCTGCGTAAGGAGCTCGGGCCTCAAGAGCGCCTCGTGCGAAATCCAGCTGACCACGTCGCCGTCGAGCTGGACCAGCGTCTCGCAAGCGATCCGTTGTTGCGAATCGTCGCAAGTCACGATGCGGGCTCCGCCTTCCTGCAGTAGCTCGAAGATGGTGCTCGGCACTGCCTCGGTGGCCGTATTCAGGTTGACCTTCGCCCGGAGAGAAACTCGCCCAAGCCCTTGAGCGCTCCGCCGACCAGCTGGACCAGCTCACCCCAGAAACCGATCGAGACGTCGACCGCGCGCTCATGCGCCTTCATGACCTGTGTCATGTCCACGCCGTCGGGTGCCCGTCGCAGCAGGCGTTGCACGACGTCGCCATCAATCTGAATGATCGTCTGCATCGCAATCTCCTCGAGCATGAGCTCCCAAGCCTTGCGCACGACGATCAGTTCTTCCGGCAAGAGCTCGACCTGGGTCGGGCGGTCGGTGTGCGAACGTTTGAGCACCAGAGTGCGGCCTGGATCGAGCCGCATGAAGATACCCAGCAGTTGATCCGAGGTCTTGCAGATGCGCTCGAGCAGGTTGATGTCATGTCCGGTGCGCTGCAGCGCGTCGGCGGCTTGCCGCAACTTCAAGTAGAAGTCCGCGGATGCTTGCGAGGGCGCGCCTTGGGTGAAGACGTCCGTCTGGTGTTTGTCACGCAGCCATGCGCCGTAAGCGTTGGCGATGTCGATCAGCGCATGCTCGGGCTGCGGCATCTTCTCCCCTTCGATGTGCGGGCAGATGACGGTATTGATCTCGAGAGATAGCAGCCCCTCGGCGATCGTTTTGAGCCGCTCGTTGAACGAGTCTTGCGGCGGCATGCGCTGGCCTCAGCCAAGTTGCTTGAGCTCGGGCAGGAGTTTAACCAGACTCGAGAGCGCAGCAAGATTGGAGCGAACGATATCGGCGCCTTGCTTCTCACGGGTTGCGTGGAGCTCCAAAATGGCCGCTTGTCCAGCCTCCAAGAACCACGGATCCACCTGCATAGTGATGTCGCCTTGTGCGAGATCGATGGTGGTTCTTGCCACCTTCTGCTCCGCTGCACCGTCCACGCCGACGCGCGTCGTGATCTTGAGCGTCACCAGCTCGCCCAAAGCCTTTTCGAGTTTCGCTAGAACAGTCTTCACGTCCATCATGTCCTCTCAGGCTCGTCTTTCGGGTGACTCGCTCGAGCGAATCGGATTTTTCCTTTAGCAAGTCTGGGCCGCGCGAGGGGTCTCTCATTGCTTCAATTCTGGCTCTACGATGAAATGACTACGGCTCGGGCAAAGGGCCGTCGTGAGTGGCTTGGGCCATGGCGGGCGCCAGCTGGCGGAAGCCCAGGCCTTTTTAGAGTGCACCTGTTTAGTAAAGGATGCTTTACTAGAGCTAGGGTTCTGGTAAAGCGGAGGCCGAGCATGAACAAGCTCAGGTTGGCGGCGATCGGCGATAGTTTGACGCAGGGCTTTCAAAGCGGCGCGATCTCCAAAACCACTTGGTCGATGCCGGCAATGGTCGCCATGTCGCTCGGTTTGAGCGTACCAGGAGATTTCCTCGTGCCGCGCGTGCTGGGCGCGGGTTTGCCGCTCGACATCGAACGCATGCTGCGCGACCTCGAGCCCAACGTGCGCCCGGCGGAAGGCGGCGCGCTGTCCCGCCTGGTGTTCGAGCTTCCGGCCTACTTCGACCAGCTCGAGCAGTACTACGAGCGCGGACCGGGCGTGACGCCGTCGACCTTCAGGGGCAACTACCACAACGTGGCGATCTGGGGCTTCGCGTTGGCTGATGCGCTCGAGCTTTCTTGGCGGAGTTGCCGGAAGGCGATCGAGGACAGCGAAGGCTGGATCGAGGACGACTTTCTGGGCGTGCCGTCGGGGCCGATGTACCGCACCGCGCAAGCCGTGCTCAATCCCGGCGATCGCAACTCGCTGCGCCGTGATACGCAGCTCGACGCGCTCGAGCGCACGATCCGTGAACGCGGCGGCGTCGATGCGCTGATGCTGTGGCTGGGCTCCAACGACGCGCTGGGCACGGTGTTGACACTGGAGCTCAAAGACATGGCCGACGTACCGGCGGACGAGCTGCCGCACGACCCAGTCGAGCTCTTGCAATGGAACCTGACCAGCGCACCGCGCTTCGAAGCCGATTATACGCGCATTTGCCTGCGGTTGAGCCGAGTCCTACGTGACCACGCACCCGACGCGCACGTGTTCGTCGGCAACATTCCATACGTGACGATTCCGCCGCTGGCCCACGGGGTCGGACACTTCGACGGTCGGTACTTCGACAATTACCGGCGCTTCTTCGTGCGGTCCGACGCGGGCGGCGCGGCACTGCTCGAGTCGCTCTCGCGCGAGGACGTCATGAGCATCGAACGCCGTATCGACGGCTTCAACGACGTGATCCGGGTCAATGTGGAGCAGCGCCAGCACTGGCACCTGGTTGACGTGTGCGGCCTGTTGAATCGCCTCGCGGTGCGCCGCAATCGGATGGACGCCACGCCGGATCAGCCGCTGCGTTCGATACTGCGGCCCAATCACCCGCTGCTGGCTCTTTCGCCGGTGCCGAGCGTGCTCATGTACGAGCTCGACGAGCTGGGCCGGCGTAGGCAGGGCGGCCTGTTCAGCCTGGACGGGGTGCATCCGACCACCATCGGTTATGGGTTGATCGCGGAGTTGTTCCTGACCGAGATGCAGAATGCGGGCATCCCCGGCGCAGATCCGACACGCCTACCTTGGTCTGCCGTGATCGCCAACGACACGCTACTTCAGGCTCCGCCCCGCCTCTGGCAAACCTTGCTCAGCGAAGCCGAATCGCACGCGACCTTCTGGGGTCTGCTAGCGCGCGCTCTGGCGTGAGAGCAGTGTTATCCTGCGCGTCCAAGCCTTGAGAGCGTCGTTGCATCGAAGCGCAGCCCATCATCAACAACGTCAACATTACAGATCTCGCGGAACATTCTCTCCAGGAGAGCGACGTCGTTCTCTGCGTAGCCAAGTAGATCGATGTCGCGGGTGGGACGCGAAACGGGGGCTTTCCAGGCGTTCAGCAGGAGCGCGCCCTTGAGCAGAAAGCGGCCGCGGTGCTGTGATTGTGCCAGGCGGTAGAGTAGACGCTCGAGCCCGTAGTGTTGGAGGACCTCTTGAAAAAGGGCGCTTTCTGGCCTTGGCCTGATTGGTGAGACGTGCGCGCACCGAGGCGGCCAGGTTCGGGCTCACGCGACTGCCTCCAGGTAGGGGCGCATGACGCGTTCGACCCTGCACACGCGAGCCTGTTCGAGGAGTCGGCCAATGACGGCGCCACGGCGTCCTCGCCACGTTTTCAGCGCTTCGAGCGCCACGTCGAGGCCGAGCTTGTTGCGATACTTGAAAGCATCGGCAACGCTTTTCTCGGCGCTGTAGATGCGGACTTTTTGCCCGTCGATGGTCGCTGTCTCGATGCCGCTCTTGAACGCGGGGCCTGAGAACCAGTGGATGCTGACGGGTGGGTAGTCGATGCGCGGCTTTTCTGCACCACGGGGGAGGGCGATGTCGACCGCGTGCGGGATCTGCGTCGTGAGCTCGTGATAGGCCAGCGCCGAGATCAGGCATACGACGCCCTCCGGGACTCGAGTCGCGACCGTTACGAGATCAGGCGCTTGGAGCTCCGGTAGCGAGGCAGCCATGATTGGTGATCGGGCCGGGTTCGGGCTCGGGAGCGGCTGATCGGGAGCGGGAGTGGGGTCGGAATGGGGCTCGGGTTCGGCCGAGCGCAAATTCGCAAACGCCGGGAGCGGGAGCGTTGTTCGGTCGAGCGGGC
>DATEDZ010000286.1:0-5731 GCA_035281385.1 Polyangiaceae bacterium
CGCTGCCCCCGCATCACACGGCGGTCTCACCGGTGCTCAATGCGGTGCCGCTCCAGCTCTATGCGTATTACGTGGCGTTGGCGAAGGGCTACAACATCGACAAGCCGCGGAACCTGGCCAAGTCGGTCACGGTGATGTGACACGGGCGACGATCAGATCGCGGTCGATCGAGCTATCGACGCGGTGCTGGAAGGCGCGGTAGGCAGGGGAGTCGAGAACCGAAAGGCCGCTCTGCGTCAGCAGCGAGGCCAGCTGCTCGCGGCGCGCCACCAGCGTGTTCCAGGCGATACCGATAGCGCCTCCGGGACGCAGTAGGTTCTTCCAGATCGGGATGGCTTCGTTCAGAAGCTCGAGCGGGCGGCGTGACATACCGCTTTTCCCTTGGCTGCCGTGCTGCACGCCATAAGGAGCATCGGTCACGATCAGGTCGAAGGAGCGCGGCTGAAAGACCTGAGCGCAGCTCGCAGTATCGGCGTTGACGAAGCAGGCACGCAAGGTCTCGCCGGCCTTGTAGCGAGCCTTGTCGAGGCCGAATTGCAGGTCGAGCTTGGGGTGTCCCTTCACGCTGCCGCGCGCCGTTTCGTGCTTGAGCCGCTGGTCCTTGACCCAGCGCTGGATGAACAGGCTGTAGGCCTCGAAGTCTTTGGCGTCGTGCTCCACCCCGGTGGCGTGAAAGCCGTAGGTCAGTGCCTGGTTCAAGGTGGTGCCCCGACCGCACAAGGGGTCGAGCACGGACAGCCCGCGTGGCGCTTGGGCGAAGCCTGAGGCGGCGAGCGTGACGTTGAGCAGGAGCTTGGTGAAGGTTTCGTTGGTCTTGCCCGAGTATTTCTGGATCGACACCAGATCCGAATCGAGCTGATCCCAACGCCGCAGCTCGAGCGGCAGGAGCCGGCCCTCGTCGAGACGAAACAGGGCGAATGTAGCGGCCAGGTTCGAGAGCCATTCGAGCGCGATGTCGCCCAGCTCAGCGGCTTCGAAAGTCACGTAGGCCACCGAGCCCAGCGTCTGCTCGCGGATCTCGCGCAGCGCGCCGCCCAGCACCTGCTCGCTCACCACGCCCAGCTCAGCGACTGCCAGGGCAGCCGCCGACTGCCCGTAGACTCGATTGGACGAGGGCGAGACGAGCAGCGCGTAGCGCACCGGAACGGTCAATTCACGATCTTGACGCCGTTCGCTCGCAGCGCGGCAAAGCTCATCGGATCCTCGTCGGCCGGGGTATCGCGGCCGTCGAACTTCTTGAGCTTCTTCAAATCCTTGAGCGGGCTCAGATCCTTGACCTGGGTGCCCTTGATCGTCACGTCTTCGAGCAAGGTCAGCTTGGCGAGCGGAGTGATGTCCTCCACCGGCGTGCTGTCGAGCTGGAGCTCGGTCAGCATGGTGAGCCCGGCGAGCGGAGTGATGTCCTTGACCTGGGTGCGCCCGAGGTCGAGCCGATCGAGCTTCTTCATCTTGGCGAGCGGTGTGATGTCGCTGACCTGATTCATACCGGCAATCAGCGACTCGAGCTGCGTCGCCCCGGCGATCGGAGAAAGGTCGTCGTAAGTGCCTTGACCGATGACCAGCTCCTTCAGCCCGGTCATGTGCGAGAAGACGCAGACGTCGAGCTCTTCGAGCTTGAGTCGCGCCGCCTCGCCATTGAACGACTTGAGCCGTTTGAGGTCAGCAATGGTGATATCGCCCTCGGGCTTGGGCAGCTTGAGCCGAACCGCCGCTTCCACGCCGGGATTGTCGAACGTGACGTTCGGTCCCTTGGGGCAATCGGCCAGCGTCTTCTTCGGCTTCTTGGGTTTGGGCGCTTCAGCCGCGGGCTCGGGAGCCGCGGCTGGTGCGACGCTGGGCGCCGGCGCGGGGGCCGCGCTTGCTGTCGGTTTGGCTTCCGGTGTTGGAGGCTCATCGCACGCGGCGAGGACCAGACATGACACGCCCAACAACGCCCAAACGCGGTGGCTCATGGGCCCGAGACCCTATCAGCCCTTGCGCGGAACGTCGCCAGCCTTCATCACCCACTCGAGGTCGTCCTCGCCCAGGCCCTTGCCCATCGCGTGGTAGCCGTTGTCCACGTAAAGCGTCGTCCCGGTGATGGCGCTGGCGTGGGTGCTCGACAGAAAAACCGCAGAGCTTGCCACGTCTTCGGGTGTCAGCTGCGCTGGGCGCGGTGAGTTCTTTTCGTAGAAATTGACGATCTCAGCGATCGCGCCGGTGACGTTGGCGGCGCGCGAGGCGTAGGGGCCCGCTGAGATGGTGTTGACGCGCACGCCGTAGCGGCGGCCGGCCTCGAAGGCGAGGTAACGGGTGTCGGCTTCGAGCGCGGCCTTGGCCGACGACATGCCGCCGCCGTAGCGCGGAATGACGCGCTCGGCGGCCACGTACGTGAGCGAAAGGAAGCTGCCGCTACCAGGATGCATCAGCGGAGCGAAGCGGCGCACCATCGAGACGAACGAGTACGAGCTGGCGCTGAGCGCGGCCAGGTAGCCTTCGCGCGACGTGTCGAGCAGGGGCTTGGCGACTTCGGGGCCGTTGGCCAGCGAGTGGATCACGACATCGACCGGACGCGGACCGAAGTCCTTCGACATGAGATCGGCCAGACCCTGAATCGAAAAGTCGCCGCGCTCGGCGTAGCGCTTGTTTTCGCGAATGGACTGCGGGGCTTGGTCGAGCGTGTCGAAGGCGGCGTCGAGCGGGTAGACACGCTCGAACTCGAGCAGCGATCCGCTCGAGAGCTTGCGCGACTCGTCGAGCTTGCCGCGGCGCAGCATGGTCTCGAAAATGCCCAGCGCGGGTGGCCAGCCGGCCACGCAAACCTTCGCACCCGACTCCGCGAACTGTTTGGCGATGGCAAAGCCAAAGCCCACGTCATCTGCGACACCGGCAACCAGAATCCGCTTACCTGTGAAATCAATCTTCACGGCCCGGACCCTTAGATCCGAACGCCGTCTCGATCAACCGGGTGATTTGCCCCGATGCGTCAAGGCGTTCAGGCGGGCCGGATCGGGGGACTGGCGGCACTTGCGAAGAATCAGTCGGGGTGGAGGGATTTGAACCGCCCAACAGCCGTCGCGCGCCAGTAGCCCCAGGCCGCAATGCCCACACCGAACGCGATGCCGATCGCGGCCTTCCACCAGGCCTCGCCCACAATGCCGCTGCTGTTGCGATAACGACCCCATGAGCGAGTCGAGCCGGCGGCTTTGGTACCCGAACATGGCACGAGCCTACACCGACTTGCCCTCACGCTGACGCGTGGCAGGCCGGCCAAGCGCGTTTCAGCCCTCGGGTGGACCCGCGAGTCGTACGGCGTGGCAAACGCGTTCTACGCGTCAGCCAGACGCGTTAGCGCACGCTCACATCTTCGGGCGCTTGAAACAGGTGAAGACGTCCGGTACCTGCTGATTCCGACCATCTCCCAGCTCTCGGCTCCGAGCTTATTCGCGGCGCCGGTCGCTTCATCGTCGTCGAGATCGAGGCAGTTGTACTCCCACTTGGTCAGCGTCGCCTGCTGCTGAGCCGACGCCTTCGGCACGACGGTCTGGCTCGAGACACCGCCGGTCGCACACCCCAACAGGAAAACCGCCGCCACACCCAGGTTTCGTTTGGTCATGAGCATGGTCTAGCCGGCCTGGGTGGCGGACAGAAGGGGGCCTCGTGACCAAGCACCCTCGAGGTCTCCCCACGGCAAACTGCGCCCGCGCGCGCTGCGTGTTGGCAGGGTGCGGCCGAAGACGTCAGCGTCGGAGCTCGCGGCACCGTTCAAGGACCCCAGCATGGGTCGCTTCACGGCCGGCAACCCTGGCGGGCGGCTCCGCCAGCGGGCAACGATCGGCAAGCTCGAGGCCGAATCGCTCCTGCTGTTCGGATGGACCTGCACCACTCTTCCAACCATCGGCCAGGAGCTCGTTCAGGTCATTGAGCGACCCGAGGCTGCTTGCGGCGGCGTACACGATGAGCGCTTTGTTGGAGGCGAAGCGGTGAGGCTAGAGGAGCTTTCTCAGCTCATTCTCGTCGAGCCCCAGAGCCCGGCACATTCCGCGAATGTACTTGTCGGAGATCTCCTGCTTTTCGCCGTTGTGCGCTGGGATCGGATACGGGCGATGCCCATCGCGCTCGAACTTCCAATGCGAGGTGCCCTTGCCTTCGACTACTCGAAGACCCAGCCGCTTCGCCGCGCGGACGATATTCCCCATCCGCGCCGGCATGAGCTAAAGGGTGCGGAACGCCCCGGAGTCACGCGAGCTCTCGTGCACAACGTGGGAGATCATCCACGCGGGCAGCTGCTCGATCTGCTCTTGCTCCTCCGCGATGTCCCGCACGCAAACCGAATAAGGCACGGCAACCAGGGTTGCGGTTCCCCACTTCTCACGCGGCACGTGCTTCAGCGGCACGGCATTGCGGAGCAAGTCGTGAAAAGTATCCCAGTCTTCCTGTGGCGCGGGGTCACGCTCAAACGGGTCTTGACCTGCCTCGGCGTCCGAACGGATCACGAGGTCAACTGCCTCGCGACCCATCTTGAAGGCGTGCTCCAGCGAATCACCCTGGGAGATGACGTCGAGGTCCAGGCAATGCGCGGTCCACTGCCCCTCGACATCGGGGGTTGGACTCAGCAGAATCCAGACCGTCCGCGGTTCGTGCGCCATGTGCAACTGAGACATTATTGGGCCTGCGGGCTTGGGGTCAAGCTATCGACCACCAGTCTGGTGGCCAGAATCGAGCACGAAGCGTGCCCGCCGATCTGGGCGCCCAAGGCTACGGAACCGTTTTCCATTGGCTTTCCATGACGGACGGCGGGCTGACACCGGTGTCAGCCCATTAACACCCTTTCGGCCTGTGGACGGCGGTTGCGAAGAATCAGTCGGGGTGGAGGGATTTGAACCCCCAACAGCCGGCACGCGGTCTCGTGGTTTTGGGTGCCGGCCACGGCGGACGGCGGTTGCGAAGAATCAGTCGGGGTGGAGGGATTTGAACCCCCAACAGCCGGCACCCAAAGCCGGCCCTCTACCAGGTTGAGGTACACCCCGGAGATGCGATGACGTTGAAAGGGGCGGGACTATAGCAGGGGCCCATAGCTTCTCAATCCGGAATTGGCTCGAGCGCGACGTCGAGCTTGAGGGGCTCGCTGTCGTTCTTCACGATCAGGCGATCATAGGGAAAGTAGCCCGCCTTGGTGACGCTGACACGGTGCTCGCCGGTGCGCAGCCGCACGCCATGTGCCGCAACGTAGCCGAGCGGCCCGACGTATTGTTCGTCGATCACCACGCTGGCGTCGGCCGGGGTCTTCTTGGCGTAGTCGATCTTCAAGGAGAAGGCCGCGCGCGGCTGCGGCCCGCATCCCGGACAGGCGGCCAGCGCGATCGCACACAGGAACCCAATGACGCCCAGCAGCGAGAGCCAGGGCGTGATGCGTTCGGTGACGCGCTCGGCTTTGGAGACCTCGTGGGGCATGGGGGAGTTGTCAGTTGTCAGTTGTCAGTTGTCAGTTGCCAGTTGTCAGATGGCCAAGCCGCGCGACGTCGTGGCGCGCTCATCTGCTGCAGGGCGTCCACTTGCTGCTCTCCGTTCACCCGTTCCAGGCCTATCGGCGCGCGCCCCGTTCGGGGCTCTAGCCCTTGATCTAGCGATAAAACCACGCGCGTGCGCGTGGTTTTATCGCTGTGGGTAAAAGGCAAGCCGGTGGCGTCCGGTGTAACCGGAGGTCGGGTTGGGTTGTGGAGACGGTCAAGGGGGCTTTCGGGGTTGGGGT
>DATEDZ010000287.1:0-11958 GCA_035281385.1 Polyangiaceae bacterium
GGGCCACATTCGCAGGGGGCCTGCAGCACCGCTTCTTCGCGCCGCGACCCGACGCAGCGCGTGACGACGAAACTTCGTGAACGGCACTGACTGCTGCAAACGATGGTGGGCCCTTCTCGCCATGATTCGCCGCCGAGGCACATCGAGCTGGAAGATGCCGAGCTCTTCAGCGTCGCGCCAGACGCCGAACAGGTCAGGCTGGATGCGTTTGACGGTGTAAGCGGCGCCGTCGATGGTCTTGGTCCAGGCGGGGGTGGGTGCGTTGCCGATTGGCCATGGTTGTGAGGGTTCGCGGGGCTGCATGACTGCTCTGAGGGCAAGCTGCGTGCGCGGGCAGAGCAACTGCGACTCGGGGCCACTGACGGCCCCTGACTCGTTTGAGCCGGCTCGCCTGGCGCGTGCCCACGGCCCGGGACGCGGGTGCCTCGGACGATGTGCCACCGTCGGGCCGCTCCTGCTCTGCTTGGGAGCCACTCTGCTGCTCGGATCCGGCTAGCCCGCGCCCTTGGATTGTTCAGTCCGTCCGGAGGTGCAAGCTCGAGGTGGTCTTGCATGAACCGCGCAGTCACTTGGGGCAAGCCGGGGCCGAGCCCCGTGCGGTGAGCTTACTGCCGAGGAGCGAGGAGCCCCAAGAGCGTCGCCTTGCCGTCAGCAAAGACAAGAACCGCGTCGTTGGCTCGATGGACCGGCACGAGGCCGTACAACAGGCTCGTCGTCACCTTCTTGTAGGCCCAGATCAGGTCGTTCAAACGAAAGACATCGAACGTGAAGAGGGTCGAGCGGACGATGAATTCGTCCGTCACTGACCACCCGTTGCCACAGCGGTAGCGCGTCGACTGCAGGGATCGCTCGATGGTCCTGGACATGGTGTCGCGGTCTCCCCAGCGACGGATTCGCTTGCTTGCGGGATGCCGCTTGGGGTGTTTCAACCAGACGGCAGCCGGGAGTCCAACGATGACGAGCACGAGCACCACCACTACCCACGCCACGATGACGACGGGGCCCTGCACGAATCGCGGCCAGGCAAAGGTCAGCGATGCAGCGAGCGCGAGCAACAACGCGCAGCCGATGATGCGTCGCTCGCAGCGAGATCGGATGCTTTCATCGAGCCAGGTCGCCACCACGGTCCCCGGAGCTGACAGCTAGCTCACCCATGAGCGGAACCATACCTCACCATCAGGAGATGGGGCATCAGATGGCTCGAACGGCCGCTCGGGCGGTGGAGGGGCCCCCAGCGGCGCACGTTGATCGGCACAAGTTGGGTAGGCTCACGCTCGTGAGTCCTGGACGATTTCAGCCGATGCACAGGCAGGTGCTGCTGCTCGCGACGGCGCAGGCGCTGTTTCAGACAGTGGCAACTCTCGTTGTGACGGTCGGCAGCCTCGCGGGAGCCCAGATCGCGTCAGTTCCGCAGCTCGCGACCGCGCCGATAGCGTCGATGTTCCTCGGAACGGTCATCACGACCGTTCCCGCCTCTCTATGGATGGCCCGTTCGGGCAGGCGGAAGGGATTCATCGCGGGCGCTCTTCTGGGTGCGCTGGGCGGGCTCGTCGCAGCGTCGGGCATCTTCATGGGTTCACTGCTGATCTTTTCGCTCGGCACACTGCTCGTGGGGGCGTATCAGGCATTTGCGCAATTCTATCGTTTTGCCGCGTCTGAGGTGTCGGGCGATGCCTTCCGCCCGCGTGCCATCTCTTTGGTGCTCGCCGGCGGCGTTGTCGCAGCGCTGCTTGGACCCGCCCTCGGCAAGGTAGGCGCTGCGTTGCTCGAACCAGCCTATGTAGCCTCGTTCTTGATCCTCGCCTTGATTGCGCTCGCGGCGGCCGGCGTGCTCCTCGGGGTGCACGTTCCGAGGGTCGAGCCCGACAGCAGTCAGGGAAAGCCGCGGCCCCTGTTCGCCATCGTGCGCCAGCCGACCTACGCGGTAGCGCTGTTTGGAGCGGCGACGGGGGCCGGCGTGATGGTTTTCGCGATGACGGCGACGCCGCTTGCGATGGTTGGTCATCAGCATGGGCTCGAGGATGCTGCGATGGTGATCCAGATGCACGTGCTCGGCATGTTCGTGCCGTCCTTCTTCACCGGCTCGCTGATCGCTCATTTCGGTGTTCTGCGAATCATGTTCGCCGGGGCCGCCCTACTCTTGGGACACGTCGCACTGAGCTTTAGCGGCATGGGCTTTGCGTCGTTTGCGTCGGCGCTCGTTCTGCTGGGGATTGGCTGGAATCTCCTTTACATCGGCGGAACCACCCTACTGACGAGCTCCTACGCTCCTGCGGAGAGAGGCCGCGCTCAAGCGTTCAACGACTTGCTGATCTTCGTGGTCGGTCTCGCCGCATCGCTGAGCGCCGGAGCGCTGCTCGAAGCCGTTGGCTGGCGGATGATGAACGCCCTCCTAATTCCCTGGCTGCTCGCGGCAATGGTCGCTATTTCGTGGCTAGCCTATACGAGGCGTCACGCGCAGCGCCCAGCCCATTGACCGGAAAGAACCGGGGCTCGGCCTCTGCGTAGGACCGACTCAGAGCAAGAACGAGATGCGCGCCGCGGCTTCCAGGAGGTCGGCGTTCCAGGCCGCGCCTGCTAGCCCAATCTCCACCGCATCTGTTAGCGCGCGCTCGAAAGCCAGCTCGTAGCGAAAGCCGAAGCGCGGCACCGACGAGCAGCACATCCCATTCGGAAGGTGCAGACCGAAGTGCCCTGACACGCGCAGGTGCCGGGTCGTCCCGTAGGCGCCGCCCACGAAGGCGCCCGGTCGCAAGGTGGTCGACGCGTCGTACGCGCCGAGCCCCAGCTCGAACCACCCAATGCTACGAGGTCCGATGCGCACCAAACCCTCTGGCATCACGATCGATTCCATCATGCGGCCATCAGGCATCGTACCCAGCACGCCGCCGCGAAACTCCACGAGCGAAAAGCTGTAGCCGATGGCGACCCGACCTCCGAAATGCGCCTCGGTCGTGAAGTTTTGGTCAGGTGACTCCTCCCCGTTGCAGATGTAGCCGCATTGCGTTCGACGCAGCGCTTCCAGCTCCAGCGTCACGCCCAGCATCACGAACACGCCGCGCTCCGAGACGCCGTCTCGCCCGGTCTCTTCCTCATCCTCGGTCACTTGGTCCGACAGCGCCTCGTCCATAGGCGGCTTGGCTCTCCGCTCGCGCTCGCGGTCGCGCCCAAACCTGAGTACGCCGACGACACCCGTTCCGGCGCGCCGCTCGTCGTAGATAGCCGAAGCACCTTCGTTGTTCGGTTCTTCGAGGCTCCCGCCGCCCGCGTAAAGCGACCCGGCAACGCCTTGACCTGTGGTTTCCGCAGCCCAGCTCGCGGCCGGGTGTTGCACCAAAATCACAGTAGCCAGGCCCGCCCTGCCCAAAAAGCCAAGCAACCGCTGCATTGCAGAGGAGCTTGCAAGCTCTTTGCCGATCTCGTCAAACCGGCCTCGGTTGGCCGCCGCCCATCGATCCCGTCACCGGCCGCCCTTTGGGCAGGCAGCTTCCTGGGTCACGGCCCACCCAAGCGATTCGACCCCGGGCAGTCTGAATCAGCGGTGAAGAATGCCGCTACAATTCGGGTCATGGTTGTCGGGCGGGTGGCGTGGGCGATCGTCGCAGTGACGACGTGGGGGTGTTCGGGGGGCTGCGAAGCCGACGGCACACGCGATGGTGCCGAGCGCGCGTGTTGCGACGATCTGTTAACCCGAGTACCGTGTAGAAGGCCTTCGCGTATTGAGAGTCCGAGAGGGGCTCTGCCAGCACGAACGGGCCGGCATCGGATCGGTCATATCGGAAACGTACCTCGATCGAAAGGTCGGCGCCAAGCCCCCAACCATTGGCGAGGAGCCTGCTTCGACCACCCTTGAGAGAGTGGAATTGAGACTCGGTTCCGGGCCCTGATGACCCGAGACAGAGCCGCCTACGTCTTCGCATGAATCCGTGTGACTTTTGTCCAGGCAGCGAGCTCGGCGGACATGACGGGACTGTCTCTTCCAGCGCTCCGTCAGGTGCTGGCGTGGGCGACGGTTACAGGTCGACCCGCAGCGCGAAGCCGCCTCCGGAGAGCCTCGTCCAGGTCGACAGCGTCGCGGTGCGGGTCGAGTCGTGGCCGGGCTCGTTCTTGGCGCCAATCACGATCAGCGGCACGCCAACTCCGACCAGCACGAAGGCCGTGGCGAGCAGGCCGTAGCGAGTCTCCGGGTGGCGGTCGTCGCGGCCAACCTCGGGGTGGTCCTCACATCTGCCCGGAACGGTCTCAAAGTCCTTGCAGCCCGGCCCAAGGCTCGCGACCACAGAACCCACAGGCGCGACCGGCGCCAGCGAAACCATCACGATGCCGCCCACCATCCTGGTCGAGTGGCGGCGCATGGCGGGCTTGGCCGAGCGCTTCCTCGGGACGGTGCGTCAGGAATGCCTCGACCACCTGCTCGGGCAATCCGGCGCTTGGTGCCGGCGCGCCGGCGTGATTGGGGAGCTTGGGAGGTTCGTGATCGACGTCAACTATTCCTGCACTTGAACGACAACTATTCTTGCAGAGCAGGAGCAGGTTTGGGTGGAGCGCCACGTCGACCAGCGGGGCGTTTCCGAATCGGGTTGGATGAAGGTCGCGTAGGCATGGGTAATTGTCGTCGGTAGTTGTCGTCAGGCAGAGGGTTGATGTTGGTCTTTGCGGCTTCGCTTTTTGGCCTCCTCGGCTCGAATGCTAGGTCCATCGAATTCTAGGATGACGGAGTGATGAACGATACGGTCGATGGCTGCAGCGGTGGTCATCGGGTTTTTGAAGATTTGGTCCCACTCACCGAAGACCAAGTTGCTGGTGATGATCATGGAGCGTCGCTCGTAGCGCTCGGCCATGAGAGTGAAGAGGACTTCGACTTCCTCGGCGCTTTGCTGCACGTAGCCGAGGTCGTCGAGGATGATGACGTCGAAGGCATCGAGACGGCGGAGTGCGCGGGGCAGAGCGAGGTCGCGCTTGGCGGCGAGCAGCTCTTGGACGAGCTGGAAGGTGGGCGTGAACAGGACAGCGTGACCGTGCTGCACGAGGGCGTGACCGAGTGCGCAGGCGGCGTGGGTCTTGCCGGTGCCGGGCAAGCCGAAGCAGAGCACGTTGGCGGCACGCTCGAGGAAGTCGCCGCTCTCGAGCTCGCGCAGGCGCGGCAGCATGCCTTTGGGGAGGCGCTGCGGGTCGAGCGCGTCGAACGTCTTCGCGGCTGGCAGGTGAGAGGCACGCAGGAGGCGCTCGCACCGGCGCACACGGCGCTCGCCGAACTCGGCCTCGAGTGTTTCGCGCAAGACTTCGAGGGCGTCGTCGTGGTGAGCGTCGCGAAAGCGACGGACGCACTCGGTAGCGAGCGTCGGCAGCTTGAACAGGGTGAACAGCTGCTTGATGCGGTCGTCGAGGTCGCTCATGACTGACCTCCTGCGCGCGACAGGAGCACGTCGTAAGCGGCTGGATTAGGCTTTGGAATGCGCACGTCGGGCACGGTGGTCTGCTCGGGGGCGCGATGGCTTTGACTTCGGCGTAGTCAAAGCGCGTGCCTCGGGTGAGTAGCGTTTGCAGCGCGGCTTCGACGCGAAACTCGAACGTGCTGGCGGCGAGGTGCAGAATCCGGACGTACTCGATGTCGGCGCGCTCACCGCGAGCGTCGACCAGCGCGTCGTAGGCGCGCCGAAACGTGAGCGACGGGAACAGCTCCTCGCGGTAGCGGTAGCGGGCGAATGCACCGGGCTTCTTGACCAGCGACCAGATCACGTGGCGATAGTCGATGCGGTGGTGCTTCTCGCCCCGGAGACGCGGCATGGAGACGGCGAGCTTCTTTCGATAGTAGACCTCGACCACATCGGGATGCTGCCGCACCTCCACCTTGCAGCCGATGAGGCGCGACGGCACCGAGTATGTGCGCCTGCTGAAGTGGACCGTGCTCCATTTGCGCACGACGGCGTCGTACTTGGAGTAGCCCGGCAGACGCGTGGCCGGCAGGGCTTTGAGCCGAGGGGTCTCCTCCGCGAGCCGCACCTCGGTCGACTCATTGAGCCGAGAAACGAGCCCTTGGACGAAGGCCATGTAGTCATCGACGCTGACGAAGTCGCGGCTGCCGCGGACGATGAGGGCCTGCTCAATTGTGGATTTGAGGATGTGATTGGCTTTTTCGACCCCGCCGTTTTGGTTGGATTTACCGGGCTCGATGCGAGTCGACCGAAGCCGGTAATGGTCGAGCACGCCGGCGAAGCGCTGGTTGAGCTCGCGCCCGCCCTTGGGGAGCTCGTGCGTGGCAGCGGAAAGATTGTCGCTGCGCAGCACCTCGGGCACGCCGCCAAGTCTCCAGAAGGCGTCCTGCAAACCGCTGACGAGCGCCTCGAAGGTTTCACTGAAGGCGAGCGTGACCGACCGCCAGCGGCTGAACGTCATCAAAAACTGGAACAGCAAGTGCGCGAAGAGCTCGCCGGCAATCCGAATACCGAGCGAGGAGCAGTCGGTGAAGTCGATGGCGGCCTCTCGACCAGGCAGGTGCTCCTGCTCGAAGAAGACCTCGCGCTCGGGGCCGTGCAGCGCGCGCCAGTCACGCACACGCCGCTGCAGTGTCCGCAGGTGCTTGTCGGCGAAGCGTTGGCCGTGCTTGCGGCGCAGCTCTCCGATAATTGTCGTCGCCTCGAGAATGCCCTCCTGATCGCGCTCCAGGAGCGGCACCACCTCGGCGTCCCAGACGGTGGCGAAAGCGTCCTCACGCGTGCGCCAGTGCCGGGGCTGCTTCGCCTGCGACGGCAGCGCCCCGGCCTTCCAGGTGTGCGCGCTCCGCGCGCTTACTCCGGCCGCCGCTGCGGCGGCCTCAACAGTCTTTCCTTCAGTCATTTTCAGCCTCAAAAGCCGAACCTGCTTGTCCGTGACCATCGAACTCCCGAAGCCTCGGCTACCTGGCCGAAGCTTCTAGATCGAGACCATCGCACACGCCGTCAGCACGCCCCCGACTCTGCAAATCTAATTGTCGTCGACCTGCAGGAGTAATTGTCGCTGATCAGGTTCGGTCCCGCCGCAGGCGTACGTCCCGCTGAGCGCCACCAGGACCCACGTTTTGGCAACCAAGGCAGACGAAATATCCAACTCGGAGCCGTCTGTCGATGCGAAGCGGACCAGCCCCCCCCGATGCCGAACCGCAGCCCAGCCGCCGCGCTGAATTTCATCACACGGCTTGCTCACCCTCGCGCGTCGAAACCGTCGGGGTGCGCCGAGGCTACGAGGTCCCGACTTCCACGAAGCGCGCGCCGTGCCGCATTTCTCCCATTGCGCTGCGTAGGGTGGTCTAGCGTCGTCATCTGGTGTCCTCACCTGTCCCCTTGTGCCCCCTCCTCTCCACGATGCCACGCCGGGAATCGACCGATTCCCTCGCATTCTCAGTCACTTGAGCCTTCTCGCGGTCCCTCCTCTTAAGCCGTTGGCTCGCAGTTCAAGTCTGCGATGGCCCACCGGCGCCCTAACGAAAGTCGGGGGGCCGTTCCGGTTTGTGGTCGAGACATCGGCAAGGCATGGACGCCTGCTCCAGCCAACGATAGATGCCCCCGGATGGACCGGCGGCAGCGCAAGCTCCAGGAGAAACGGAAGAAGCGCGAGCTGGCGAAGAAGCGCTCGCGGCTCGACGCCGAGCGGAGGCCGAGCGAAGAGCAGCTATGGGTGCGGGCAGGAGCGCGCGCCCCGTTCGGACCCTGCTTCATCAGCTCCGGTTGGGACGACTCTGCTAGCGCGCAATTGGTCTCCCTGGTGGTCACGCGCATCCTCGATGGCGGCGACCTGCTACCGCACGTCTTGTTGCTCGATCGGACGTGCCTGGGCGTGAAAAATGCCATGTTGCTCGCGCCGATGACCGACGATGAGCTTAGCGAGCTAGTCGAGCAGGTTGGGCTCCCGCATAGCGGCATGGAAGACTGCCACGCGCTGCTCGCGCAATCCATGGTTTTTCACGCTGTCGAGTACGCGGCCAAGCTCGGCTTCGCGCCGAACCCGGACTTTCGCGAGGCCCTGCTGGGGCCCCGCCCGGACGAGTTGCTAACGACGCCATGGGCGTCGCTTGAGCGACCCCTCTACGTCCCAGGCCCTGACGACAACGTCGCGCTCATTCTGCTCCAGCTGCGGAAAGCAGTCGGCGAGAACTTCGAGCTCGGGGGTCCTGGGGAGGGTTCGCTCGAGGACGCGTTCGACGACGATGCGCACGAGGACGCGCTCGTCAACCACTGAACACTCCCGCTTCCGCAACAGCGCGGTCGAGCAGCTCAGTTAGCGCCATCTACTCGGCCCACCGTCGAGCGTACTCGAGATCAAATCATGCGAAGAGCGCACGATCTCGCCCAGGTCATGAGCGAACGAGACGCTCTGAGTAGCCTTCACGTCTAGAGGACGAACCACATGAACGGGACGAGCGTGCTACTCAGCTGGGGCCGCACGCGAGGCAGATCTTTTCCAAAGACAACAGTGAGACTGGGGAGCGATCCTGGCAGTTCCGTGTGACGAACGACTGCCGGCTGGAGCTCATCGTGTTCGCCGTGACAACCTCGCTCCCACCACCACTCAACCTGACGAGCGCGACCGTGAGCTCGGCGACATGTCGATCCCGGCCCGCATTATGGCCGTCGCCGACGTTTACGAGGCACTGACCGCCATGGACCGCCCCTACAAGCAGCCGAAAAAGCTGAGCGAGGTGATGTTCATCATGGGCAAGATGAAAGAGAGCACCACCTCGATCCCGAGGTGTTCGATCTCTTCATCACCTCCGGCATCTACCGCAAGTATGCCGAACAGAATCTACCGCCCGAGCTGGTCTACGCCGTCGACGAGCAGAAGCTGCTGGCAATCAAGCCGTCGGCGCTGAATCTACCGCCCGAAGACCAACGCAAGCTGCGCTTCAAGCAGGTGCTGCCCGAATACCGCGAGTGGGAGCGGCGCTAGCCAGCTAGTCCCGGAGCGGGCGGGCTTCCTCGAGCAAGAAGTTGGCGATGTCGTCTTTCACCGCAAAGGCGAGCCGACAGGAGCGGCACACCCACTCCGCCGTAGCGTCAGCCCCGTCGGTACGAGGCTGCAGCTCAATCGGGCCCTGACATTGGGGGCACGCCAGCAGGTTCTGCAGCTCCGGAGCCATGGCTTGGTCTCGGCGGACCGTAGCCGCCAAGGCTCGCGGCTAGAAGCGAAAAGCGTTAGCCTGTGCCGCCGCGGGAGCCGCGCCGACCAGTACCATGTCAACGCCGCACAACTCGTCACGCAGCTATTTCGGTTCGGAGGTGCAATCCGACGCCAGCCTCGACATCCGTGAGAAGCTGGCGCGCAGCATCGGCGCCATGAACGCCAGGGTCGGGTTACCGGACCGCGCATCGGACGCTGAAGTTCAGGCCGAGCTCGACCGCACCTTCCCGAAGCTCGCTTTCGACGAGCTGGAAAGGTTGGGGGTCGAGCTGAAGGGCGCGCGCGTGCTGGACGTGGGAGCGGGCGTCGGCTCCTGCTCCACCGAGGCGGCGCTGCGCGGTGCCCTCCCGGTTGCGCTCGAGCCCGGCTCGGGCTGGCGGGAGCTGGCGCGCGACCGCCTCAAGGAGGTCGGGCGCGGCGGCTCCGTCGTGGCGGCCACGGGTGAGTCCATGCCGTTCCGCAGCGCTAGCTTCGACGTGGTGGTGAGCTTGATGGTGCTGGAGCATGTCACCAGCCCCGAGCGCGTGATCAGCGAGGTGTTTCGGGTGCTCAAACCCGGCGGCACTTTCTATTTAGCTTGTGAAAATTACCTGGGCTTTCGCGAGCCGCACTACGGCGTGGCCTGGCTACCGCTCATGCCCAAGCGGCTCGGGGCCGCCTACCTGCGTCTGCGCGGCCGACCTACCGAGTACTTGTACGACTCCATCACGTACGTCACGCGTCCGGGCGTGACGCGACTGCTCGAGCGCAGCGGCTTTTCGCTGCTCAGCAAACAGCGCTTCGAGGAGAGCCTCGGCTCGGGCGAACAGAGCACGGGTCGGCTGGACCGCAACGTGCTGGGTCTGGCCCGGCGTTGGGTCTCCGATCGCACGCTGGCGGAGCTTTGGTTTCGCGCGCGTGGCCTGCGGCACCTTTGCACCGGCCCGATCATCGAGCTCTGCCGCAAGCCAGCCTAATCGTCCACCAGCGTTGAAAGCTAGGGTTCCTGCGGCGGGCCCAAGCAGGTATCTCGCGAAACGACCGGAAGCGCCGGCGCGCACTGATTGGCCAGGCGATCGCAGTCGAACGAGACGCATTCGGTGCTCTGAGCGCAACCACTGCCGCCCATGTTTTCCGCGACCTGGCAGGTCGATGTTTCGGCGCTGCAGTAGCTGCCCAGACCGCACTCGGTCGTCTCGAGCACGCTGCTATCGCAGGCTTTGTCCCGTTGCTATCGCGGGCACGCAGCTGCCCTCGACGCCCGGCCCCTCGGCGCTGCACACCAGCCCGGCGTCGCACACCGAAACAGCCCCCGACGGGAACGGACAGGTCGCGCCCTCGGGCAGAATCTCGATGGCCACGCACTTGTTCTTCACGCACTCGGCGGTCGCGGTGCCGTCGGGTCACTTGCAGGTGGCCGAAACAGAACAGCCCAGGCCCGGCACGCTGAGCCCGTCGATGACGCGACAGGCCGTGTAGATCTCGCGCCGCAGCTCGAGCGTCTCGGCCCAGGTCGGGTGCAACCGAGTGAGCCTGCGCGTGCGCGGCCAGGCAACCGTCGATGGAAGCCTCGTTGAAGACCGCCCGGTTCGCGGTCACGGCGTCGGCCCCCGGCCGGCACACATCGCGCCGGAACGTCTCCACGCAGCCCTCCTGCGCGAAGTCTCCGCGCGCCGTCATGCAGCAGCCCTGGGCATCCGCGCAAAGTGCCGTCGCGAACGCGACGCACGCGTCGTAAACGCTGGTATCCGGTCCGCTGGGCGAGCACAGTCGTCGTCGTCGCCGCATTCGACGTCACAAGTCGCGCTCCAGGCGCTACAGGCGACGCTGAGGGACTGGACACAAGTCGCATCGCTAGCCAAGTCGGCGCAACGCGCGTTGTCGTCGCAGCGACGAGTGCAGACCCCGCACAGGCATTCGAGGCCCACCACGCAGCTGCGCTTTTCGCAGTCGACGAGAAAGTGCGTCTCGCCGCTGCCGCTGTCGTGCGTTTGGCCACAGGCCAAGAAGCAGCCGAACGTGGCGAGCAAGGCCAGGCACCAGCTCGTCGAGCTAGTCCGTGGTGCGGTTCGTTGCGTCCTCATGCTCAACCTCTTCCTCCACCGTACTCTGCCCATAGTAGGCCACGACCCTCAGCGTCGCCGGCGCGCCGGGTTGCGACTTGTTGTAGTCGTCCAGCTTGTTGCGCAGCGTGCTCATGCGCTCTCGAAATCTGGCAAGCTCCCCGACGACCTCGCTTTCGAAGGGGTGACCGCGCCAGAGGCGAAAGTGGTAGGTGCTGCCGCCGATTTCGTCGCTCTTGCGTGCCTGCGATCGAACACGGCAGGTTCTCATCAAGCTTCAGTCTCAAGCGACCTTCACGCTCGGGGGGATTGGCCTCGGCGCCGGGAGGTCTTCAGCCGCCGATGCCGCGGCGAACGCGATCGCAGCGCGCACGTCTTCCTCGGTCAGGCTCGGAAACTCGGCTAGAATCCGCTGCACCGGTTCCCGCGCCGGCACTCGTGAGCAGTAACCGATGCGAGAAAATTGATGGGTTTCAGCGTGAGCAGGGTCCCCCGATTGTCTCGGGGCTGGTTTTGCCCCGCCCGAGCGCTTCAAGCACCAAGGACACCTCGGCCCCTTCATCCCGCTCGCGGACCGACATACAAGGCCGAGGGGCGGATCAGTCGTCCGTCTCGGCGCTGCCACGAGCTCAACGCTTCGAGCTTCGTGGCGCGCATCGCAGCCTCGACCGACGCCAGCTTGCTGGCCTGCGTGCAGGCCGCGCTCGCCACGCTGACTGGACCGCGCCACGGCGGCGCATGTGATCGCGTCGAAGCCCTGCTC
>DATEDZ010000288.1:0-20668 GCA_035281385.1 Polyangiaceae bacterium
CGCCACGCTCTTCGAGAAGCGCGAGCCACTGCGCTTGTGTCATTCTGCCTTGCTTCGTCGGCCCAAGCTCCGCAACGGGTCGCTTTCGGTCCGTCACGACGAGCCGCTCACCCCTTTCGGCGCGGCGGAGGTACTCACTCAAGTGATCCTTGAGCTTACGCACAGAAACTTGCATGAGGCCATTATGGCCACATCGCGTGTGGCGTGCAATACGCCTGCGATCGGTTGGTAGGTCTCTGGAGCAGGTAACCACGGCACGCTTTGGAGCGCCGGCGCGTTGGTTTGGCGATGAGCTGCTCGCAATCCTCTGAGTAGCGACCGTCAGCGCCGACAAGACCGCACCTGCTGGGTGGCATTCTGGTGGGCGACGCCAGCGAGTACGCCTCGCTCACGCCGCTGCTGCGCAGCGGCGAGCCGCTGACCGGTAGCTCGTCACAACCAAAGCTCGGACTAGCCGCTTCGGGCTCGCGCGCAGGGAGCAAGGTGCCGGCACCGCTCGGTGCGCCGGCGGCTTGGCTGATGCCGCCGGCGCAACCCAGGTTCGATGACGCAGGCTCTCGCTGACAAGCGGACGCAGCGAGCAACGACGCCAGTGCGAGGAAGCACCCATTGAAGCGAGAAGCGTGACGCTTGCAGACACCAACGCTAACCGAGCCGCGACAATTCCGCAGCAAGGCTGGAAGGGCGAAGTGTTCCCCGCGTGTGAATTTGTTCACGGGCCTTGCCCCGAAAACCCGGTTCCGAGGAGGATACCGGGACAGATCCATGGACGAAGCGAGCCAACGTTCACGATCCATCATGAGTCGCGAAAGAGCCGTGGAGCTGCTGCGCTCGGGCTTGGTCGGTGTGAAAGAATGGAACGATTGGTTGAAGTCCAATTCAGTCGAGGCGCTGGATGGTGTTTCTTTCGATGGCCTCGAGCTCGACGGAGTGAATCTGACCGCGTGCAGCCTGCGTGGCACGCAGTTCAATCGATGCGGCATGGCAGGCGCACTCTTCTATCGAGCTCAGCTGACGGGGGCGGGGTTTGCCGATGCGGTCTTGAGGGGTGCGAGCTTCGAAGAGGCCAATCTGCTAGCAGCTGAGCTCGACGGCGCCGACCTAACCCAAGCCAACCTTCGCGATGCGCGCCTCAGTGACGCATCGCTCCGGAACGCGACGCTCTCCGGCGCCAACTTCGAAGGTACCAACCTCAGCCGCACCAACTTGACGGGCGCCAATCTCAAGGGCGCTGACCTCAGCTACGCGAAGATGAGCGCGACCAAGCTACACCGAGCAGACTTGAGCGAAGCAGTCCTAGGGCACACGCTGCTGGCTCGCCTCGAGTTCAGATTCGACCGCACCATGTTGGCCTCGATCACGCATCGCGGTCCGAGCTCACTGGGTCTCGACACGATGATTAGATCCCGCGGGCAGCTGCCCGTCGAATTTCTTCAAGGGTGTGGGCTCGCAGAATGGGAGATTGAGCTCGCCGCATTGTACAACCCGGACATATCCGCGAGCGAAGCGGCCGAAGTCACCACGCGAGCGCACCATCTGCGTATTGGCGCGCCGATTCAGATTCATCCGCTCTTCATCTCGTACTCGCGCGCAAACTCCGATTTCGTCGACCGAATGGGCACGGAGCTGAATCGCAACAGCATCCGCTACTGGCGCGACATCAAGGATGCGACAGCCGGGCGGCTCGACAAGGTTATTGAGCGCGGCATCGCGCTGAATCCAATCGTCCTCATGGTGCTTTCACGGGACTCGGTAACGAGCAGCTGGGTCCAGTTCGAGATCGACGCTGCCCTCGCTCTCTCCAAGAAACTGAACCGGGACGTATTGTGCCCGCTCATGCTCGATAAGGCTTGGCTGGACGCACCATTGCTCTCGGGCCACTTCCGGACCCAGCTTAAGCAATACAACGTCGTGGACTTCTCCGACTGGCGCGAGCCCGGTCATTTTACCACGAGCTTCGCGAACTTGATTGAAGGGCTAAAAGTTCACTACCAGTCAGTATGAGGCCTCACCGACTCAGGTGCGTGAACGCCTTGAAACGGTTCGCACACCCGCGCAGAGTTCGAACTCGACTTCTCGGGATCAAGGCGGTTTAGCCGGAGCGTAACCTCGAATTGTTCGAGAGCTTCATCCGGTCGTCGAGACATCGTCAGGACCTATCCATATAGAGAGAGCAAGTAGGCGAGCACCGGACTGGGATCGAACCTCAGCGCTTCCTCCAGATCTCTACATGACTCCGATCGGGGCAACTCTGGGCCATAGGCGCCCAGGTCACCGATTTCGCTAGCGTCGGGCGCTAGCCGCCGAGGTACGACATCTCGAGCTTGCGCTTCGGCTTCACCATGAGCTGCTGCCGCTCTTCGGAATAGCGATCGGCGCGCTTTTGCCAAACGTTGCGCACGATGGCGAGAAGCTCGTCGTCGCTAACGCCGGCGCGCAGCGGGCCGCGCAGATCCGTACCGGAGGTCGCAAACAGGCAGGTATAGAGCTGTCCGTCGGCGGCCAGGCGCAGGCGCGAGCAGTCGCCGCAGAAGGGCTGGGTCACGCTGGCGATGACGCCGATCTCCCCGCCGCCGTCGCGGTAGCGGTAGCGCGAGGCAACGTCGCTCGGAGCCGCACGGCC
This sequence comes from Polyangiaceae bacterium, assembly GCA_035281385.1. Lineage (GTDB taxonomy): Bacteria > Myxococcota_A > Polyangia > Polyangiales > Polyangiaceae > PMG-095. The sequence goes on from DATEDZ010000288.1 coordinate 2,624, forward strand.
GATCGGCTCGAGCGGCAGCTCGCGATCGATGCGCTCGATGATTTCGCGCGCGCTCAGCACTTGCTCCGGCGTCCAACCGTTGGTGGAGCCCACGTCCATGTACTCGATGAAGCGCAGCACGTGACCGCTGCCGTGAAAATGTCGGGCCAGCGGCAGGATCTCGCTTTCGTTGACCCCGCGCCGAATCACGCTGTTGACCTTGATGCTGCCGAAACCAGCGGTCTTGGCGCTGGCGATGCCATCCAGCACTTCCTCGACCTCGTAGTCCGCGTCGGTGACGTTCCGGAACACCTCGTTGTCCAGCGCGTCCAGGCTCACCGTGAGACGCTCGAGCCCAACCTGAGCCAGCCGCTGGGCCAACGGGGGCAAAAGCACGCCGTTGGTGGTCAGGGCGATGGCCGGCGAGCTTTGCCGGCGCAGCATCGCGACCAGATCAGGCAGCCCCTTACGTAAGAGTGGCTCCCCGCCGGTGAGCCGCACCTTGCGCAACTCCCCCGAAAGCAACCCGACTACTCGTGTGATCTCCTCGAAAGTGAGCAGCTCACAGCGCGGCAAGAAGCGGTACTCCTTACCGAAGCGCTCGCGCGGCATGCAGTAGCGGCAGCGGAAGTTGCACCGGTCGGTAACGCTGATGCGCAGGTCTCCGAGCGGCCGGCCAAGCGAGTCGAGCATGTCGAAGGTGCTCCTGTAGCACGAAGCAAAGTGCCGAGCCGCCTGCATATCGCGAGTGTTTCTTGGAGATGCCGGGGCCGAGACGAGTTTCGCGTGCGTTTCGGAACTTTTCTCGGCCGTTTCGGAGCGCGATCGCAGCGTGATCTTGGTGCAATTTTCATCATTCCACGGAGTGCTTTGGCGTTGACCAAGTTGGTGCAGAAGTTCATTACTCAAAGAGTCGACCTCGCGCTTCGAGCGCGCCCGGTTACCAGGCGCAATCAGCCGAGGCCGACGCGATCGCATGGTTCGCGGGGGCCCCAGCCCCGCTCAAACCGAGTCCCGAGTGACTCGCTAGCGAGGCTGGCGATGAGTGGTGACAGGCTGCTCTCCGAACGGCGTATTTTACTTTTTGGTCCTTCCGAGCTCGACAGCGTAGCGCGCCACCTGCGCGATCTGGGGGCGGACGTCCAACGCTTCGAGCTGGCTGCTTCCGGCTCCACTCGTTCGCTCGAGACCTGGATCTCCGAGCTGATGGAGGGCGCATTCGACGATGTCCTGTTCCTGACCGGCCAGGGTGTGCGGGTGTTGGTCGAGTTCGCTCACCAGCGCGGCCGCGAGGACGACGTGCTGCGTGCGCTGTCGCGAGCCCGTATCGCCGCGTCGGGTGCCAAGACGCGCTCCGCTCTGGCTGAAATTGGGCTGCGCGCCGCCATCGTGGGCGATGAGCCGGGCGGCCCGAGCTTGCTGGAGGCGCTCTCGGCTGCGAGCTTTTCGGGGCGCACGCTGGGCGTGGCCGCCCTTTCCTGCGATCCGCGCCTGACCGCGGCTGCGGCGGCGCGCGGCGCCAACGTGCGCGTGCTGGGCAATGACGATGCCCCCGACAGTCGCCCCCGCGCGCTGCTCGCGCGCATCCTGGGGCGCGACTTCGACAGCATCGCGTTCGGCTCGACGCGCGAGATCGACGGACTGTTCGAATCGGCGGCCATCTCGCAGCGCGCCGAGCTGGCGCATGCTCTGCGTCGCTGCAACACCGTTGCTCTCGGCCAGGCGGTGGCGCGCGCCTTGAGCGAGCGCGGCGTGCCGCCGGGCGGAGTCATCGAACGCGCCAGCCTGCTCAGGTCGCGTGGCGTCGACTTCGAGCGCGTGTTCGGCCCCGGCGGCGGCAAGCCGAGCGATGGCCACGCCACCGCCAAGCCCGGTAAGAGCGGCCGCAAGAGCCTGGTCGTCGTCGGTAACGGTATGGTCAGCTACAAGCTCTGCGAGCTGCTGAGCGAGTACGACCGCGGCGAGACTTTCGACATCAGCGTGTTCTGCGAGGAGCCGCGCCCCGCCTACGACCGGGTCAAGCTCACCAGCTTCTTCGAGAAAGAGAGCGCGGACGAGCTGCTGCTGGCCGGACCGGACTGGTACAAGGAGCGCAAGATCCGGCTCTTGCTCAACGAGCGCGCGGTACGCGTCGATCGCAGCCGACGCGCGGTGCTGTCGTCGAGCGGCGAATGGATTCGCTTCGACAACGTGGTGCTGGCGACCGGCTCGGCGCCGTTCGTGCCGCCGATCCCGGGCGTCGACAAGCAAGGCGTGTTCGTCTACCGCACGATCGAGGATCTGATCGCGATCCGCGAGTATGCCAAGGGCGCGAAGGTGGCGGCGGTTCTTGGTGGCGGCTTGCTCGGCCTGGAAGCAGCCAAGGCCGTCCACGATCTGGGCCTGACCACGCACGTGATCGAGTTCGCGCCGCGGCTGATGCCGCGGCAGCTCGACGCAGCGGGCGGGCGCCTGCTGGCCAGGAGCGTCGAGGCGCTCGGCGTGAAGGTGCACACGTCGCGTGCCGCCACCAGCATCCAGGGTGGGGATCGCGCCGAAGGCCTGGTGTTCAAGGACGGTGAGACGCTCGACTGCGATCTGATCGTGATCTCGGCGGGTATCCGGCCGCGCGACGAGCTGGCCCGCGACGCCGGGCTGGCCATGGGCGACCGTGGCGGCATCCTGGTCGACGACAACCTGCGCACGAGCGACCAGGACATCTTCGCGATCGGTGAGTGCGCGCTGCACCAGGGCACGCTGTACGGCCTGGTCGCGCCGGGCTACCAGATGGCCGAGGTCTGCGCGCGCACGCTGACCAACACCGACGCCAAGTTCGGCCCGACCGATCAATCCGCCAAGCTGAAGCTGCTCGGCACCGACGTCGCAAGCTTCGGTGATCCGTTCTCCGAAACCAACGGCGAACGTACCATCTCTTACGAAGACCTGGTCAAAGGGGTCTACAAGAAGCTGGTCGTCAGCGCCGACAAGACGCGCCTTTTGGGCGGCATCCTGGTGGGCGACGCCAGCGAGTACGCCTCGCTCACGCAGCTGCTGCGCAGCGGCGAGCCGCTGCCGTCCGCTCCGGAAGAGCTGCTGTTCGGCGCTCGCGAGGGCAAAAGCAAGGTCACGCTCTCCGACACCGCCCAGGTCTGCTCCTGCAACAACGTCAGCAAGGGCGCGATCTGCAAGGCGGTGCGGGCCGGCACCTGCAATCTGGTCGAGCTCAAGAAGCTGACCAAGGCGGGCACGGGCTGCGGCGGCTGCATGCCGCTGGTCACCGACCTGCTCAACGCGGAGCTCGCCGCTGCCGGCAAGGCCGTCAAGAAGGAGCTGTGCGAGCACTTCCCGTTCAGCCGTCAGGAGCTCTACCAGATCGTGCGCGTCAAGAAGCAGCGCACGTTCAAGGAGCTGCTGGACTCCCACGGCAGCGGTTACGGCTGCGAGATCTGCAAGCCGGCGGTGGCATCGATCTTGGCCAGCGTGCACAACGACATGATCCTGCAGCACGACACGCTGCAGGATACGAACGACCGCTACCTCGCGAACCTGCAGCGCACCGGCCTGTACTCGGTCGTGCCGCGCATTCCGGCGGGTGAAATCACGCCCGAGAAGCTGATTCGTCTGGGCGAAATCGCCAAGAAGTTCGGCCTCTACACCAAGATCACCGGCGGCCAGCGCATCGACATGTTCGGCGCCCGCGTCGAGCAGCTCCCCGAAATCTGGGAGGAGCTGGTGGCAGCCGGCTTCGAGAGCGGCCACGCCTACGGCAAGGCGGTGCGCACGGTGAAGAGCTGCGTCGGCAGCACCTGGTGTCGCTTCGGCGTGCAGGACTCGGTCAGCTTCGCGATTCGCGTGGAAGAGCGCTACAAGGGCATCCGCGCGCCGCACAAGCTGAAGAGCGCGGTCAGCGGCTGCGTGCGCGAGTGCGCCGAGGCGCAGAGCAAGGACTTCGGCCTGATCGCCACCGAGAAGGGCTGGAACCTGTACGTGTGCGGCAACGGCGGCGCCAAGCCGCGCCACGCTGACTTACTGGGAGCGGACTTGAGCGAAGAGCTGGCGCTCAAGTACGTCGATCGCTTCCTGATGTTCTACATCCGCACCGCGGATCGCCTGACCAGGACCTCCGTCTGGCTCGAGAAGATGGACGGCGGCATCCAGCAGCTGCGCGAGGTGATCATCGACGACAAGCTCGGCATCTGTGAGGAGCTCGAGCGCGAGATGCAGTATCTGGTCGATACTTACCGCTGCGAGTGGGCCGAGACCGTCAAGGATCCCGCGCGGCGCGCCAAATTCCGGCATTTTGCCAACACCAACGACGCCGACGACACCATCGAGCTGGTGGACGAGCGCGGCCAGCGCCGCCCTCGCGACTGGGACAAGGCACGCAGCGTTCCTCCGGTCCGCGATCGCCGGCATCTGCCGCTGATCCACACGGCGTGGGTGCGCGTCGCGAGCGTCGCCGAAGTGCCTGCCGATGGCGGCATCGCCGTCAAGTATGGCCCGGCGCAGATCGCGCTCTACAACTTCGCGTCGCGGGGCGAGTGGTACGCCTGCCAGAACCAGTGCCCGCACATGCAGGACATGGTGCTGGCGCGCGGTCTGATCGGTGACCAGGCGGGTCAACCCAAAGTCGCCTGCCCGCAGCACAAGAAGACCTTCTCGCTCAAGACCGGCGAGTGCTTGAGCGGCGACCAGCTCAAAGTGCGCACCTTCCCGGTGAAAGTCGAAGGCGACCAGGTGTACCTCGAGCTACCGAGCGAATCGGAGATCGAGAAGCTGATGCCGATCAGCGCTCGCTGTGACCTGCACGAAGACGCGGCGTCGGCCGCCGAATGAGCCCTGCCTCGTAGAAACCCGGAAAAACATGAAAGCCACCAAGATCCAGCTCTTCAGTTTCTCGACCCCGAGCATGCGCGCCTTCCACATGACGTGGATCGCGTTCTTCCTGTGCTTCTTCGGCTGGTTCGGCCTGGCGCCCTTGATGCCGCTGGTACGCGCCGATCTGCAGCTGACTCCCGCGCAGGTCGGCAACAGCGTGATCGCGGCGGTCGCGGGCACGATCCTGGCGCGCTTACTGGTTGGCTATCTCTGCGATACCTACGGTCCGCGCCGTGTCTACGCGGGCCTACTGGCCCTGGGCGCGTTGCCCATCATGGGCGTCGGTCTGGCCCAGGATTACTACTCGTTCTTGATCTGCCGGCTCTTAATCGGCCTGGTCGGCGCTTCGTTCGTGATCACGCAGTACCACACGTCGGCCATGTTCGCGCCGAACGTGGTCGGCACCGCCAACGCCACGACGGCCGGCTGGGGCAATCTCGGTGGCGGCGTCACACAGATGGTGATGCCGCTGGTGGTGATGGGACTGGTCGGTCTCGGGCTGGCGCAGGGTCATGCCTGGCGTTACGCGATGATTCTACCCGGCGCCCTGATGCTGGTGATGTCGGTGCTCTACCTGCGCTTTACGCAGGACTCGCCGGAGAGTAATCACGGCAAGGCTGTCACCGGGAAGTCGAAGGGTTCTCTGCTCGAGGCTGCGCGGGACGCGCGAGTGTGGGCGCTCTTCGTGGGTTACGGCGCGTGCTTTGGCGTGGAGCTCACGATTCACAACATTGCCGCCAGCTACTTTCACGATAAGTTCCAGCTAGGCCTGAAGGAGGCGGGCATGCTGGCCGGCAGCTTCGGCGTCTTGGCGCTCTTCGCGCGCTCGCTGGGCGGCTATCTCGGGGATCGCGCGGGTCGGCGCTTCGGGCTCGACGGGCGCGGCCGCTTTCTCACCGTCATGCTGCTGCTCGAAGGCATCGGGCTGATCGCGTTCTCACGCATGAACAGTGTGGTCCCGGCCGCGATCCTGCTCGTGACCTTCGGTCTCTTCGTACACATCGCCGCAGGTGCGACCTACGCGGTCGTGCCCTTCATCAAGCCGAACGGTGTCGGGGCCGTGGCCGGAATCGTCGGCGCCGGTGGTAACGCCGGGGCGGTGCTGGCCGGCTTGCTGTTCCGCGGTGACGTAAACAGCTCCCAGACTGGCCTGCTCTGGCTCGGTGGCGCGGTGATGGCCTCGGCCGCACTGGCCGCCATGGTGCGCTTCGGTCGTCAAGAGGTCGAGGGCGCTGCTGCGAGTACCCGCCCGGAGGCGCTGCCGGCTGAATGACGATGGAGGCCACGACCGTGCTGCTCGAACCCGCCGAGCCCAAGCCGAGCCGTGTGCGGCTGCCGCTGGTCAGCCAGTTCCTGGAGCTGCAGCAGGACCTGACCGCGGTCGAGCGCTTCTCGCGCCGGCACGAAGCGGACGAGCTACCGGCGGGCGAGCGCGTCTACAAAGACCTGATCCCGCTGGCCAAGCCGGCGGGCGGGCAGCAGTACGCGTTCCAGGTCGACCTCGACGCTTGCACGGGCTGCAAGGCCTGCGTCACCGCGTGCCACCGCCTCAACGGTCTCGACGACGACGAGGCCGAGACCTGGCGCAGCGTCGGCCTGCTCCACGGCGGTACTTCCAACGAGCCGGTGCAGCAGACGGTCACGACCGCTTGCCACCACTGCGTGGATCCGGCCTGCATGAAGGGCTGTCCGGTCAACGCCTACGAAAAGGATCCGATCACCGGCATCGTCAAGCACCTGGATGATCAGTGCATCGGTTGCCAATACTGCACCTTGACTTGCCCTTACGAGGTGCCGCAGTTCAGCAAGAAGCGCGGCATCGTGCGCAAGTGCGACATGTGCAGTGACCGCCTCGACGAGGGTGAAGCGCCGGCCTGCGTGCAGGCCTGTCCGAACGAGGCGATTTCGATCCGAATCGTCGAGACGCAGCAGCTGCTCGAGCAAGCCCAGAGCGAGGGCCTGCTGCCGGGTACGCCGTCGTCGGGCATCACCGTGCCGTCCACGCAGTACAAAACCAACAAGGTGATGCCGAAGAACCTGCTGCCGGGTGACTTCTACGCCGTGCGCGCGGGGCATCAGCACATGCCGCTCGTGATCATGTTGGTGCTCACGCAGCTTTCCGCCGGAGCCTTCTGGGTTGACTTCGCGCTGCACCAGCAGGGCTTTAGCAGCGGGCTCGGCGCGGTGCGCACCTACCACTCGCTGGTGGCGCTGGCTCTGGGTTTGGTCGCGCTGGGCGCCAGCACCATGCACCTGGGGCGTCCGCATCTGGCCTTCCGCGCCATCATCGGCATCCGTACGTCCTGGTTGAGCCGTGAGGTGCTGGGCTTTGGCCTCTTCGCCAACCTGGCGATGGCCTACGCGGCGTTGCAGTTCCATGGCCCGATTCTGGGGCTTTTGGGCTTGTCGCCGCTCGCGCCCGCCACTTTCGAAAAAGCGGCCACGCTTTTGGGCGCCGCGGTATCTGGCGTTGGCGCAATCGCGGTGGCCTGCTCGGTGATGCTTTACAAGGTGACCCAGCGCGAATGGTGGGGCGGCGGTCGCACCAGCTTCAAGTTCTTCCTGACGGCGGGGGTGCTCGGCACCGCGACCACCTCACTCAGTTACGCCGCGGCAGGATTGTGGCTCGGCGCCGCGGGCAGCCTCGAAAGCAACATTCGCTTGCTGAGCTGGCTCTTGATGGCACTCACTGCCTTCAAGCTGCTCGGTGAGACCACGGTGCTCCTGCACCTGTTCGATCGCAAGCTGGGGGATCTCAAGCGCACCGCGCTCTTGCTGCGTGGTCAGTTGGTCAAAGAGTTTGCGGCCCGGCTCGGCTTGGGCGCGCTGGGCGGTCTGCTGCTGCCGGTGCTGCTCACCTCGGCACAGGCGCAGCTCAGTAACGCCGGGCAGCTCGTGTTCTTGCTGCTCAGCGCAGGGCTACTGCTGCTCGGAGAGCTGCTCGAGCGCATGCTGTTCTTCAAGGCCCTCTCCGCACCCAAGATGCCGGGTGCGGTCCCCTAGGCCCACGCATGAGCAGCAATCCCAAGACCATCCTCGGTGATCTGCTCTACCAGCGGGAAGGTCAGCTCACTCGCGAGCTCGTGCGAAACCCGGGCGGTTTCGGGCTCGGTCAGGTGCCGGCGCGACTCAAGCCCGACGCGACCACCACTGCGGTTTGCGGCTTCTGTTCGACCGGCTGCGGCCTCGAGGTGCACCTGAAAGACGGTCAGGCCGTGAACCTCTCGCCCTCGCGCGATTATTCGGTCAACAAGGGCGCTGCCTGTCCCAAGGGCTGGGAAGCGCTCACGCCGCTGCGCGCCAAAGATCGGGCGACCACGCCGCTGCTGCGCAACGCGCGCGGCGTGCTCGAACCGGTACCGTGGCAGACCGCGCTCGAGGTCTTCTGCTCGCGCTTCAAGGGCATTCAGCAGCGCCACGGCGCGGCTTCGGTCGCGTTCATCAGCACCGGCCAGATCCCCAGCGAGGAGATGGCGCTGCTCGGCTCGCTCGCCAAGTTCGGCATGGGCATGCTGCACGGCGACGGCAACACCCGGCAGTGCATGGCCACGTCGGTCGTGGCTTACAAGCAAGCCTTCGGCTTCGACGCGCCGCCCTACACCTATCAAGATTTCGAAGAGTCGGACGTGCTGGTGTTCGTGGGCGCCAACCCGTGCATCGCGCATCCCATCATGTGGGAGCGGGTTTGCAAGAATCCACACCACCCCGAAATCGTGGTCATCGATCCGCGCAAGACCGAGACCGCGATGGCTGCCACGCAGCACCTGCCGCTGCGCCCCAAGTCCGACCTGCGCTTGCTCTACGGCATCACCAATCTGCTGATCGAGCGCGGTTACGTCGACCGTGAGTTCGTGGCCGCGCACGTGCAGGGCTTCGAGGAGCTCGCGGCGCACGTCGAGTCCTTCGGCTTGGCCGACGTGGCGATGGATACGGGCCTCTCCAGCGAGAGCATCGAGCGGCTGGTGGAGACGATTGGTCGCGGCAAGCGCGTCTCGTTCTGGTGGACGATGGGCGTCAACCAGAGCCACGAGGGCGTGCGCGTTGCGCAGGCCATCATCAACATCGCGCTCATCACCGGCAATATCGGGCGTCCCGGCACCGGCGCGAATTCGATCACCGGCCAATGCAACGCGATGGGCTCGCGGCTGTTCAGCAACACCACCAACTTGCTCGGCGGTCACGACTTCACGAAACCCGAGCACCGCACCAAGGTAGCGGGCGTGCTGGGCATCGACGCCGAGAGCATCCCGCGCCAGGGCAGCCTGGCCTACGACCAGATCCTGGAAGGCGTGCACCGCGGCAAGATCAAGGGCCTTTGGATCATCGCCACCAACACCGCGCACTCGTGGATCAACCAGTCCGACGCGCAAGAGATCTTGAAGCGACTCGATTTCCTCGTGGTGCAAGACATGTACTCCAGCACCGAGACCGCCAAGCTCGCGCACCTGGTGCTGCCGGCGGCCGGCTGGGGGGAGAAAGAGGGCACCTTCATCAACTCCGAGCGCCGTATCGGCATGCTCAAGAAGGTGTCACGCGCCCCCGGCGAGGCGCTGGCCGACTTCTACATCTTCAAGCTGATCGCCGAGGCCTGGGGCGTGGGCGAGATGTTCCGTAAGTTCGAGAGCCCCGAGGCAACCTTTCAGCTCATGAAGGGCGTGTCGCGCGGCCAGCCTTGCGACATCACCGGCATTCGCGACTACGCGATGCTCGACGACCGGCGCGGTATCCAGTGGCCCTTGCCCGAGGGGCAGGATGTGGGCGTGCAGAGCGAACGCCGGCTGTTCGAGGATGGCCAGTTCTTCCACGCGGACGGCAAGGCCAAGCTGCTGTTCGAAGCGCCGCGCGGCGTGCCGGAACCGACCGACGCCAGCTTCCCGCTGATCCTGCTGTCCGGTCGCGGGACCTCCAGCCAGTGGCACACCCAAACCCGTACCGGAAAATCGTCGGTGCTGCGCAAGCTCTACCCGGAAGAGGTGTACGTGGAGGTCAATCCGGAAGACGCTCGCAAATTCCAGCTCTCCCCCAGCGACCACGCCATCGTCGAATCTCGGCGCGGCAAGCTGCGCGCGCGCGTGCACGTGACGCACGTGGTTCAGCCGGGCCAAGTCTTCGTACCGATGCACTACGCCGAGGCCAACCAGCTCACGTTTGCGGCGTTCGATCCGTACTCACGCCAGCCGTCCTACAAGCACTGCGCGGTGCGGATCCGCAAGAGCGATCGCCTCTCGGAGTGAGCGGCATGCTACCGGCGTAGGCCGCGACCTGCGCCGCCATGCTACATGTCCTGGGCGAGTGGGTGCACGATGCCGCCTCCACGCAGCAGCCGCGAGCATGCCGGAGTACTCGACGTGTGACCATTCTCCGCCCTTTGCTACAGATATTTCGAGAGGGAGCTGTCTCATGTCGCATTGGCACGCCGGGCTCTACCCCGAAACGTCGGTTGGATTACCTATCCGCCCCTCCCGTCGATGCCCCGCGGATGTCCTGCGCCACCTTGCTGGGATTGAGCGTTGTCAAGACGTTCTCGACCAAATTCGCTGCCGTCTAACACATCCCCGTCGCTCGTCCGAGTCACCAATCCGCTCTCACGAAAAAGTTGTCGCCCTGAAAACCGGCTGCGTTCGCTTGCACGGCCCACGAGCGCATTACTTGACGCCCAACAGCGGGCGCCGTCACCGTCCGCTTCGTGCTCACTACTCTAGATTCGACGATTGTGGGGGCTCTCGTGAGCGCAATCGAGAAGGAGGGCGTTACCGGCCCTGAATATCTGGACTGTGCGTCGGCTAAGGCCCTCCAGCGAAAACGTAGGGGCGCCGTGGTCAAGCATCACAGCAAGACAGTGGCGAAGATTGCGGACGATCTCTCTCACGGTCTGCGGCTTGCTGTGGTTGCCTGTGCAAAGCGTCGCAGGATACCCCAGGCAGGTGTTCTCCGAGAGCGCCTCGAGCGAGTCCCCGACTGGCGAGAAATGGTCGCGCCCGTCGGGTTGACCCTCGATCACCGTCTAGTCGAGGCCTTGGCGGTCACGCCGGAGGAAATCACACTGGAAGTCACGTCCGTGGAACTCCTTCCGCCAGAAGGTTTGCTGTCCTTGCAAGCGTCGAGTCGTGTTTGGTCACACGTCGTACCTTCGTGGGGTCGCGCGAAGAAGGACTCTGAGCTCGCGCTCTTTGTTCGACCCGATGACGCATTCGACCGCTGGTTTCTTGATATGGAGCGAATTCACCGCGAGGACGAGTTCTGGTTCGCGACGGTGAGGGCAGGGAATCCGGACGGCATCCATCATCGTAAGGACTTGCCGCTCAACTTCGAGATTCGCGCCGTCTTGGTCGACGAGCCGTCGTGGATTGAAGAGGCGCGCGCCAAGTCCCCAATAGAGGGTACGGACACTTTCCTAGAAATGCTTGGCTCGAAACAGGTACTGACCTTCGCGCAGTGCGTAGTGCGCAGAGGGCGGTCGAGCGCGGAAATCGTTCAGCTACCCACCTCACATGGCGTGACGCGCCTCCGGAGTCCACTCGTCGTCGGGTTCACGCCGGACCCCGATCTCGAGTTGTTGCACCTCGAGGTTTGGCAAGACGGGAAGCTGGTCACGCCACCGATCGAGCTCCGTGAAGCAAGCACTGCCGTCGCCCTGCCCGCCGGATCCTACGAGCTGCGGGCTCGAGTTCCCGAAACTCTCGAGGTCCTCGCTGAGTGTGCGGTCCGGCTGAGTGACTGAACTGACCGAGGGGATAGTGTCCGCGAGTGTCCGGGAAAGTCGCGGGCAGGGTGGTTGATCCGCGATAGCATTCTAACATGCGCATTTCGGTGCAAATTCCCGGGAAATGCCCGATGCAACCCGACTCCGCGGACGAGGTGTCGACCGGCTTCATAACGCTCGAACCGGAATGGCGCAGGTACAGTATTGATTTGCGGGACCGTGATCTCAGCTATGTGATTGGTGGGTTTGGATGGGTTACCAGCGCGAAGGAGAATCAAAGTCGCGACGTTGCCTTCTACGTCGACGACATAATCTACGAGGGAGCGGATTGGCTTGACGAACCACGCTTTCTAGCGAGCTATCCCATTGAAACACCGTACACACGCGAGGGCGCCGCTCCGGAAAACGTGGCGTACGTCTACGACCAAGCGCTTGCGCTAAAGGCGTTCCTCGCACTAGGGGATCAGCGCCGAGCGCGCCTCCTCGCTGACGCTCTGGTGCTGGCGGTGTCGAATGACCGCCACTTTGCTGACTACCGGCCGCGCAACGCCTACACAGCCGGGCGGTTGATGTCCGAGTTGGGCTGGGAGGGATCGCGCAACAAGCGATCAGCGCGTTTGCCCGGGTGGTCCGCCCCCGATGGCACGTGGCTCGAGGACGAGTTCCACGCCGGCAGCCGCACTGGAGAGGCGGCGTGGGTTCTCCTGGCTCTAATCAGCGCCTACGAGGTCCTGGGCGACGAGGCGTACCTCGAAACAGCGGTGCGCGTTGCTGAGTGGATCGAAGTGCACTGTCACGACAACCGCGGGGCCGGTGGCTATACGGGCGGCTACGAGGGCTGGGACGCTGAGCAGCAGAAAGTTTCCTACAAGAGCAGCGAGCACAACATCGACCTGGCCGTTGCATTCGCGCGTTTGGGCGGCATTCTCGATGACGAGCAATGGCTGCGCCGTTCGGGCAACGCGCGACGGTTTGTCGAGTCGATGTGGGATGAGACGGAAGGCAAGTTCTGGACGGGCACGCTCGACGACGGAGTTACGCCGAATCCTGTAGCGATCCCTTTGGAGGTGCAAGCCTGGGCTCTGCTCGCTTTTCCCGACTGGGCCAGGCGCTTTAGTCGTGCCATGAGCTTCGTCACAGCGCGGCACGCCACGGCCGCGGGCGGCTTCGACTTCAATACCGATCGGGACGGAACTTGGTACGAAGGCACGGCGCACGCGGCGCTCGCGTATCGCGCAATCGGTTGCATCGAGGACTGGCGCGCCGTCCGCAACGTGCTGCGTGGTGCGCGTCTGGACAACGGCGCAATTCCGGCCGCCAGCCGCGATGGTCTTACGACGGGCTTCGGCTGGACCTATCCGAACGCAGCGCACGTCGGTGCTACGGCGTGGGCGATCTTTGCCGAGCTCGGGCTAAACCCGTTCTGGCTCGGCTGCGCCGAGTGTCCTCGATAGTCCGCAGCGTTGCCCTTGTCGGATCGCTCAGCACCTCTTATTGTTTAGGCAGTCGTCGTATTCGGCGACACGGACCTTCGCGCTAGCCTTGAGCAAGGCTGACCTCACGCCCCAGCAAGGCCCTTGGCCACGCGAAACCGATTTCACGGGTTGTCTCTCACCGCCTCACGAAGCCCCCAAAGACACGAATGGCGTCAATGTGGTACAAGCTGCGTAACGAGCCGGAAGACCAGAGCCCATCATCCCGGCCGCTTCGGAGGCTTTCTATGTCCCCTGCAAACCGATTGATCGGAGCGATGAAGGCCTTGCCGATGGAGTTCGGTCGCAGCCTGGAGGCGGTAGTTGCGGCGGCGGCCGTAGTGAGCCTGGTAGCGTGCACGGCCGAGGTGGGCACCGAATCGGAGCCGGACGCGGCGTCGCTGGCGGCTGCTCTCACCGCCGCGGACTGTCCTGACGGATACAACGTCATTCAGGGCACGAGTGGCGATGACGTGCTCATCGGAACCAGTGGCGGAGACTGCATCGTGGGTGGGGACGGCGACGACGTTATCGATGGTCGCGGCGGTAACGATTTCCTGTTCGGAGGCGATGGCGCCGACACGATCTACGGCAGATCGGGCAGCGATGCCCTCTTCGGCGAGGGCGGAGACGACCAACTCGACGGCGCCGCGGGCGCGGACAATCTCGATGGTGGTGACGGCGACGACATCCTATTCGGCGAGGGGGGTGCCGACGTCTTGCGCGGCAGAGCAGGCAACGACTACCTTGATGGGGCGGCCGGTAATGACGACTTGGCTGGCGGCGACGGCGACGATGAGCTCGATGGCGGCGCCGGAGTAGATCTGGTTGCTGGAGACGCGGGTGACGATTTCCTGCTCGGCGGCGCGGGCGCTGACAGCCTACAAGGAGGCGACGGCAGGGACGAAATCGCCGCAGGAGCCGGACGGGATTCAGTTGACGGAGGTGCGGGCAACGACGTGATCGATGGCGGACCTGGTCGCGACGCGCTGGCGGGCGGCGATGGAAATGACGCGATCGAGGAAGGCTTCAGTGACACGGTGAGCGGCGGCAGAGGAGCCGATGGCTGCGCGGGAACGGAGTGTGAGGTGCCTGCGCCGACAGACTGCACGGACGACTCGGATTGCACCGCAGGACGGAGCTGTTTGCCCTCGACCGGTACGTGCGTCGCCTGTTCCGGAGCGACCAGCTGCGATGACGGGAACGCCTGTACGCTCGATGATTGCAGCCCCACCACGGGCTGCTCGCACGACCCCGTGGATTGCGGACCGGAAGGTGAGGACACGACGCCTCCGGTCCTCCTCGCGTTCTCGGTGTCGTCGCTCGTGGTCGATACGAGCTCCGGACCGGCCACCGTGACGGTGCAAATCGAAGCCCAGGACGATCTCAGCGGTTTCGGCAGTGGAAGCACCGGGAACGGCTCGATCGACGTACGGCATAGCTCGGGAACGAATCCCGTTGGCAGCGGTAGTCTGCCCATAACGGGGGGAACCCCGCTGCAGCCGATCTTTGAGCTGACCCTGACGTTCCCCCAGTTCAGTCAGGCAGGCACCTACCCGATTCAGCTCCAGTTGCTCGACAACGTCTTCAATACGGCCTCGTTCGACGCGGCTGACCTGGCGGCTCTCGGACTTCCTTCATCGATCGCCGTGAGCTCGGTCTCGGACACCACGCCCCCTTCCTTGATCTCGCTGTCCGCATCACCGCTTTCGATCGATACGAGCTCGGGACCGGCGACCGTGACGGTTCGTATCGAAGCGCAGGACGACGTAAGTGGCTTCGGCAGCGGAAGCACGGGTAACGGCTCGATCGACGTACGGCACAGCTCGGGCGCGAATCCCGTTGGCCACGGCAGCCTGCCCATCACAGCCGGAACCCTGCTGCACCCGATCTTCGACCTGACCCTGACGTTCCCCCAGTTCAGCCAGGCGGGCACCTACCCGATCCAGCTCCACTTGCTCGACAACGTCTTCAATACGGCTACGTTCGACACGGCTGACCTGGCGGCTCTCGGACTTCCTTCATCGATCGAAGTGAGCTCGGTCCCAGACAGGACGCCTCCCGAGCTCGTCGCATTCTCGATCGCGCCGCTCGAGGTGGATACCAGCACGGGGCCCGCCACGGTCTTCGTCCATATCGAAGCCCGGGACGACCTGAGCGGTTTCAACAGCGGAAACACGGGCAACGGCTCGCTCGACGTGCGCCACAGCTCGGGTGTGAATCCGGTCGGTACAGGCAGCTTGCCCCTCACGGGTGGCACTGCGCTCGGGCCAACGTTTGATTTCACATTGACGATTCCGGCATTCAGCCCTACCGGGACCTATCCCATCCATCTCCAGCTCGTAGACAACGTGTTCAACGACGCCGCCTTCGACCCCGCCGCTCTTTCGTCGCTCGGCTTCCCGTCGTCGATCGAAGTGCACTGACGGTCGTTGGGGGTGCTGGTCCGGCACCTCTCTGACTAGGTGAGCGAGGCCGCGCTGCCCTTCGGTTGCGATGACCGTCCTCCGCTCAGCGGCTACCGGCGGCGAAGTCGCGCTCGAGCAGGAAGCGCCAGGCCGCTTGTTCGGCAGCGCTGCGATCGGCGGAGCTGCCGTGGCCCGTTGACGGGTCATTGCCGACCATCACGAAGTCACTCGCGGGCACGTGCAGGCGTAGCTGAATCAGGAACGCAGGCTTGGTCACGTGAAATGGCCCGAGGAACGAGACGAAGCGGTGCCAATCCGGCACCGCGCGCACGAGCACCGCCCAGTTGCCACAGAGCCCTACCACGTCCCCTTCGTCCGCAAGCGCGCGGAGCGCCGCCACGGCCACCGGACCGTTCGACACTTCCAGCGTATCGTCGACATCGAAGGCGTAGACACGTGGCAGCACGCCCCAAGGCTAGCGTCGTGCCGGCCGGCCGCCATCGTATTTCGCCCAGTCTTGACTATACTCGGCCCGTGCGACTTTTTCGATTCGACGGCGTGGACAGCGGCTTCGAGCTGCTCCCGATTGCGGCGCGACGCGCGCTCGACCATGCCGGTTGCAGGCTGTCGCTCGCCGGTTTTCGCTCGTTGTCGCTCGCGGATCGCGAGGCGCTCTCGGAGCTCGGGTCGCACGACAGCGTCGATGCGTCGCGCGTGCTTCAGCTGCTAGAACGCGCTGAGCCCGCGGCAGAGCCGACCGAGGCGCGGCCGGATCCGTCCCCGCTCGCCCCGCGCGACGAGGTCGTGAGCGCGTTCGGCCCCGCGCGACCCATTCCGCCTGCCAGCTGGTCGGCGCTCAGCCCGCTCGAACGCTATGCGCTCGAGAAGGTCGCGCTGGGCAAGAACGAGGAGCGACGCGAGCAGGCCTACGCCGAGATCATCGGCCAGAGCGCTTACTCGAGCCACGTCGCGCCGGAAGGTGGCGTGCGCATGGTCGGAGTAGGGGGCAAGCAGCCGAGCCAGCGCCGCGCCGAGGCTCAGAGCCGCGTAACCATGAATGCCGAGGCCTTCTCGCGTCTCACCCAGCGCGACGCGCCCAAAGGTGACGTGCTCGGCACGGCGCGCGTGGCCGCGGTCATGGCCGCCAAGCGCACCTCGGAGCTGATTCCGCTCTGTCACCCGCTCTCGCTCACGCGGGTGGACGTGATGCTCGCGCTCGATACGGAGGCGCTCGCCGTCGACGTCGCGGTCGTCGTCGAATGCTTCGACCGCACCGGTGTGGAGATGGAAGCTCTGACCGCCGCGTCGGTGGCGGCCCTGACCGTGTACGACATGCTCAAAGCCTTCGACCGCAGCATGGTCATCGGTCCGACGTACCTGGTGCACAAGTCGGGTGGTCGCAGCGGCGATTACCGGCGCGGAACCGACCCGGAGCCTGCGGCATGAGCGTGTTTCGCGTGCTGGAAACGCCGCTCTCGGTCGAGGAAGCAACTGCCGCAGTCTCGGCTTCCGACGTGGGCGGCGTTGATCTCTTCCTCGGCGTGGTGCGAGATCACAACGATGGCCGCCCCGTCACGCGGCTCGAGTACCACGCCTACGTCTCGATGGCCGAGAAAGAGATGCAGCGCATCGCCCAGGAAATCGTGGCGGAGATACCCGGCGTGCGGCTTTCGGCGCTGCACCGCATCGGCTCCCTCGCGGTGGGTGAGCTGGCCGTCATCTGCGCCGCCGGCGCCGCGCACCGTGGCGAAGCCTTCCAGGCTTGCCGCGCGCTCATCGATCGCATCAAGCAGCGCGTCCCGATCTGGAAGCGCGAGCACGGTCCCGACGGCCCCTATTGGGTCGGCTGGGAAGACGCCCGCTGCGGCGACGAGCACCACGAGCACCATCACGACCAGTAGTTGCGCAGCCGACCGCCTACTCGCTGCGGTGCCCCTCGCCAAGAGCGGCGCGAAGGGTAGCAATCGCTCTGCTCTGCGGTTCGATGCCGAGGAACGACAGGAGCCAAACGGGATCGAGCTCCGGCAGTAGGTTGCTCCTGGGCTGCTCCACCCACTCATCCTTTTGAGCGACATTGATGACGAGCGCACCGCTGCTCTTGAGTGTCCACAGCTCACGCACACCAAGCCGCCTGTAGATTTCGCGCTTCGAAAGCCCGAGCGCGCGCGACCATTCCACCTCGATCACGAGATCGGGAGTCTCCTTGTCGATCTCGCCCACGATGTAACACTCGTCAGGCTCCGCACCCGCTTCGCGCCTCTCGTTCTTGAGCGTCCAGGCGCCAAAGCCGTTCAGGGCGACGTCGGATTCCAACGACCAGACTTCCAGCAGGCGCGCGAGAGTTTTCTTTCGTCCCTCGTGAATTTTCGTTGGGCTCACAATCTCGATCTCTCCGTCGAGGTAGTACATGCGCACGCCAGCGCGATCGCCGCGCAGCGCCAGGAACGCCTCGAAATCCTGCCAAGACATGCCCATGAGCACCACGCGCTGGTCTTGCTCGAGCTGATCCAGGCGAAGCGCAGCAGTCATTGGCTCCAGCGTAACATGCGCCGGGACCGGTCGAAAGGGACCGGGCCTACGCCCGTTTCACTCCACCAATCGAGCTCCCTGCACGGCAGGTCCTGGC
>DATEDZ010000289.1:0-6846 GCA_035281385.1 Polyangiaceae bacterium
ACCGCGCGCCCCGGTATTTTGAGCCTGGATCGCGAAACCGGCTTCGGCTTGATGGTCGCGTTCGTCCCCTCCATCGCGGCTCATTTCGATTTCTGAGCCGGGCTCAACGCTCGCGCAGCCGCGGTTGGGCAGCGAGCTTCGACAAGGCCTGCTTCCAAAGAAATTCTGATCTTGGCCGGCCCTAATGGAGCCGGAAAGACGACGTTCGCCCGCGAATTCTTGGTTGCGGATGCACGCTGCCCGACCTTCATCAATGCTGACCTCATCGCAGCCGAAATGTCCCCGGGTGCGCCGGAGCAGGCAGCCATGCAAGCAGGGCGCGCCATGCTCGCCGCGATTCGTACTTGCGTTGAACGTGACCAAAGCTTCGCTTTCGAAACCACACTCGCCGATCTGAGCTACACGCGATCCATCCCGAACTGGCAAGGGCGTGGATATCACGTCAGCCTGTGGTTCCTATCATTGGCTTCCCCCGACCTCGCAGTGAGTAGGGTCGCGGAGCGCATTGCCCAAGGAGGCCACGCTGTTCCAGAGGCGGTCATTCGCCGCCGTTTCACACTGGGGCGACGCAATTTCGACGCGGTTTATCGATCGCTTGTCGACCATTGGGTCCACTACGACAACTCGGCGGACCAGCCAATTCTGCTAGACTGGGGGCGACGACAATGAACTCCAGGCCGATCGACGAAGCGGGTTACCCTCTCCTGGCAAAAGGACTGCCGGCGCTGCGCCGGGCGCGGGAACGAGCCGAGGAGATTGCCATTGCTACCAACACTGCGCTCGTTCAGTGGGTCGACGGCAAAGTCGTTCGTGTGTACCCCAAGCAAGGCTCTGAAACTCGACAGGACGGCGTCCGGGCCAAAGACGCGTAGCCAAAAGACCGATCTGAGCACCGAGCGGCCGCATTCTCGGCACCGTCCGCTCACCCGAAAAGTCGAAACCCGTGCATCTCCACCCTAAATATTTCCGGGTAATCGGCTTGCTTGCGCCAGCGCACGTCGATGCGCTCAATGGAGCGCTGCGCACGTTTAGAGATTTCGACCCTCACTGATTCTTGGCTCGCAGTTGAGCCATGAACGCGCGGGCTTCCATGTGGTCGCCGTTCTCCATGTCGCGGAAGCCTTCTTCGATCGACTCTTCGAGCTCGGCGCGTTTCCTCGGGGTCCATGTCCGCCCACGAATCAGTCGTCACCAGCTGCAGCTCCACCTCCGTGCCCTCGGGCAAATTGGCGGGTTCGTCGCTGACGAAATAGCCGTTTCGGACGTGAGCCTTGACCGCTTGCATGGCGTGCATCTTATCGCGTTTCTCCTGGTTCCGCCCGTCGGGGCTGCTCGCAAAAAGTCAGGGCAAGGACCGCTGCTGGGCCCGTGGGTGGGGGCCCGCCACCCGCAGTCATCGTCACCGCTCCGGCTTGCCGAAGCGGTGGAAATGGCGCGGGCTTGACCCTATTTGCCTTTATGCAAGCCGTCGACGAAGACGAAATCAGTCTCCGAAGCCCCCACGTGGCAACCCGAACAATAGTCGGATTGCGCTTGGGTTTGGATCATTCCGAGCTCTGGCTCGTAGTAGGCGTAGTCCCAATCGCCGTGCGCCGGAGCGAAGCCCCGCTCGCGTTTGATCATCATGGCGACGGCTACGAGCTCGGGTCCCGCAGCTGATGCCACGTATTTCTCTTTGACGATCACCGAGCCCGGGGCGAAGGGCGGTGCGCCGCGCCGGGCAATGCCCAATGCGGCCTCGGCGTTCGCCCAATCTTGCAGGTAGCGTCCATCGCCGTGCTCGCTTTCGAGGAAGGCCTGTTCGGCTAGCGTCGGCAGCCGGCAGAGCAGGAAGATGTAGGCCGAGATGGCCACCGGCTCGGGGGTCTGTGGCTCCCAGGTGCGGTAGGAGTCCATGATCTCCCTGGTGGTTGGAATGTCGCCCGCTTCGGCTGCACCCCCTTCTCCACTGCCGGCAACTTGCCCGCCGCTGCCGCTGCTCGGCTTGCCAGCGCTGCCCCCCCGGCTCGGCTGCCCACCCGGGTTGCTCCCTGACTGGGCGCCCCCGCTGCCACTCGACATCTCGTTCGGGAGCTGGGCTGCGCTGCCCCCCACGTCGCGGTCCGTGGGATGCGCCACGTCTGCCCGCATTGAGCAACCCGCCAAGCTGACCCCTGCCCAGCAAGCTACCATCACCTGGTACCGCGTGACCCGCCACGGCTGACCCTGTCGCTTCACCATGTCATTGAATGGGGCTAACCTCGGCGGCACATTCGGAAAACGACGCGGGCTCGAAGGTGCGCGTGCTGCTGAACAGGCGCTGGGGTGATGCTTGCTCGACGCTTTGGCCACGCCCCGCGCGGAGCTCGGTCAACCCTCCACGTGGGTTCGTTCGCACGCCTTGTCGAGGTGTGGTGCCTCGAGCACGGCGTGGAGTTTTCGCCGTATGGGTCCTGGACACTCGAAAAAGAAGGAGGCCGAGCGGGGCCTCGAGCCCGACGAGTGTTACGTCTTTTGGGCACGAGCCCGAGCCCGCTCGGCCCGACCTCGCCATCGAGGTAGTCTGGACCTCGGGTGGCATCCGAAAGCTAGACATCTACGCCAAGCTCGGGGTTCGAGAGGTGTGGTTCTGGCGCGGCGACCGCATTGGCGTGCACGTCCTACGGGACACGGAATACCAAAACGTCGCCACGAGCGAGTTGCTGCCGGGTATCGATCTCGAAGAGCTCGCATCCTTTCTCGATCGACCGACAGCCAGCCAGGCCATCCGCGACTACCGCGTGGCGCTGATGGCGCGCGCTCGCTGAACGCGCCAGTGGGAGCCGAGACCGAGAGCTCCTTCCAGTTGCTTGCGCGGAACCTTTCGGGCGTGTCCGGACGTCAGCCGCCGGTGTAGAAAAACTCTTCACGCACGATCTTGCCGTTCTCGACCGTAAACAGTCCGATCTCGTCCATGCTCATCCGTTGCTTGGAGGGTTTGTTGGTGACGTCGAGCACGAAGCGCACCGCGAAGCGCTGGTCATGCGGATAGGGGCCGGTGACCTCGAGCTTGTGGACTTCGTGCGCTTCAACCCACGTTTTGCCCTTGGCGCGGATCGCCTCGATGCCGCTTGCGACTCGATCCACACCCGGCGGTGTCCACGCCTCCACGCTCACTGCGCCTTTCGAGAACAGCTCGTCCAGGCACTCCTCGAATTTCCCTTCCTTACAGAGCTTTACGTAGGTGTTTGCGATTTCTGCTACCGTCATTTGTCATCTCCGGTTAGGGGGGCGCCTCATATGAGGCCGTGCCGCTGAATCCGCAATGTACAGACCGTTCGTGACAGCTGAATGTCAGGAACCTTCCGTGCGTCCAACAATCGAGCCCTGTCCATGAAATGGCCGAGTCCCCTCCCGAGCGCGTGCTTGGTCGCGGTAGCCGTGGCCATTCCAACCGGCTTTCAATGGGGCGCGGAGAGCCCCACCTGGACAGACCCCGCGGGAACGACGGGCGCCAGCGCCGTGGAGTCGCTGATCCCGACGGAGTTCTTCGGCCTGCAAGCTCTCAAGCTCTGGGACTTCGATGGCCGCACCTGCTCGATGCAGCTCGAACAGAGCAGCTTCAACGCCCCCAACCCACGCCCCTTGGACCCAGTTCGGTTCTGCGAGCCCAAGCAGACCCAATCCTGGAAGCGCGCCGACATCGGCTCGGGGCAATTCGTCACCGGCATCTCGGTGTGCACGGCCAAGGCTCCGGGTCCCCAGATCCACGGCGTGGAGCTCTGGGGTGCATCCATCGAAGGCAATGGCAAGCTCGAGCCTGCCAAAGCCCCCGTACGACTCGAGCTCCCGAGCTGCGAAAAATGGTCTCCCAAACGCGTCTGTCCGGCCGGCACGCTCGCTACCGGTATGCGCGCCCACCTCGGCGAATCCAACCTGGGAGCCGTGGGGCTGGCGCTGCGCTGTCAGGCGATCAAAGCTGCTAACTAGCGATTCGGACGACCTCTCAAGCGCGCGGCACAGGGGGCTTGCTGACGCGACGCAGTGGTTCCAGATTGAGCCGATGGCGCTGCTTATTTCCTGGGTCACGGTGGCCGTGGGTTTGTGGCTCGCCGACAAGCTGCTGTCCGGCTTCGAGATCACCGGCGACTGGAAGAGCTACGCGCTCGTGGCCGCACTGCTGGGCGTGCTGCAGTTCTTTCTGGGCTGGCTCATCTTCGTGGTGCTCGGCGTGGCCACGCTCGGTCTGGGTTTCGTTTTCAGCTTCCTCACCCGGCTGATCGTCAGCGCGATCGTGCTGCTGATCGCCGACAAGCTCAGCAGCCGGCTCAGCATTCGAGGTTTCCTGCCCGCTTTCCTGGGCGCCGTCATCATCGCGCTCACGGGCAGCGCCGCCGACTTCATGCTGCGCTGATTCGGAATAGGCTCGGCTGAGCATCGGTGGCTCGCATCGGCTGGGCATCGGTGGCTCGCATTGGGCGTGCGATGCGCTAGGCTGCGCTCCGTATGAGTGACAGCCCATGTTCGTGATCGAGCTGATCTACAAGGCCGAGCTCTCCGCCATCGACGCCAGCATGCGGGCGCACGTGGCGTGGCTCAACAAGCACTACGCGGCCGGCCGCTTCTTGCTCTCGGGCCGTCAGGTGCCGCGAACCGGCGGCATCATCCTCGCGCTCGGTGACAGCCGAGAGCAGATCGAGGCCATCGTGCGTGAGGATCCGTTCGTCTCGCGAGGCCTGGCCGACTTTCGCGTGATCGAGTTTCGCGCCAGCCAGCGCGCCGAAAGTCTCGACGCGTTATTGGCCGCGGGTAAGAAAGACTGACTAAAGCGTCGCGCCCTTCAACAGCATCGATCAGCGCGCGCCGCTCGGGCGACTCGCCGATCACGTCAGTGCGCAGGCGCCGGCATGCCGGGGGGGCGCATGCCCGGTCCGCCGTGACCTGGCATGGGCGCGCCGCCTTGCTGATCGATCTGTTGCAGGCTGCCCAGCACCTCGTCGTAATGCTTGAGCATCTCCTCGCAGCGCTGGCTCGGGAATGCGGGCGTCTTCTCCTTGACCAGTGAGCAGGCAGGCGAGCCGGGTGGCAGATCCTTGCAGAGCCGGCCCACCAGGGTATCGCACGAGGCGCGCATCGCCTTGACCTTGGTCAGCGTCGCCGGCATCGCGGCGAGGCCCGCCTCGCAACCCGACGCCGTGAGCAACTCAGTCGCACCTTTGGCCTGAGTACAGATCGCAGAGGTGTCGCCGCCGGTATCACAGAGCTTTTTTTGCCAGGCGCCGCACGCTCCAGCCGGTGCGCCGCTGCCGGCCGGAACCGCCTCGGCCTCGGCTCTCACGCGCGCCTTGGCCTGCGCCTCATGACCGAACCAGCCGGCCGCACCGCCGGCGGCAAGCGCGACCACCACGAACAGCACGACACGCTTCATCGGCGCCGCGCCGTTACCTGCAGGCCGTGGCGCTCGCGCCTGGGCGCGCTCACGTCGACCGGCAGAGCGTTCGCTCGTCGATGTGGAGACTTTGCGAGACGGCTTGGACGACGCTACCGCTGCCGGCTCCTCGTCCTCGTCGTCATCCTCGTCGTCTTCGTCCTCGTCGTCTTTACCGCGCGCGGTAGCTTGCTTCGGCTCCTCCTCCGATCCCTCGACCTTCTCCTTCTTTCCCTCGACCTTCTCCTTCTTTTCGTCGGCCTCGGAATCGTCGCGCTTGGTCATGCGGCGCACCCTACGAGGCATGTGGCGCGACCACAATGTATTCAGTCCGCTCCGTGATTTAGACGACGTTTTTTGCCACGCTGCGCTCCTGCTTTCAGTCGCGCGAACGCGGACCTGGTGTTACTTTCGAGACACCACGCTCGAGCGGAGACCCCATGGCAAAGCGCTACGAAACCTGGTCTGAGCCCGAGTACAAGATCCCGCGTCGTGGTGGCTGGCTCGGTTGGCTGTTGTTCGTATTGCTGGCGGGAGTCGCTTCAGCTTGCGTCTATTACCTGTACCTACCGCTGCGCGCACACCGTAGCGATTTGCAGAGACAAATCGAGGACCGCGACCAGCGCGTCAAGCGCGCGGGGCAAAGGCTCAAAGATTCGGAAACGAAGCTCGAGGACATGAAGCGCGCACAGGAAAGCTTGTCCGGTCAGCTCGTTCAGACGCAGGCGGAGAAGGAGAAGATCGAGGCCGAGCTGAAGCGCCTTCAGGGTGAGCTATCATCCAAGCTCGAAGGGGAAATTCAAGCTGGCAACGTGCACATCAAGCGTCGCGGCAACGACCTGATCGTGGATCTGGCAGACAAGATCCTGTTCGAATCGGGCAACTCGGACGTGCACGAAAGCGGCCAGAAGGTGCTCGGACAAGTCGCTCCCACTCTCGCTGAGCTCAAACAGTACACGATTCAAGTCGCCGGCCACACCGACAGCGCCAAAGTCGTCAGCCCCACCACCCAAGAGCGCTTCCCCACCAACTGGGAGCTGTCCACCGCCCGCGCCACCAACGTCGTCCGCTTCCTCCAAGACAAGGGCCGTGTTCCCGGCGATCGCCTCACCGCCATGGGTTTCGCCCAGTACCGCCCCGCCGCGAACAATGCCACCGCCGAAGGCCGCCAACAGAACCGCCGTATCGAGCTCGTGTTGACCCGCAACTAGGAGGCTGGTGTGAAACACCAGCTGTCCAAATCGGCGAAGCCGCCGCGTAGAGGGGAGGCTCAAAAAGCTTTGCTTTTTGAGGGTTTGAAAAACACCAGCCTCCTAGACCCTAGAGCGACAAACGGTTTGCCGGGGCAACGAAAATCACATTGCGCTGGAGGGAGAACGCAGGTGCACCTTACAGCGCGCTAGATACTAGCTAACTAATATTGGCTAATAATCGGCGCGCGAGGGCTGAAAACCTGGGTT
>DATEDZ010000290.1:0-46825 GCA_035281385.1 Polyangiaceae bacterium
GGGACTCTGCAGCGCAGCCTCGACCACCGCCGCGAGGCTCGAGGAAAACGCTTGCCCACTCGAACGAACGCGTTGAAATAGCTGGACGAAGCGGTCAGCTTCGCCTGGTGCGAGGGCCCGGCGGTAGGCCTTTGGCAGGAAGGCGTTGACCACTGTCGCCACACAGGTGCCTTCGTCTGGTGCAGCAGGGGCAACCGCGCACGGCGCCAAAACGCTGGCGATACGATTGGCGTCGGTGGTGAGCGACGCGGCAGTGGCCTTGGCCGCGGCGTGGTAGGCCTTCACCAGCGCGGTTGACACGGACTGTTTCGCCACGTCGTTGGCGAACAAGTTGCCTTTGTCCTCTGACGCTAGCTCCACGGGTTGGGCACCGGCCAGGTCCTTCAAGGTATTGTTGTACTCGAACTGAGTCAGCCGGCGGAGCGGCGCTGCCGCGGGTGCCGGCCCAGGAGCACTGCAACTCTGCGGGGTTGAGCCGCCCCCGGCTGAGCCGCCCCCGCCAGGGCCGCCCCCAGCTGAACCGCCTGGGGGCTCCGAGCCTCCAACCACGGCGGTACACGCGGCAAGGCTGGTCACCGCCAATGACAACCCCAGGCCACCGAGCTTGCGCAACGCGACGTTCATGATGGCTCCAATCCAGTACTCCTGACCATTCATGCCGACGCGACCCCACAACCTTTCCAGGGAATTTGCGTTGTAGTTGCGACATCGACCCCGCCTTTACCGAAAGTGGCAACATCGTCGCCAAGCACGTCCGCGGCGGCAGCTTCACTTCGGCGCCGTAACCCCGCGCGGGCAGTCAATACGTCGGTGTGAGTCGGCCGATCTTGTGACCGCCGAATTCGGTGAACCACAGGCTCACCGAGTCGCCCTATCACGGTCCCCCGGGGACGACCACCCATGACGGCGCTCCTCACACGATTGAGCTACAGCCCCGTGGCGAAGGCGCGGCCGAATTCGAGCGGGGACGGGCGATCGGCGGGATCGATGGCGGTGGCGGCGCGCAGCAGGTTCGCGATGGCGGGCGGATAGCCTTCCAGGCGCGACTCGTCTTCGAAGGGGTCGCGGCGCATGTGAGCGATGATGCGATCGCGCGGGTTGTCGATCTCGTCGAAGAAAGCGCGACCGGTCGTGACGTTGTAGATGGTGCCCGCCAGCGCGTAGACGTCGGAGCGCGGATCCAGCTCGACGGGGTCGAGCACCTGTTCGGGCGCGATATAACCGGCGGTACCGGCCACGAAACGCCCGCTGGCGTCGGACGGCACCCGGATGGCCCGCACCATGCCGAAGTCGATCACCACGGACGAAAGCGGCTGCGTGCGTGCCGGGTCGCGATGCTTGCTCGGGTCGAAGCGTTCGCCGCCGGAGAGCGGTAGTCGCAGCCAGATGTTGGCTGGCTTGATGTCCCGATGGACCAGGCCCGCGCCGTGCAGCGCTGCGAGCCCTGCACACGACTCCATCACCACCTGGCGCAGCTCGAACAGCGTCATGCGGCGCGCAGTGGAGTACTGCTTCAGGTCCGCGCCGATCAGGTACTCGAGCACCAGAAACGGCATGCCCTCGGCTACGCCGCGGTCGATGATGTTGGCGACGTTGGGGTGATACAGGCCCGCGAGCACGCGCGCCTCCTCCACGAAGGAGGTCAGGATGCCTTCGCGCTCGACGTCGGTCGCCGTCGATAGCGCGTCCGCCTTGGGGATCTTGAGCACGAACAAGCGATCCGCGCCGGGTTTGCGCACCAGCCACACCGAGCCGATGCCGCCCTCGCCGATGGCCTTGACCAGCTCGTAACCCTCGATCAGCTTGGGCTCCGCCTTCTTGGTCTTGGGCGGTGGCGGCGGTGTGCGCTTGATGGCGGCGCCGACCGCTTCCTCCAGCAGCGCCGAGGCGATCGGGCCGAGCGCCGCGAACCAGACATCCAGCAGCCCGAGCTCACGCGCTCGGATGGCGCGCGCCACCAACGTGGCGATGCGGGGTGCGTTCTCCTCGCTGCGAGCACGGGCGTTCTCGGCGCTCTGTTCGTGCACGGCATGCAGCGCCTTCACCGGATCGGCGAGCGCGGAGTGCAGGCGATCGGCGGCGTGCACCAGCTCCAGGCACATCTGTTCCAGGTTGGGCCTCGGTCCCGCTGCTGCGGCGAAGGCTTGCAGAGCCGCGGCGAGCCCAGCCAGCGCGTGTGCCAGCTCGGTCGAGCCAGCGTGGAGCGACTCGAGCGCCTCGGCGGCCGCGGGTCCCCAGGCGCCCTCCGGCGCTTGGGCCGAGACGGCCGCGCGCAAGATATCGGCCCGCTCACAGCACCTGGCGAGCGCAGCGGGCGCCATCATGGGTAGCGCGTTGGCCAGCTGCTGCAGCGTAGCGGGTCGATCGATGACCAGGGCCCACCAGGCCGCGAACGGGCCGAGCCATTCCACGTCGTCGACCTCGCCGAGCGCCGTACCGCGCGTGGTATCCACCAGACGCCAGAACAGCGAGCTGAGCGCGCTCTTGAGCGCGGGTGGCAGCTCGCGCGAGCCGTCGGTCAAGCCTTCGATCTTACGCAGCCAACGGCAGGTGTCGTGCGCGGTCGGACCGCGACCCGGTCCGAGCGTCGCGGCTTCGCCACAGGCGTCCAGCGCGTAGCCACCGAGCCGCACCGCCAGCACTTCTAGCTGCAGCTCCGCATCGAACTCGCCTCCGCTGCGACGCCGCTCGCGCACCAAATCCAGGATCTCCGAGGGTGCACGGGAGATCAGGCCCCAAGTCTCCTCGAGATCTGGTTGATCGAAGGGATGCCCCGCCGGTCTGGTTGCGAGCATCGGACCCCAAAGCCGTAGCGCAAAGGCGCGCGCGCAGCCCTCCATCGCGTTCATGGCAGCAGCGCGCTGCCGCAGCCGACCCATACCGACCGCGATACGGCGCGCTTCTTGGAACGTGGCGGTGATGGACGAAGCGAAGCGCGCAGCGCGCGCATCCGCCTCCTCATCGTCGTATTGCGCGGCCAGGCGGATCAGGTTTTCGAGCCCCAGCTCCAGATCCAGTGGGTCGCGCTCGGCACGCTCCACCGCGTCGGTGACGGCCGTGACCTCGATCCAGCGACGCTGCTCGTCGAGCGACGACGGTCTGGCGCCCCAGGCCATCTCGCGCAGCCTGAGCAGCGGCTGCTCGATGTCGGCCGATTGGTGACCGCGCCGCCAGATCACCGATAGGCCGCGCGCCAGCGCTCGGCCGGCGATCGCACCGCCGTCGCCCTTCAAGATGCGCTGGGCGAGCTTGTCCCAGAGCGGACGCCGCTCGAAATACAGGTAGGGCGTGGCCGCAGCGGCCGCGCCCAGCGCCCACTGAGCTTCCGCCGGCGATTCCAGCAGCGCGATCAGCTGGCCGCCCAGGAATTTCAGCCGCTGTTCGGGCAGCGACGCAAAGGCGGTCATGGCGCGTTGTTTCAGCACCGCCGACTCACCGAGCACCCAGTCGAGCAGCGTGCCCTCCATCTGCTCGAGCTTGCCGGTCAGGCGTCCCAGCGCACGCGCCGCGTGGATCCACACCAGCGGTTCCGGATGCAGCAGCAGGGGCTGCAGCACCTGCAGCGTCTTGCCGACGAGCTCCGGATCTGCCATCGCGGGCATTCCGGAAACGCTCACCTCCAGACAGCGCGCCGCCAGCACCCGACCACGCAGCGCGCCGCGCGCCGGCTTGTGCACCATCTCTTCGAAGGTCGACGCGGCGCCGTACAACCAACGCCCGATGGCCGGCACTTCCAGCGCGCTCGCGCCTGCTTCCCAAATCAAGATCTCGAGCCGAGCGCGCGCCTCTGCATGCTGCGGCAAGGCCAGCTGCTCACCGTCCCCGATCAGAGGCGCGCTGGCCAGCGCGTCGAGCAGCGGCCCCTCCAGCACGCGGCTGCTTGCGACCGCGGCGACACGCTCACGCAGATCCGCCTGCTTGGCAGCCAGCGTCAAGATCGGCGCGAGCTGGATGTCGCGCCGCCAAGTGCTGGCGTAGCACCAAAGCAGCAACACCGGCGCCGAGGGCTCGGCAAACTGCTTGGACAGCGGCGCGATGTCTTGACCGGGTTGGACCAGCGCGACGAGAGCGGCGTTCAACCCATCGGCGGCTTTCGCGACCTCCGGCGCCAGCGTCGAGCCGGACCCGGCGCCCGCAACGCCGCGCGCGCGCCAGCGCGCGTGCACCGACTGCTCGAGCTCCGGCTGCTGCGTCAGCGCCTGCATCAACACGGCGAGAGCGTCGCTGGCTTCAGGCGAGAGCATGCCCAGTTTTTTCAGGCTACCCAGCCCACTTGCCGGTGGCTACGACTTTTACACGCTTTTGGATCTAGCATGAGCCCGGAGCAAGCATGGCCATCGCCGAATACGACCCGCAGAGCACGATGCGCCAGGCACGCGCGCTGTATTTCCAGGTCAATAGCTTCGGTGAAAATGGCGGCTACGACGACCCCTGGGTCGACTTCAAGCTCGGTCCGGTGCCGATGCCATTTCCCAACACACCGGCACGCGTGCGAGCCGTGCGCTACCACGACCTTCACCACGTGCTGACTGGTTACAACACCGACATCGTCGGTGAATTCGAAATCTCGGCTTGGGAAATCGCGGCGGGCTGCAAGGGCTTCGTGGCGGCCTGGCAGCTGAACCTCGGCGGCATGTTCGGCGGTCTGCTCATCGCGCCGCGCCGCACGCTTCGAGCCTTCCTGCGCGGTCGCCACAGCCGCTCGCTCTACGGCAATGATCTCGAGGAGCTGCTCGAAAGCCGCGTGGCGGAGGTTCGGGGCCGTATGGGTGTGGACGACGCGACGCCTCCGCTGCGGTTTTCGGATGCTGCGCTCTTCGGGCTCTCGCTCGCGGTCGGCCTGCTCGTCGGCCTGATCGGCTTCGCCTTCACCCTGCTGTTTCTGCCGCTCGGCCTGGCGACGTTTGCCTGGCGGCGAGCCAAAGCGCACCGCGCGCCCACCGGCGGCTGATGTGACGCGGTAGGTGTGTCACAGCGTGGCGTCCGTGCGCCGGCGCGTGTGATCGTCTAGCGGTGCGCGGCGCGACTGCGTGCCTGACGCGCTGGCGTCGGCCGGCGTGCCTTTCGAGGCCCCGCCTTGCCCCGCTTTTCCGCTTGGCGCAGGGCTTCGCCCT
Organism: Polyangiaceae bacterium; assembly: GCA_035281385.1. Classification (GTDB taxonomy): domain Bacteria; phylum Myxococcota_A; class Polyangia; order Polyangiales; family Polyangiaceae; genus PMG-095. The sequence continues at coordinate 5,115 of DATEDZ010000290.1, forward strand.
CCGCGCCGTCCAGCGCTTCGGCCGCTTTTTTGCCGAGTGCGGCTACGTCTGCGCTGCGGACGTGCTTGGCTAGGCCCGCGTTGTAGAGCCGCGTGCCCGAGTAGCTGCCTTCGCCTTCGAGCGCATTTTTCTTGGTCTTGTCGTTCATGCGTCAGCCTCGGCAACACCCGTGCAGCGCGCATGCCAAGTGCCTGATGTGACGCGGGAGGCCGTCCCCGTGGCTTCACAGGAAGCCGCTCACCCCGACACCCCAGACGTCATCGGACACTAGGGGAGCGACGACCAGCCTGGACCCCAGCCGCCCGGCTGCGAACCCTTCACGGTGCCCGTAGCGGTAGTGTAGGAGATACGGCAAGCCGAAGCCTATGGCACCCCCGACGAGCCCGCCGAGGATATTGTCACTCGCCCAATGTTTGTCGGCCACGCCGCGCAGCACACCGACCGTAACTGCGCTCGCCGAGAGCACCACGCAAGCCGCGATGTCGGGCCAGCCCCCGCCATACAGCGGAAGGGCGTTGTGATGGGCGCACGCCAGGCCCGCTCCCGTGGCCGCCATGGCCACGTGTCCCCCCATGAAGCTTGGCCCGCGGCCCTTCACGCAGGGAAAGCGTGCTCCTGGTTCGTTGCTGCATCCGTACTCGGAGGGTCGCGCGCGGCCGACCGTGACGTGCGTCAGGCGAAGGATGAAGAAGCTGAGCCCGATGGCCTGCCAGTTGAGCAGATTCATCTGCAAGGCCACATCGAGATTGAATCGGTCGAACGCTAGCGGCACGAGCAGCGAGTCGACGACGACGGTGTAATACTGGGTGCCGTGCCACATGTAGTCGCTGACCTCGGCCACGCGGCGGCGACCCTCTGGCGTGTCGGCCCGAATGCCGCGCGCCCACTCGTCGAACAGAATGGGGCTATTCCAGCGTTGGTCCGGAAAGGCCCCGGTGCCGTATTGGAAGTACAAGTTCGTACCCGTGACAGCCACGCTGGCGGCGTACTGCCAAAGGCGGAAGCGTGGAAACGTCCAACTCAACCGGTGGGGGCTCGGTTCCGCCGCCGCGGTGGTCTGTGGCGCCGCCGCGTGCTGAGCAGCGGGCTGGTCTTGCGGAGGCGCTGCAGCAGCAGTCGCGAAGGGCAAAGAAAGTTGGAGGAGCAAACTGGTCGTGAGCAAAGCCGGGCCGTCACTATAGCCCTCGTCATGCAGGCGGCTGGCGACAATAGTTGACCGCACCCCGCCGTAGTTCCATACGTCCGGCGGCTCATGCGCTTCGTCGTCGATGCTCGCTACGTTGGCCCACGGCCAAGCGGCATCGGCGAGTACGTGCGCGCGCTCGGGAGCCGTCTGCCCAGCCTGGCGCCCGACGCGAATCTGCACTTTTGGGTGCGGCCCGCGGCGGCACCTTTCGCGCGAGGCGAGCGCGTCAGCTACGAAACGGTGCTGGCCTCTCCCGCGGGCCTGACGACGCTGCTGGCTCCTCGTCTGCTTGGCAGGTTGATGCCGGAAGATGTCTTTCACGCGCCAGCGAACATCCTCGGCTATGGTCTGCCCTGCCCCGCCATCGTCACCGTGCATGATTTGATGTGGCTCGAGCACGTTGACTGGTGCCAGCCGCGGCCTTGGCTCAGGCCCCTCAGCCGTAGCTACTATGGCACCGGCATCCGGCGCGCGCTGCGCGTGGCTGCGCGCTTGCTCACGGTCTCGAACGCCTCAGCGGACGCCATCGTGCGACTCTTCCCCGAGGTCAGGTCCAAGCTGGTCGTCACGCGGAACGCTTGCGAGGCGCAGTTCCGACCACCAGAGTCCCTCGAGATAGCCCGAGCCGACGCAGCGCGTGCGCTGGGAGGGACGGAACCTTATTTCTTGGTAGTCGGGCAGAACCAACCTTCGAAGGCGCACGACCTGGCCGTGCGCGCGTTCGCGGCGATTGCCAGCCGAGTCAAGGAGCGGCTCGTACTGGTACAGCGGCTCGAGCCGGGCAGGGGTTTGCACGGTCTAGCGCACACGCTGCGCGTGGGGCATCGAGTGTCATTCGTGCCCGGGCTTCAGCAAACCGAGCTCGTGGCAGTGTTGCAGTCGGCTACGGCGCTGCTGCAGCCTTCGCTGGGTGAGGGCTTTGGCTTGCCGGCGCTCGAAGCCATGGCCTGCGGCTGTCCGGTGGTGGCAAGCGATATTCCCGCGCTTCGCGAAGTGCTGGGCAGCGCGGGAACGTTCGCCGCGCCCGGCGACGCGGAGGGGCTGGCGAAAGGCGCGCTCTTGCTCGCGACAGACGAAGCCCGACGCTCCGAGCTCCGTGCTTGCGGTATGGAGCGGGCCGCGAGCTTCAGCTGGGACGAGACAGCTGCGGTCACCTGGCAAGTTTACCGCGAGGTCGCTGCGCGGAGATAACGGCGTGGCTACCAGATCTCGCCGTCCCCGAAAGTCGGCGGTCAGCCCTTCATGCGAGTCGAGCTTCAGCCCGACCGCCAGCACGAAAATGCCGCCTGCCTATTCCCGAGGCGAAATCGCCCAATTCGAGACTAAGATGAACCCGCATGAAGCTCACCAAGCCGAGCCCGGGACTGATCGCGGAGTTTCGCGCGGTGCTGGAGCAGCTGCCGCGGGCCGAGCCCCGCAAGATGTTTGGCTACGATGCCGCCTTCGTGAACGGCAATATGGCAGTCGGGCTCTGGCAGAACACCTGTGTTGTCAAGCTCTCGGAGGACGACCAGGCGAAGTTGCTCGAGCGCCGCCTCGCCACCCCCTTTGCCCCGATGAAGGGTCGCGTGATGAGCGGCTGGCTCGAGCTTTCCGAACAGCTCGCGCACGACCCCGAGGAGCTCTTGGCCTGGAGCTCTCGCGCGGTGGATTACGCCGCGCGCTTGCCACCCAAGCTCAAGAAGACGAGCAAGAAAGTGGCCGGCAGGAAGCCGACCGCCAAGCAGCCCGCCAAGAAGAAAGCTCCGCGCAAGACTTCGGGTCGAAGCAGCAAGCGCTGAGCTAAGGTGTCTTGGGAACGCCCTCGCACAGGTAGAGGCCGCGATCGGTGCAGTGCCGACTCGCGCAATCGACCATATTGGCGCGGCCGAGGTCATTCATGCCCGCGAGCGTTTGCCGACAATCCGAAAGCGTCGGCCCGAGCGGCGGATTGTTGCAAGTCTTCAGGATGCTTTCGCAGGCGGTGGAGACCGGCGAGGCCGCCACGCTGCTGTCTGCGCTGAGCGTGACCTTGGCTGGTGTGGTCTCGGCAGCGCTCGATAGTTGCCCCTTGAGCGGCGGCGCCGGGTCTGGGCAAGCCGCCATCAAGGCCATGTGTCCGCACTGGTTGATGCGCAGCGGATCGCAGCGCTCATGACCTTTTAACGCGCGCAGGCACGCGACCGCCTGGGTTGCGACGTTGGGCTTGAAGGCGGTCTTGAACTCCTGACATCGCTTGTAGATGATGTTGTTGCAGATGCCTTCGTCGGCAGGGCCGACGCTGGGGCATTGTTCGGGCGTACCCTGGCCGTCGTCACACGCGGCCGGAGGGTTGGCGTCCACGACCGCGACCGCGCTCGGCCACGGCGGTGTGCTGGCGCTCGCCTTTACGGGCGGCGCCGGTGCCGGTGGTGGAGGTCGCATGTCGGGGCTGCGATCGCGGACGAACCAACCGCCTGCGCCGCCGGCGGCGAGCGTGCTTGCGAGGATCAAGAAATCGGAGCGATCGATGGCCATGAGCTCTCCTGCTGTCAGAGCGCCGGGCCAGCCTAGTCCGCTTCGAATACAATCCTCAACCCAACCCAGTTCACCTCGAGGAATCTTTCACGCGGGACTGCTAGCGGCTGCAGACGGCCAGGACTTGTTTGATGTCCGTGAGGCCCGCGAGGACCTTGCGGACGCCGTCCTGGAGCAGCGTGATCATGCCGGCGTCGGCGGCGACCTTGCGGATCTCGTCGATGGGCGCTTTGCGCTGGATGCAGCGCTTCAGGTCGTCGCTGCCAACGAGCAGCTCGTGCAGGGCGACGCGGCCCTTGTAGCCGGATTGAGTGCACGCCTGGCAGCCGGGCGCCCTCCACAGCTTGACGCCGAAGGCGTGCTCTTCTTGGAGCAGGGCCGCGAAGGCTTCGGCGCCGTAAGCGGCGGCCATTTCGTCGAGCTCGCCGGCGCTCGGAGTGTACTGTTCGCGGCACTGCTTGCAAAGGCCGCGGGCCAGGCGCTGAGCGAGGATGCCGAGCAAGGCGTCGGCGAAGCTGAACGGGTCGAGGCCCATGTCGATGAGGCGCGTGATCGTCTCGGGGGCGCTGTTGGTGTGGAGCGTCGAGAGCACGAGGTGACCGGTGAGTGAGGCTTCGACGGCGGTGCCGGCCGTCTCGAGATCGCGCATTTCGCCGACCATGATCACGTCGGGATCGGCGCGCAAGAAGGCGCGCATGGCGTTCGCGAAGGTGAAGCCGATCTTGGCATTGACTTGGACTTGGCGCAGCCCGGCTTGGGTGATTTCGACCGGATCCTCGGCGGTCCAGATCTTCATGTCGACGGTGTTGATGAAGCCGAGCGCGGAGTGCAGCGTCGTGGTCTTGCCGGAGCCGGTCGGTCCGACGCACAGCACGAGACCGTAGGGTTTGCTGACGACCTGCTTGAGGTTCCCGAGCACGGTCGGGTTCATGCCCATGCTTTCGAGCGGCATGGGCTTGGAGGCCGCCAGGATGCGCAGCACGATGTCTTCGTTGTTGTTGACGGTGGGGATGGTGGCGACGCGTAGCTCGATCTGCTTTTCGCCGACCCGAAAGCGGATCTTGCCGTCTTGCGGTTTGCGGCGCTCGGCGATGTCGAGCAGCGCCATGATTTTGAAGCGCGCCACGATCGGCAGCCGAAACGTCGCGGGGATCTCTTGGTAGGCGACGCAGTCGCCGTCGATGCGGAACCTGATCGTGACCGTGCGCTCCTTGCCGTTGGGCTCGATGTGAATGTCGGAGGCGCCGCGGCGGTAGGCGTCGATGATGATCTGATTGGCGAGCTTGATGATCGAGTTGTCCGACTCCTTGACGCTCGAGGTCTCCGCGGCGTCGCTTTCGCCAACGGCCTGCACGTCGTCGGCCGCCAGACCCTTCAAGATCACGTCCATCTCGGATGCGATCTTGCGTTGATCCAGTTGATCGAGGTAGGTGGGGATGTAGCGCTCGAGCTGGCTGGGGGTGGCCACGACTTCGAGCAAGTGGCACTGCGCGATTTGTCGGGCCTGGTCGAGTGCGTCTATAGCCAGCGGATCGCTGAGCGCGACCGTGAGCATCTTTTGGTCCACGTCCAGCGGCAGGAGCTTGTGCTTGATGATGAAGTCGCGCGGCAACGACTCGAGCGCCGAGAGATTGACGACGCAGGTGTCGAGATCGACGAATGGCAATTGGAACTTCTTGGCCAGAGTCGTCGAGAGATCGACCTCCGAGACCAGGTTCATTTCCACCAGAATCTGCCCGATGCGCTTGCCGCCACGCTTGCGCTGCTCGGTCAGCGCAAACTCGATATCTGCCGCGCTGGCCAGGCCGGCTTCGATCAAGACCTCGCCCAGGCGCGTGCCCTTGCGCTTCTGCAGCACGGCAGCCTGGTCGACGGCGCTCTGCGCGACGCGCTTGTGCTCGACCAGGATCTGTCCAATGGGGGTACGCGGCTGATCTTTTTGGGCCTTCAGGCCCTGCTCCATCTCGGTTTGACCGACGCGACCTTCCTTGACGAGCATGGATCCGAGCGGCTCGTTGATCTCGCGCAGACGAACGCCGTGGTTGTAGAAGAAGATTTCGCGAAACGGGCTGTTCGGTTCGGCGGGTTTTGCATAGAAGCCGAGCGTGCCGGGCGGGTTGGGCTCCGGATCCACCAGGAACGAGACCGCGCTCGATAGGTGCACCTTGAGGCCGCCGCGGCGCGCGCTCGGCAACTGCGGAGGATCGCCGGCACTACGATGAAAGCCGACGTAGGCGATGCGCTCGGTGGGGAACGGCACTTTCGGCGACGTGCCCTTGGGGGCCACCAGCGCCAGATCGGCAACGGCGGGCGAGAACTTCGCGAGCGCGCCCACGTGCGTCGTGCCATCGACGAGAGCCACGGTCACGGTTGCCGGTGTCTGCCCAAAGTTACGCTCGAGAGACATGACTCCCAGAGAAAACGGCCGCGGTCAGCGCAAGTTCAGGGCACCATTCGGTGCTGACGTCGATCTACACCGGTTGTTCGTGGTGTACGCCTGTGCAGGCACGGGTTCCGGTGGTGGCCGACGGCGCGCCTGCGTTCGTGATGTGCTGCCTCGATGGGCTGTGAGCCAGACGTCGGCTGACGCCCGCTACCAGCGCGGCCTTGGTTGGCACTCTAGATGCTTTGACTCCCCCTGGAGGTTGCCCATGGCAATTCACGACATCAAGGCAGTTGCGCGAGAGCTCGTCGAAGCGCACGGCCGGCACGACGTTCAATCGGTACACGAGCTGCTCTCGCCAAAGCTGAAGTGGCACATGGTCGGCGTGCCCCAGGTGATGGGTCGCGACGACTACCTGGAGGGCATGCAGGAAGGCAACAAGGCCTTCTCCGACCTGTCGATCACGGTCGAGGATGAGGTCGCGGAAGGCGACCGCGTGGCGCAGCACTGGGACGTGCGCATGCGTCACACCGGTGAGTTTCAGGGCCTTCCCGCAACGAACCGCGTCGTCAACTTTCGCTCGGTTTGGTTCTATCGCATCGTGGAGCGCAAGGTCGTCGAGGCCTGGAGTATGGATCAGGAGTTCACGGGTATGCTCAAATAGGCCTGGTGACCCCGGAGGCTGCGCTCGAAGAGGCGTTGGCGTGGATCGGAGAGGAACCGGATTGCGCAGACGCGCACTACGAGGCGGCTCTGGCCTACGAGGACTTGGGACGTGAAACGGAGCGGCGCCGGGAGATGCTCGAAGTGCTGCGGCTCGACGGCCTCGATGCCGAGACGCCGCTGCCCGACTACGATAGCATCATCTGTGACGAGGTGGAGCGCACGCTCGCCGAGCTACCCGACGATTTCATGCAGCGCCTCGGGCCGGTGACGATCCTGGTCGACCCACGCCCCAGCCGCGCGCTGGTAGAGCAGGGCGTCGACGCGCGACTGCTCGGCTGGTTCGAGGGCGCCACCTCGGAGGAGCTTTCAGGGCCCGATGCGCCGCTCACCACGACCCGGATTCTGATCTTCTCTCACAACCACGCGGCTGCCTTCGAAGGGGAGGCGAACCTGAGACAGGAGGTCAGAAACACCGTATTGCACGAGGTGGGGCACTTCTTCGGCCTCGACGAAGAAGACATGCAGCGGCTCGGGCTCGAGTGATGTGACTCGCGTCGCACCTATCACGAGGTGCCATTACCGTGGCGTTTCCACTCGGTCTCGAGTAGCGTGAGCTCCGAGTAGGCGGTATCTTGCACAGGCGATGGCCGTTCGAGCCTCGGCTTGGTTCGCGCTGTTGCTTGCTGTGGCGTGCACCGGCGAGCGTGGCGTTCGTCTAGCGGCGCCCGCACCTCGACAGCCGATGAGCGTCGCTCCGCGCCGAGCGGAAGCTCAGTCCGTTCGCGCTGAAGCTCGATGCCCGACCGCGGTGACGCACGACTACGGTTTGCCGAGTAGCGAGGGAGCCAAACCCTGTGAGCGGGGTCACTGTGAAGGCGACGGATTCGGAGCCTGCTCGGGTCCCTTGACAGCAGAGTGTCCGACCGAGCCGTCGCACGGTCCCGTGCTGTGGACCACGCTACCGGACACCAATCAATGCTGCCAATTTTCGCGCGCTACAGCGCCCCCCTTCACGACCTTTCCAACTCGCGCAGGTTGTGAGGCTTGGGTGCGCGCCCGCCACTGCCGGCCGGGTTGGACAGGGTTCGACGGCTGCAGCGATTACTCTTGCCAAAACGACGGCAAGAGCGTGGTCATGCCGCTCCGCAACTGCAACGTAGTCATTCCGGTGTATGTCGTATTCGAGACTGGCCTTGCCGCGCTTTCGCGCACCGCGTACTGCGATCTAGAAAACATGCTCGGCATGTTCGGCGTGACAGCTCGAGAGGGCCGCAAGATCCTCGTCCTGGGCCATTCGGATCCGACCGAAGAGCGCGACGGCTCGAAAAAGCTCGCCGCAGCCCGCGCGCAAGCGGTCGCAGACTTCCTCGTCGCTCGCGGAATTCCCGCAGCCAGCGTCGTTGCCTCCACCGAACACCGCGAGCCAAGCTTACCGCTCCCGGCTGCTCGAAGCGTGACCTTCGAAGCCGCTCCCAACACGATACCCCGATTCCCCCCGCGCAGCGCCCCGCCCGCCTGCTCCGACTACGCCAACGGCAGGACCCCGCCTCTGAATTCGAACGTGATTAATCACGAGTGAAGGGTGCCGTCGTGACCGCCGGAACATCGACCGGCACGGGTGGTGTTGCCGATCGAGCCGTATCCGGACGCCACCACATGGCCTTGAGTCACTCCTCGATCGCTCCGGCGATCTCGCACAAGCCCGCGAAACGCGTAGGCACGGATCAGAACCTCACTGTGAGGTGATCACGAGGGTGCCCCAAAGCTCGTTCCAGCGTGCCAGCTTCTGTGCTGCGGCGAGCAATCTGGGCCGGATCGCTGTAGCTTCCGCTAGCAGGGACCGGTCCGCCAATAGCTGCGCATTGCCCGCACCGCGCAAGACCCCGTTGATCTCCCGACCGACAGCCAGCAGCTGATCGCAGCGGCCGCAGCGATAGAAGGACGCGAGGCCGTCGCCATTCGTGTCGACGACCAGGTTCTCCCGACGGCTGCTCAGTCTGCACACCATGCTGGGATCGCTGATGATGGCCGATGGGTGCGCCTGACAATAGCCGCAATCGCACACGCGCGGTGCGAGCTGCTCGGGTGAACGTGGCGTGATGACCAAGATCGACCACGCACCGCACGTGCATTTGCCATCGAGCTCCCACACTCGCGGTGGCGCTTGGCCGAAGAGCCGGCCCCGATGGTCTCCGAACGTATCCATCGCCACCGCCACACTAGCTGCGGAGCTCGAATTCTTCAACCTGAACCCCAGCGTCCATGTGCGCACTCCCGGTTGGTTCCCTACGCGATTGGCCGAGTGCACGCTCTTCGGTCCGTCACCTACCGCCGGCAGAATGAGCCGTTTCCGACCGGTTTCACCCCGCCCTTCGAATTTCGAGCTTGTGACCGGGTGCCGCGCCGACTGTGTCGATACCGACGCCTCCCTCCGCGAGTGCCAGCAGGCCGGCAACCGCGAGGCGTAGCCGTCGATCGATTTCATCCTCGTTTTCCCAGCGACTGATCTGCGGCTCGTTCGAATCGAGCAAGGCGGCCAGTTCCTTCTGCTTGAGTCCCAAAGCCTTGCGAGCAAACTTCAACACCGCGCCGCTGACGGGCTTCTCGGCCGTCGCTAGAATCTGCTGAGCGGCTCGCCGCTCGTAGCCCGCCAGCTCCGCTGAGCTCAGCACGGGCGCATGGCATTCCCCGCAGCACAACACGTGCCCAGTGCCGTCGGTCACGGTGAAGCCGGCGATCTTGGTGACGTGCTGGTACCCCCGGTGCGTCATTTTCCCCCCGCAGTTGGGGCAGTTCATGGTGGTTTCCTTCAATGGGGCCGCCGCGTCTTCACGGCGGAAGCGCGCGCTGGTCAGGCGCGCGCGGGTGCTGATTCTGGTCTTCAATTCGTGCTGATTCTGGTCTTGTCGCGATCTTCAGTAGGCGTCGCGCTGCCATTGAAATCTAGGGAGGGTATACCGTGACGATCGTCACCGTCACACTGTCGCCGTCGATGGCGACAATGACTCGCAGGCCGCAGTCGTCGAGATCGTAGCCGCCGCACAAAACCCAACGATTCGGTCCATCGTCCGAAAGAACGGCCACATCCGCCGTCATGACTGCACTCCGAACATCGGCGTGGGTCGCAAGCCGCTCCTGCATCCTTTCCGTCGCATGTACGCTGAAGAAGAGAAGCCATCGATCTGCCGCGCGCTGGGCTCGCTCCAGCGCTTCCGCTGCGTCCACCGGCCTATTCTGGTGCGACTTGCGAAAAACGCAAGTCCGGGGACGACGATTTTCGCGCCAATTCGATTTCAGCGAGGAAGCGCAGGCTCCGCGGGTAGCGCCAATACGACTTCCACCCCGGCCCATTCAGCTTCGGGCGTGCCAGCAGGCGGCCGGATCAATTCAAGAACCCGTCGCTGCGAGACTACCTGGTTGTCTCCCACCGCGAGCGCCGAATCACACTTCATTCACGAACGAGCGACGGCCGCTGGGAGACTCGCGTGGCCATTGCCGGAGGCAAGCTCACGCTCTCGAGTCTCGGGACCGAGCTCGTCGTCGACGAGATTTACAGGGCAAGCTCGATTGCGTGAACGTCTGCTTTGCTAAGTCCGTTCACCTACGGACTGACGTTACAGGTCCAGCTGCAACTTCACCCCCGCGAGATCGGGTGAGAGCCACGGCCCGATTGAGGCCTTGGCGGTGGTAGCAGGCACCTTTTCGCTGCCGATCACGATCAGTGGGATGCCTCCCGCGATCAATGCGACACCGCCGATTGCGAGGGCGTACGTTCGGGTGTCGTTCTGGCAGTCGTCGAGCTCGGCCTCCGTGAGCGTGCGGTTGACGGTGTTGCAGGTGCCGTCCTTGGTGAGAAGAGCGATGGCCAGCAGCAGCGGACCGGTCGCGACCATGAGCCCACCGCCGATGACCATGGGCGTGCTGTGGCGGCGCTTCTCGGGCTCGCTCGGCGTCGTCGCGGCGGCCGGGGCGGCCGGCGCGAGAGTATCGGTGGCGGACGTCGGGGCGGCTTCCGTGGTGGCGGGCGCGGGCGCCCTGGCGGACGCGGGCGCCGTACCAGGAGCGGGCGTGATCGGCGCGGCAGTGGGCGCGGCTGGCGGGACCGCCGGAGCGACGTCGGTGCAATGACCGGCCTGACACACGCGACCTCCCTTACATTCCGCGTCCGACGCGCACTGGGCCTGGGCCCAGGCGCTGCTGCAAACTATCGCCACGCCTGCCGACACGGCCCAAACCCTCGATTGCCACATGCCGCGAGCCTAGCGAGTGCCGGCAGCATCCGGCAAGCCCCGCAGAGCATTCAGGCGGCGAGGCTGCTCAGGCCGTCGCTCTGCTACCAGGAACGCCTTTGCATGGCCTCGAGCTCGAAGGCGGATTCACGCAGGATGCGTTTTATCTCGACGCGCGTGGCCTCGAACGACCGGATTTGAAGCGCTCACGACTGGCCGGATTTGACGTGCTCTCTGAGGTCGGTGAACGCCTGCGGCCGGACGAGCGACGACACGAAACGGGGCCTCGGACTCCTTTGGCGGCTGACGCACTCGAGCCTCGCAAATCGCCAGTTATATCCAACAGTTAAGTACTTGAAATCACAGATTGTGATTTCAAGATCACTGCAATTGGGCTCACTTCGGGTCGTGCCGAAAGCCAATCCGTCGCGGCGAACCGGGCGCTGGATGCATGAGCTCACGAATGGCGTCAAACACGATTTTGAATTGTGTGTCGTACCTCTGCTCGAGCTCGTCGAGCCTCAATGACAGCTCGGCATTTGTCAGGAGCAGCTCACGCAGCTGAACGAACGCACGCATGATGGCGATGTTAACCTGAACGGCTCTGGGACTTCGCAGAACGCTCGACAACATCGCGACACCCTGCTCGGTAAAGGCATACGGGGTGAAGCCCTGGGGACTGCTACTTGGCGAGAAGGTCGGACAGCACGGTGGCCAGGCCCAGGAAACTGAAGAAGCCGCTGACGTCGGTGACCGTGGTCAGGATGATGGAGGAGGCGGTGGCGGGGTCGCGCTTGAGGGCGGTCAGGATGATGGGCACCGAGCAGCCGCTGATGGCGGCGATGACCATCGAGCACACCATCGACACACCGATCACCAGGCTTAGGCCGAAGCTGTGGCTCCAGAAATAGGTGCAGAGGGCGGTGACGAGCCCGACCGAGGCGCCGTTGACGAAGGAGCCCAGCACCTCCTTGCGCGCCACGCGAAACCAATGGCCGACGCGGATCTCGCGCAGCGCCAGGCCGCGCGCGGTGACCGCGAGCGCCTGCGCGCCGGTGTTGCCGGCCTGGCCAGCCACGACCGGCATGAGCACTGCGAGGGCGGTGAATTTCTCGATCGTACCGTCGAATAGACCGACTACCGACGCGGCGATGAACCCTGTCCCGAGGTTGATGAGTAGCCACGGTAAGCGGCTCTTGATCGAGAACAGAGGCTTGGAGAGCGCGCGCTCGTCCTTGCCGGCGCCCACCATCTGCTGAAGATCATCGGTTGCGGCGTGCTGGGCGGCGCGCACCAGCGTGTCGTACGGCAGGATGCCCAGCACCTCGCCGTCGAAGCCCACGACCGGCAAGCTCGTGACCGCGTGCCGGTTGAGCAAGTCGACGACCTCGTCGCGCGTTGCCATCGGACTTACGACCGGGCGCTCGCGCTGGGCGAGGCTGCCAATGGCGGCGCCGTCGGGCGCGCCGACCAGGCTCTGCAGCGAGACCACACCGGTCAGCTTGCCGTCTTCGTCCACCAAGACCACGTCGGTGATCTTGCGATTCTTCGACTTGCGGATGCGCACCAGCGCGTCGTCGACCGTCATCTCTTCGCGGAAGGTAATGACGCGCGGATCCATGAGGCGGCCGGCCGTGCCGGGCGGAAATTCCAGCGCCTCCCGGATGTTGCGCTGGGTCAAGGCGGGTAACCCGGACAGCAGCTGGGTGCTCGTCTCTTCGTCGAAGTACGCAAGCCAACGGGCGGCCTGTACGAAGTCAGCGGCGGCCAGCGTCTCGCGCGCCCAGTTCTCGTCCATGCAGCCCAGCGTGCGCGCCGCCGCGTCCACGCTCATGCGCTTCAGCACGTCGGAGCTGCGCGAACGCTCGAGCGGTAGTAGCGCCTGGGCGGCCTCGTCCGGCTCGAGCTGCTCGAGCACCGCGCCGGCGGCTGCGGGGTGCCCTCTCAGGAAAGCCAGAGCCAGATCGGAAAGCGCGCTGGTCATGTCGGATCTCCTGCCGGTGGCAGCACGCTGCGGCGGGTCGGGGCCGATCGGGAGCTGGGCGGCGGTGCGTCGCGACGCTCCGGCTCCAGTCCCTCGAGCGCCAGCGCGGCGCCGATGAAGCGCGTCATGGCCGAGGCGCCCAGCGCGCACAGCTCTGCGAGCGCGGAAGCAGTTTGGTCCGCGCTCGGCCCGACCGCGGCCTGACCCAGCTCGGTCTCGATGGCCCGGAACGTGGAATAGCGGATGGCGCCGAGGAGCCGGCCGTCGCGATCGACGACTGGCAGCGCGTGGTTGCGCTTCCAGCCCGCGTGGCGAGCGATGACCTCGAGCGGATCGTGTGCGAACAGCGCCTCCGGGTGGGGCGAGACGATGGTGCCGAGCGGCGCTTCGGGCGACGCCAGCATCAGCTCCCGCATGCTGACCACTCCGGTCAGGCGGCGCTCCGCGTCGATCGAGTAGACGTAGTGCAGCACACCCGCCGGCTGCGCGCGCAGCCGTTCGAAGACCTCGGAAACCGAAAGCGTCTCCGGCAGCGCAGGAGCGCGCGGATCGAGCCGCCCGCCCGCGCGGCGCGGACCATAGTCGGTCATGCGTTTGAGATCCGCGGCGCGGGTCGGCGAAACCGCCGCCAGCAATGCGGCGCGCGTGGTGCGGTCCATTCGAAACAGGATTTCGGCGGCCAGGCTGGGATGCGCCGCTTCCATGATTTCGGCGCTGACTTTGATGTCGAGCCGGGACAGCGCGGCCGCCGCCAGCAGCGGCACCGTGCGCGACAGCACGTTGGCCGCGCCCTCGAGCTCCAGTGCCGCGAGGACCTCGGCGCCGCCCTCGGGGGGCAGGCGCTCGATGAAGCGCGCCACCTCTTCGGGGTGGGCGGCCGCGTAGGCTCTGACCAGCGGCAGCTCGGCGCTCATGTTTCGCCGCCTTTCCTGCGCACGATCAGCGTCGAGCGGCTGTCGGCGAACACGCGGGCCGGGATCGAAACGTCGCCCTCCGCGCATTCCAGAATCACCGACGTTTCGGTGATGCGGACGACGCGACCCTCCACGCCGTCGACCCGTACGATCTGCCCGACCTGATACAGGCGATGCACGTAGTGAGCCGATAGGATGTTGGCCACCAGATCCCGCCCGCCGATGCCGAACGCCAGCGACGCACCGAGCAGCAGCGCGCTGAACAGAATCAGCAGCGTGGCCTTGAGAAACGAGATCTCGATGCCCAGCTGCTCGATCGCCACCAGCGCGGTCCCGAGCAGCAGCGCCAGCTCCGTCACCCGGCCCAGACGCTCCGAAGAGGAGACGTTGGCCGCCGCCGCGGTGCTGCTGACGAGGTGCCGGGCGACGCGCGCCGCCACCGTGCCGAGCGCGATGATCAGGATCGCGACCGCGACCCTCGGCAGAAACGTCGCAATCCCGGAGAGCCAGGCGGTCACGACCGGCAGCCCGAGCGTCTCGGTTGCGGCCATCACGGCCAGCACCATGACCAGCCAGTAGACCGCGCGGCCCACCGCCTTTTGCACCCGATCCAGGTGCGGCACGGTCATGGACCCGGGCTGCAGATCGCCGATCCAGCGCGCGCTGCGCGCGACCAGCCGGCGCGCCAGCCGCCCCAGCAGCATCGCCGAGATCAGCCCGATCACCAGGATCAGGATGGCAACGACCGTGTTGGGCGTGAGCCCGGTCGCCGCCGCGATGCGCTCGGTCAAGGGCTTAGCTACTTCGAGCCACGCTCGTGCATCCATCCAGGCGCTCCTTCCAGCACCGGGCAGGCTAACCCAGAACGCCTTTTACCGTGAGCGCGGATTGGGACGTGGTGGAGGGCTACTTCTTGCCCTTCTTCTTCTCTTCCGCCGCGGCCGTCTTCTCTTCCTCTTTCTTCGCCTCTTCCTTGGCCTTCGCCTCAGCCTCGGCCTTTTCTTTCTGCTCCTGGGCCTCGGCTTCCTTCTTGGCCTCGGCCTCCTCCATCTCGTCGGTCATGCAGCGCATGGCCTTACCCCCGAGGAATACGTCGCGCTGGTCGCTGGTGCCGACGCGATTGTTGCGTTCGGTTTCGACGAGCGCGTAGTTGGCGCCTTCGAATTCGGAAGCCTGGTTGCGGAAATCGTTTTCGGCGCCGGTTTGCGCCTCCTTGCCATCGTTGCTGCGCGACATACCGCTGATCCTGCCGAGCACCTCGCAGCGTATGGGTTTGGTCGTCTCACTGACGATGGTCACGTTCTTGGCTTCCGGCTTCAGCGTGACGACGTTGCTCAGGCAGCCGGGCAGCAGGGCGGTCATCACACACAACGCGAGTTTCTTGGTCATCGGAAGCGCTCCTCGGCCCGAGCCGACTCAAATTGGCCGGCCGTGTCAAGCTCGGTCGCTTCGGATCGGCCAAGAGCCGCGGGATGACTTGACTTGACTTCTGACCCTGCTCACAGTTTCCCGCAGTCGTGAAGAGCTTGGTCGCGCTTCTGTTCGTGCTCGCCGCCTGCTCCAGCGGCGACGACGCTGGGGAGCCGGAGCCCACCCCCCCGTCGCCCTACGAGTGGCAGTGCCTGGACACGACCTCCGCGCGTGGCCCGTTTTGTGACTGCCAGCGCGGTGAGCACGCTTTCGTGTCCGAGCTGCGCAGCTGCCCGGAGGCGCCCTGCTGCTACACCGGCACCTTCGATGACGGCACCGACGAATGCATCTGTCACAGCCAGGAATTTCAAGACGCCGACGGCCAAACTTGCGAGGAGACGGTCGTGCATGCTGGCAGGGCGGCGGGGAGTGCCTTCATGCAGGTGTTGAGTTGTCCGCCGTGATCAAGCGCTTCGGAGGGCTACATGCACTTGCCTGTCGTAGGAAATGCGGCACGCGTGGGGCAGGTCCCGGTCGTGCACGGCTGGGGGCCTGACCGGATACCTGTGTCTTGAGGCAGCCTGCCCCGAGTCCTGCGCCTCCAACGACGACTGTGACGTTGACGAGGGCTACTACTGCTACGCGGGCGAGTGCGATCCTATCTCTGTACGTGCGCTCCAAGGTAGGTGACCGCGTAGTAGACTAGAGCTTTCTGAGCTAGGATCCCTGCGTGCAGACCGACAGCGCTCTTCCGCTCGCGGACCTCAAGGCCGCATTGGCGTCAGGTCCACGCCTGCGGTTGGCGATAGTCTTTGGATCGGGTGCCAGCGGACGGATGCACCAAGCGAGCGACATCGACATCGCGATCATTCCGGAGGACGCCACGCTTCTCCTTCGCGAGGAGCTTCGGTTGCAGGTCGAGCTTACCCGCGTCGCCGGCCGTAATGTTGACCTCGTGCGCCTGGATCGGGCGCCAACTCTGGTGCGGTATCAGGTCGCCAAACACGGCGTCGCTTTGTTCGAGTCTGGACCCTTCGAAGCAGCGCGGTTCAAGGCGGCTGCCGTGTCGGAGTACCTCGATTTCGAGCCTTCCTTGCGCCGTGCGGCGGAGGTTTTCCGGCGCCGCGTCGCCGCCGGCGACAGCTCCCCTAAGGCGCTTGGAGACGAATTCCAGGTCGCCATCGCCAACTTGAAATAGGAGGGCGAAGCGCTGCGCAATCGCCTTTGCTACATTTGCTCAGGCTTCGGCTGCCGCCACTGGAGCGAGCGCGGGGGCGCTGGCGACGGGCACGCTGGGCTGCTCTGCGGCAGCGAGATGGTTGGTTCCGCTGACCACTTGAAGCGCGTGAGCGAGCGTCTCGTCGGCGCTGCGCTCCATGATGGTGGCGACATGGTACCACTCGCACTGCACGCGCTCGCGTGTCACGTCGAGCAGCGCATAGCCGCGGTGGAACAAGTCGACGTACTTGACGTGCGGGTGCGTCTGGCGGAGCGCGCCAGCGAGTAACGCCGCCTGCACCGGGTCATCGATGCCCGGAGAAGTGACCGCGGGCGTGACGAGCTCCACCGCCAGGCTGCCTTCCCCCGTGGCGGCGTCGTAGGACAGGGGATTGAAGGGCGTCCCCGTCAAGTCGTTGCCCCAAGATGAGTGAATGTCGCCGGTGAGAACCACGACGTTGTCGATGGCGTCGGCGGTGAGCTTGTCGAGGACGCGAGCTCGCGCCGCAGCGTAGCCATCCCATTGGTCGGGATTGAAGATACAACCCCCGGGAACCAGCACGTTGATCAATTGACCGAACATCACCTGCTGCCCGAGCAGGCGCCAGCGCACGCCACGTCGCGCCGAATGTTCGAGCTCGGAGAGCAACCAGGCTTCCTGCTCTTCCCCGAGCAATTGACGGTTCGGATCGCCGATACTGGCGCCGTCGCAGGGATTTACGACCTGCTGGTCGCGTCCGGCGAGTCGCGTGTCGAGCATGAACAGGTCGAACAGGCGACCGTAGTGAAACGAGCGATAGACGCGTCCGGTTCCGTCTCGCAGCTGCGCACGAATCGGCATCCACTCGAAGTAGGCCTGGATGGCGGCTGCCTTGCGCTCCTCGAAGTCTCCCTCGTCGGGCTGGTGGTTTTCGGCGCCGTTCTGCCAGGCGTCGTTGGTCACCTCGTGGTCGTCCCAGACCGGGATGAAAGCGTGCTGGCGATGCGCTTCCTGCAGGTCCGGGTCGGTCTTGTACTGCGCGTGGCGCGCCCGGTAGTCGGCCAGTGTGACGATCTCGTGATCGGGATTCGGTACGCGACCGAGCGTGGTGCCGTCACCGAACGTCCCGTTGCCGTATTCGTAGAGATAGTCGCCGAGGTGTAGCACGGCGTCGAGGTCGGCACGCCGAGCGATCGCTGCGTAAGCATTGAAGTAGCCGTAGGGGTAGTTCGAGCAGCTAGCGACGGCGAGGCGCGCGCGCGCCAAATTGCCTCTGCCGGCCGTGCGAAATCGTCCGATGGCCGAGTCGTGCCCGAGCGCTCGGAAGCGGTAGTAATAGGTGGCTGCAGGCTTCAGCCCGTCCGGGTCGACCTTGACGGTGTGGTCGACTTCAGGGCCGGTCACGGTCGCGCCGCTCGCAACCAGCCGTTCGAAGCTCGGAGTTTTCGAAATGCTCCAGATCACGACGACTTGCGCTGGTGCGTCGGCGTCCCCCGTGACGCGCGTCCACAGCACGACGCGATCCTCGAGTGGATCCCCACTGGCCACTCCATGCAGGAAGGGCGAGCCATCGTTGATGTATCGGTCTGCGAGATCGGTGCAGTGTCGGGGGAGGATGGGCAGGACCGCGAGCGGCCCTGTATAGTGGAGAAAACTACGGCGAGAGAGCGACATGCGCGCGACGTTACGCGCTCTCGATGGACGCTTCGCGCGGAGCCGGCAACGCTTCGAAAGCGTCCTGGTGACGTCATTGCCTCTGACGTCATGCGCGCGTTGCTAGCTCGGTAGCTCGCGCCGGCGCCGCCGAACCAGTGCGGCAAGGATCAAGCCGAGCAGCGCGGCCGCCTCTTGTCGCAACGTGCCCCGCCCGTGAGGCGCGCGGCACGCGCAGGCGCCTGAAACGTGGTCGGTGGAAGTGGGCGTCGCTGCGAGCGGAGCGGTACCCGCGCTCGTCGAGCCGATGCTCGCACCGCCCGCGCTGCCGCCCTGGGTTGCGATGTCGCCACCGAGCCCGGCGCTGCCGCCGCCCGCGCTACCGCCGACGCCGCCCCGGCCAGCGCTGCCGAGATCTCCGCCGTTACCGCCCGCGCCGCTGGCACCGCCCGCGCCACCAGCGCCGCCCGCGCCCGCCGTGCCGCCGCTCCCGCCGGACGGGATGAACGGCTTGCCACAGCTCGAGAGCGGGCCGCTCAGCGTCTCGCCTTGACGGCACATCTGCTGCCAGGTGCCGTTCGATGCTTCGGGGTTCAGCGGTACGTCCGCGCAGTCAGGCCCCGGAGCCCAGTTGCCTTGAGCGTCGAAGCAGGGGGTGACGTCGAGCCCGGAATCCTCCTCGATCCAGGGCACGTAGTAGGGCGTGAACGCCCAGGTGCCCTCCTTGGTGCAGGCCACGTCGTTGACCACGTACGTCGTACTGGTAGCACCGAACACGCGCCAGCTGCCGTCCGGCATCTGGAAGTACGCGGGGCCGCCGGAATCGCCGAAGCAGTTGGAGGCGCCAGGCTCACCCAAGTCGATGGTCTTCTCCTCGAGCTTCACGATCGGCGCTTCCACCCAGCGCTTCTTTCCCATCGGAGGCGGCGTGTCCTCGTCGATGTAGCCGAACCCGACCAGCGTCGCTCGCTGATCCGCCTCGAGCAGGTCGAGCTCACAGCCGTACATGATCGGGATGATCGAAACGTCGGTGACCTCTTGCTCCAGGATGCAGTAGGCGAAGTCCTCGCCCGCCGGCTGCCCACCCTTGACGTGACAGCTCTGGATGCCGACCGCGCGCCCGGGTCCGTCGCGATCGCTCGAGTCACCGAAGAAGATATCGACGGGCTCGCCCTCATCGACGCAGTGCGCGGCCACCGTGATCAGCTTTGGATGCACGAGCGTGGCCGTGCACTCGGCTTGCGACCCGCCGAAGGACTGCACGAAGTGCACCGCCGTCGGCCAAGCGCAGCTGGGGGTCGGCTCTCCGCCGACGATGGGGTGACGGCGCTGCCCAAGGGGCTCTTGCTCGGGTAGACCGGAGCAACCCAGGGTCCCACCGGCCAGGGCCAGGACCAGACCGAACGAACCGAACCGACGAACCGGGTAAGAAGCGGCCAACACCCTAGAAGTATACGACCGCCCTGCCCGCGGCTCAGCAAATCGGGAAAACCTTGCCGGAAGCTGTGAGCGGGCCGCGGAAATGCGCGGAAAGGTCGCGTTTGGATTCGACTACTGTAGAACTTTGAACTCGATGCGCCGGTTTTTACCCCGGCCCGCCGGGGTCTTGTTGTCGGCGATCGGCTCGTTCGACCCGGCGCCGCGCGTTCTGATCCGTTCCGGTGGCACGCCCTTGTTCACCAGCCACTGCTTGACCGATTCGGCCCGGTCCGTGGAAAGCTGGTCGTTCTTGTCCGCGTTGCCCTCGCTCGAGGTGTGGCCCGAGATCTCCATATTGATGCTCGGGAACTCTTGCAGCACCTTGACGGCAGCGTCGAGCACGCGCGCCGAGTCCTTGCGGATGGTCGCCTTGCCCTGATCGAAGAAGATACCCTCGATCACACCGGTGAACTTCTTGATCTTCTCGGGGATCTGATCGGGGCACCCATCGTCGTCCTCGAAGCCGTTCTTGGTCTCGGCTTCCTTGATGCACTTGTCTTTGTCATCGAAGATGCCGTCGCCGTCGGTGTCGCGGATCGGGCAGCCATCGGGCTTGACGCCTTTCTTCTCCGGACAAGTGTCACAGGGCAACGGCACGCCGTCCTTATCGGGATCGGTATCGATGACGGGGCAGCCCTTCGGTGCCTCACCCGCCTCACGCGGGCAGTAGTCGTCGCGGTCCAGCACGCCGTCCTTGTCGGTGTCGGCGGGGCAGCCGCCCGGGATCACTCCCGGGTCGTTCGGGCACTTGTCGACCAGATCGATGACGCCGTCATGATCGCCGTCGGCCGGCGGCGGAGGTGGCTCGCGGCGCTCGCGTTCGATCACCGCGCTCAGGCCCAGCAAGGCTTCGAAGCTGTGCGCCTGCCCGGAACCACCGGTCTTGGCGCTGAGGTTGTCGCGGCCGTCGAGGCGTAGCGACAGCGCGTGAGTCAGCGCGATCTTGGCGCCGATGCCAAAATGCCAGGCCGTGTCGGTATCTTTGCCGATTGTTTCTCCGATGGCGCCGAGCCGGCCGACACCGCCCGCCGCGAACGGCACCACATAAGCCAGCGGTGCCTGCAGCACCAGCTGGCCGCGCCCGGCGTAGATCATGGCGCGCGACTTGTTGCTCTCGATCCTCGACCTGACCCCCATGGCCTCCGCTTCGATGCCGAGGAACGAAAGCGGGTAGTACCCGAGGCGTGCGCCCACTTCGGGACCCACCTTGAGCTTCTGTTGTGGGAAGCGCTCATCGTGCAGGTTCTGATCCTTGCTGGGGATGAAGACGCCGCCGAACACGCCGAGCTCGAGCAGGTTGTGCTCCGGCGGGTAGCCGGCTTCATACGGCTGAAAGCCTTCGCCCTCTTGCGCGGCGCTCGAGTCGAGCGAAGTGTCGCCCTCCGTCGACGACTCCACCTGAGTGTCGGCGTCGCTCGAGATCGCAATGGATCCGGCCGCCTCCGCAGCTTCGACCGAAGCGGGCGCGGCGAGCGCGCTCACCCCCCATGCCAACCAGCCCGTCAAGCGTTTCTTGGACATGCCCCTGCTCCTAGCACTACTGCTGGGAATTTTCGATTGGCTTGGGAATTTCAGCTGTCGCAACCTGCCCGAGCGGGCGCTCCGCCGGGCCCAGCGACTCTTCCAGCCAACGACGAAACCGCGCTGGCCTCGCCAGTTTTGTCTCGTGGCTCGTTCCCACTCACGCCGATCGTGATCTGCTCTCGCCAAAGTCTGCGGCAGTAGTGCTAAGCGCGAGCGGCAACCGTCACGCAAACCAGACAGCTATTCCCAATTCGCCGGCCTTGCCAGCCTAGATCGAAGCTTGCAGCCTCGAGAACGCGCCTGAACAGCCGGTAAATTGTGGTACTCAAGTGCGAGTGAGGTCGCAGACGGGTCGCGGCGTCTTCGCCTGGGCCATGCTGGTTCCAGCGCTGGTGCTTGGCCAATCGAACGCCGCCACCAGCGGGAGCCTGGCGCTACGCTGGAGCGACCCGAGTGGGCTTTCGCCGACCAGCGAAGCCGAGTTCGAGGCTCGGCTGTCGGAGCGTCTCGGACGTCCTGCGTTCGGAGTGGCAGGCGACGCCGAACAGCTGCTCGAGGTGAGTTGGGAAGGCGCGCCCGAACAGTGCCGCGTCGACCTGCAGCTGGTCCGCGGTAGCCGGGTGGAAGGGACGCGGCGACTGGAGAGCCCTGCCGGCGACTGCCGCTCGCTCGGCCCGGCCCTGCTCACGGTCGCGGCCCTGCTGATCGAATCGGGCGCCGCGGAAGCGCCGGAGCAGCCACCACCTGCGCCGGCGCCTGCTGCTCGCGATCCAGAACCCGAACCGGACGAGCCCGAAGCCCCATCAGCGAGCGCTCGCGAGTCGCTGCTGCTGGTCAGCGTCGGCGCGCAGTCAAGCTCGGGGTTCGCGCCGAAGCTCGAGCTCGGTCCTGCCGCGGCGATCGTGCTCGCGCCGCTGCGCCAGCTGCGCGTCGGCGTCTCGGGCTCGTACTTCTTCGCGCGCGAGTACGGCGCCCGGCCCGGCCTCAAGCTCGGGCACGGTGGCATCGGCCTGTTCACTTGCGGCATGCCACTCACCGGCTCTTTCGAGCTCGGAATTTGCGCGAGCGGTACCGTTCATCACTGGTCATCGACCGGTATCTCGCTGCCACATCGGCGCTCCGACAGCACCTTGACGTGGTCGGCCGGTTTCGCGGCGCGTGCCGAGTGGCGACTCGCGCGGCGCCTGTGGTGGGTCGGTAGCGCTGGCGGTGAGGTTGCTACGGTCCCGCTCTTCTTCTATTTTCAGCCTGCGCCTGGTGGTCAGGTGGAGCTATTCCGCCAGCAGCGCCTGGCCCCGACGCTGTTTCTGGGTCTCACGCTGGAGCTCGGATGAAACGCAGCGCGCTCACGCAAGCCTGGCTACTCTTCTCCGTCGGTATAGCGCTTTTGGGCTGCGACGCCCACGGCGTCGACGTCGGCACCGAGGAGCTGTGCGTCAAAGATCCGCGGCTCGTCGCGGCCGAAGCGCGACCCGGTAGTGAGCTGGTCTCGAGCTGCGCCCAGATCGGCGGAAATTTACTCCAAAACGCCGGCTTCGAAGCGCCGGTCGTGCCGCCGACCTGCCATGAGAGTGGCCTGTTCTGTCAGTTTCCCGCCGCTGAAGTGATGGGTTGGGACACGAATTCGGCCGAGCAAGTGATCGAGATCTGGCTCGACGGCTACCAGAGCGTCGACACCCCCGAGGGCACTCAATTCGGTGAGCTCGACGCGCGCTCGCGCGACACCCTCACGCAAGACGTCGCGCTCATGCCGGACCAGCTCGTGTTCTGGTCACTGCTGCATCGCGGCCGCACCGGTATCGACAGCATGGAGCTGCGCATCGGCCCGCCTGAAGCGCTGGTCAGCCAAGCCACGATCTCGAGCCCCGAGGACGCCTGGTACGAATACAGCGGCCTTTACCGGGTTGGCGCGAGCGAGCTAACTACACGAGTGGCGCTGGTCTCTCGCAACGGTGACGAAGAAGGCAATTTGGTCGACGCGGTCGTGCTCGCGCCGGTCAGCCAGTAGCTTTTGGGCCCGCGAATGGCTCAGTCGATCGCCCTCGCGACCGATCCATCCCGGCTGGCTTCGTTGCTCCTCAGTTACATACCAGCAGTATGCGCCTGCGTCGCGCCTCGCCAGCCGGGCGCCTCGGCCGCGATCATCGACCGACTTAGCCGTTCGCGGGCCCTTACGATCCTTCCAGCTTTGCCCGCAGAACGCGCACGCGCGGCGCGTGGATCGACGTCGGGTACCTGGCTTCGAAGGCGCGGGCGCGACGTAGCGCCTCCGCCGATTGCCCGGAGCGCGCCAGCGCATCCAGCACGATCACCTCACGCTCTACGCTCAGCGCGCCGGTCGGGAAACGCCGCTGGTGCTCCTGCGCCAGCTGCAGGGCTTGCCGCGGATCGGAGCCGAGCGCGCGACGCGCCCGCTCGATCAGCTGCGGCTCGTCCCAAGTGGCCACCGCGTCCTTGACTGGCCGCTTCTCCGCGTTCGGAGGCGCAGCGGGCGGCTCGGGCTCCGGCGCCGGCTCGGCTGCCTTGGCCACCAGCGCGACGCTCTGCGGCACCGCTCGGGCCGGGGCCGGCGCGACTGGCGCCGGTGCCGGCTGACTCAGGTAAACCGCCGCCGCGACCCCCGACGCCGCCACCGCGGAGCCGGCACCCCAGCCCAGCAGCGTGACGCGTCCCAGGCCCGCTTTGAGCAGCGCCGCTGCCGTCGCCGTGCTGGGCACGACCAGCGCCGCGAGCGGCGCCGCCACGAAGGGCACGCGCAAGTTGCGCGCCACCGACGAGAGCAACGAGGGCGCCGGTCGATCGCGACGCGCTTGCCGCACCAGCTCGTCCAAATTCGTGTGAGTCACCGCTTCACTCCCTTCTCGGCCAAGGCACGCTTGAGGCCCTGCCGCGCCAAGCGCAACCGCGAGTAGGCCGTGAACAGCCCGCACTCTGCTCGTGATGCCACTTCGCTCATCGGTATCTCTTCAATTTCGTGCAGTACGAACACGGCGCGCTGCGCCTCGGAAATCTGATCTAGCGCCCACACCAGAAGCTCGTGCGTCGCCCGACGCTGCAGCTCCTGCTCCTGCGACGCCGGCACCATGCGGTCGTCGTCGTCACCCAGCGGCACCAGCTGCCGGCGCCGGCGCCAAGCCTTGGCCACCCGCAGCGCAATCCCGTAAAGCCACGTGCGCGAGCTCGAGTCGCCGCGAAACTCCGGCAGCTTACGGTGCGCCACCAGGAACACCTCCTGGCACGCATCCCCCAAATCCTGCTCCCTGACCCCCAAGTACTTGAGAAACCGCCACACCTCTTCGGCGTGCGCCTGAAACAGCTTCGCCGTGACAGGCCCCACCAGCGCTTCCTCTTCGGCCTTCTCGGAAGCCATCTCAGACAATCTTGCAGGCGTACTCACGCTCCCGTTAGTGCCGGATCCGCTTCATCTTGTCAGTCTTCGCTCCAACCCATGGATTTTCTGAAAGAATCTGGCCAATCCCAGCTCGTGAGACCGTCGAACCTCTGGCGTTGCCACGGGCCAGGGAGGGCTTCTCCCATTCGGTTTTAGAGCTCAAGGTCGAACCCTAAGTATGCTCCGTCCGAGGATGCCTGGGCGGACGGCGAGAGTGTGCTGTGGCGGCGTAGGAGGGACTGATTGCCGCCATCCGACAGCTCCCCCTCGGCGAGATTCAAGGCAATACTGCTCGCAGCGCGCATCAGCTGGTCCGCCAGCGAGCGGTCCCGCCGTTTGATCTCCGTGACCAATGGCCTCAACTCTTCAATCAGCTGAAAACTGAGCTCTGCAACCTTCAACATGATGCCTGCCTTCTGCGCCCAACCTGCGAGCGCAACTGCCTTCCCCGCAGCGCGCGCAACGGGTGTCTAGGGCGCGCCGCAGGGCGCGTCGCGCGAAGCGCGAGCGCAGCCCCTAGACACCCGCGAGCACGCTGCCACCATCAGGCAGCCGAGCAAGCCCCAGTGTCAGTCACAGCATCAGCATCAGTTACAGCATCAGCATCAGTCTCATTCCCCTCCCGTGGCGCGCGCAGGCCTCCGGCCGAGCACGACGCCTGGGAGGGGCGCTCGCGCGAAGCGCGAGCGGGGGTGGGCAGCCCTGCCTCTTACGTCTGCTGCTGCTTCAGCTTGCGGTACAGCGTGCGGCGGTCGAAGCCGAGCACTTTGGCGGCGAGCGTCTTGTTGCCGCCGACGGCGGCCAGCACCTTGCGGATGTAGCGCTCCTCGACCACGTCCATGCTCGGAAGCTCGGTCGGGTCGTCGCTGAGCGTGTAGACCTCGGTGGGGCGGTGCTCGCGGATCTTGGCGGGCAAGTCGTCCGAGGTGATCTCGTCGAAGCGGGCCAGCGCTACCGCGCGCTCCATGCAGTTTTCGAGCTCACGCACGTTGCCGGGCCAGTCGTAGCCCATGATGTGCTCGGCCACCGCGCGTCCGAGGCGCGTCACGTTCTTACCCGAACGCTCGGCGGCGCGCTCCAGGAAGAACTGCGCGAGCAGCAGCGCGTCGTTACCGCGCTTGCGGAGCGGCGGTACGTCAACCCTGACAACGTTGATGCGATAGAAGAGATCCTCACGGAATCGCTTGTTGTTGACCTCCACCTCCAGGTCGCGATTAGTGGCGGTGAGGATGCGGGCGTCGAACGGCACCTCTTGCGCGGAGCCGAGGGGGCGCACCTTGCGCTCCTGCAGGGCACGCAGCATCTTCGCCTGCATGCCCAGCGGCATTTCGCCGATTTCGTCGAGCAGCACCGTGCCCTGATTGGCTTCGACGAATAGGCCGCTCCGCGAGGTGCGCGCGTCCGTAAAGGCGCCGCGCGTGTGGCCGAACAGCTCGCTCTCGAGCAGGTTCTCGGGCACGGCCGCGCAGTTGATGGCCAGGAACGGACCGCGCCGACCGCTGCGGTCGTGCAGCGCGCGCGCCACCAGCTCCTTGCCGGTGCCAGACTCGCCCGTGATTAGCACGTTGGCGTCGGTTTGGGCAACGCGCGAGACGATGTCGGCCATGCGCTGCATGGCCTCACTGTCACCGATGACGTTGGGCAGCTCGTGCTCGTCGACGCGGCGGCGCAGGCGGCGCAGCTCGTCGGTCATGGCGTGGTGACGCAGCGCGCGGTCGATGGTGAGCGACAGCGCGTCCATCGACACCGGCTTGGTGATGAAGTCGTAGGCGCCGGCGCGCATCGCGCCGATGGCGTGCTCCAGCGTGCCGAAACCGGTCATCACGACCACGACCAAGTCGGGACGCTTGGCGAGCGCCGCGCGACACAGATCCAGGCCGCTCATGCCCTCCATATGGATGTCGACGAGCAGGATCGCGAAGTCTTCGACATCCAGCTGGGCGAGCGCCTCGTCAGGCGAGAGCCGCCACGAGACGCCGTAGCCTCGTTGGCTCAAACCGGCTTCCGCCAGCTCGCACATATCGCGGTCATCGTCCGCGATGAGAATCTTGGGTGCCGAGCCGGACGCCTTGGTGTCGCGAGCCCGGGGGGTTTCGGCCGTAGCCAGTGCGCCATTCATGCCGGGCTCCCTAAGCACGCTGCGTGCCGTCTCAGTGTGCGAGATTTTCTCGCTACTTTTAGGCAGTGCCCCCCATCTAATTCGGGACATTATGCCATATTACACCACCGAGCGTGGCAAAATGCCACATAATAATCCTGAGACCGTTCGCGCACTTGGACAACGTAGAGACTCAAATGCGCCAAGGCAGGCGCTGGAGAAGCAGCAGTAGCCTACGCCTGAGCTCGGTTCCTGCCCAGGTCCTTCGCAGCATAGAGGACACGATCCGCGCGGCGCAGAAGCGACTCGAACGGCTCGTCGCTGCGCAATTCGGCCACGCCGATGCTGATCGTGGCAGAAATGGGGTGCGTCAGGGCGGGCTGACTGGGGCTATCAAGCTGTTCGTGGCCGTTGCGTTCGGAGAAAGGGCGCGTATACTGTACAAATGATCAGTGATAACTCGGGCGTGAACTATGATGGTAGCCCGGTCGCGGAGACCGCGATCGAGGGAACCGAGTATCGCATCGACGCCGGTAAGGAAGGCACGGCGATTTGCGTGTCGACGCGGACGGCTGGCAGCTGGGACTGGTCGTTTCTGTGTGAGGCGCGCTGGGACGGAAGTGAGCTGCGCTCCAAGGTGCTGGAGCGCGGCGTGCGTCTGCAGCTCTCACGCGCGCTCAGCAGTGCGATGCAGGATCCGCAATAGTGATCCGTAATAGTAGGGAGAAGAAGGGGCCAGGGGCGGGTCCGGTCCGCGTGCTACTTTGGGGTTGAACCCCATGGTGACCGATCTGGAGCGGCAAGCGGCGGGGCTCTTCACCGTGGGCTTTTACGGCAAAACCGTGAGCGGCGACCTCGAGGGCTTGTTGGCGCGCGGGGTGGGCGGCGTGATCTTCTTCGCCCGCAACATCGGCAGCTCCGCCGAGGTGCTGGAGCTGACGGGAGACATCAAGCGCGTCGCAGATCGACCGCTGGTGCTGGCCATCGATCAGGAGGGTGGACAGGTTGCCCGTCTGCGCGACGGCTTTACCGAGATCCCGCCGATGCGGGCGGTCGGTGCCACCGGCAACGCCGCGCTGGCGCGAGAGCTCGGGAAGCTAGTGGGTCGGGAGCTGCGAGCGGTGGGCTTCGACATGAACTACGCGCCGGTGCTCGATGTCGACACGAACCCGGACAATCCGATCATCGCGTCGCGCTCCTTCGGACGCACGCCGGAGCTGGTGACCGAGCTGGGACTGGCACTGGCTGCGGGACTGCAGGAAGTCGGAGTGGCCGCGTGCGGCAAGCACTTCCCCGGTCACGGCGACACCAGCCAGGACTCGCACCTCGAGCTGCCCACGTTGCCGCACGCCATGGAGCGCCTGGAGCGTGTAGAGCTCGTGCCATTCCGCGCCGCCGCCAAGGCGGGCATTGCCTCGTTCATGACCGCGCACGTGATTTTCCAGGCCGTCGACGCCAAGTATCCGGCCACCATGAGCCGGGCCGTCTTGACCGGCATCCTGCGCGAAAAGCTGGCCTACGCTGGTGTCGTGGTCACCGACGACGTGGAGATGAAGGCCATCGCCGACAATTATGGCGTGGGAGAAGCCGTCCTGCTGGGCCTCGATGCCGGCGTGGATCACTTCTTGTGCTGCCACACGGCGTCGCTTGCGCACGGCGCGATTGAGGCGATCGTGCGGGCCGTCGAAAGCCGTAAGCTGAGCCGTGAGACGCTCGACACCGCCACCCGGCGCTTCGCTACGCTGCGCGCGCGCTACTCCAAGCCGATCGGAGCTAGCGACGGCCTGTCGGCGCTGCGCTCGAGCGAGCACCAGGCGCTAGTGGCACGCATCCTGAGCGCGGTCGACCCGGCGCTGTCCGAGGTGGGAGCGGATCCCACCGAGGTCATGCAGCAGGGCTAGCAGCCCTCCGCCCAACAAGACATGTGAGTCTTGACTCATCTGTCACGAAAGACGGCTCTCAAGGACCCTACAGATGAGCAGCGCCAGCCGAGCTGCCGGCCTGCAGCAGCTCCAGCAGCTCCGCGCTGCTCAGCGACGCCACCTGCGCGGTGCCGTCGAGCAGGCTGCGCGCGAGCTTTCGCTTGCTGGCATGTAGCTCCACGATTTTCTGCTCGATACTGTTGCGCGTGATCAGCCGGTACATGGTGACGCGCCGTTGTTGTCCGATGCGGTGCGCGCGGTCGGTTGCTTGAGTTTCCACTGCCGGGTTCCACCACGGGTCGAGGTGGATCACGTAGTCGGCGGCGGTCAGGTTCAGGCCAAACCCGCCCGCCTTGAGGCTGATCAGGAACAGGCTGGCGTCACCGTTCTGGAACGCGTCGACACGCACCTGGCGCTGCGCTCGAGGTGTGGACCCGTCCAGGTATTCGTAGCTGATGCGACGCTCATCCAGCTCCTCGCGTACGATGTCCAGGAAGTCGACGAATTGACTGAACACCAGCGCGCGGTGGCCATTTTCTCGCAACTCTTCCACCAGCTCCAGAAAGCTCTGAACCTTCGAGGCGTCGCGATCCGCGTCCGGAAAGACCAACCGCGGATGGCAACAGAAACGTCGCAGACGCGTGATCTCCGCGAGCACTTCGAGCTTGTTGTCACGCTTACCGTGCGGCGTGAAGAGCTTGTCGTGAATCTGACGGCGCAGCAGCGCGTAACGGGCAGCTTCGTCGGCTGACAGGTCGATCTCGTGCGACAGCTCGGTCACCGGCGGCAGCTCACTCAGCACGTCGCGTTTGAGCCGCCGCAAGACATAGGGCCGAATCAGGCGACTCAGCAGCTCTTCCGGCGCCGGCCCCCCTTCGCGGTCGATGGGCCTTACGAAACGCCGGTTGAACTCGGCAAAGTCCCCGAGCAGCCCGGGATTCAGGAAGTTGAAGATGCTCCATAGATCCGCGGCGTGATTTTCGACCGGGGTTCCGGTGGCGGCGATGCGCTGCTTGGCCACAATGCGGAACGCCGCTTGCGCGCGCAGCGACTGCGCATTCTTGATGAACTGCGCCTCGTCGAGCACGGCCGTGCCGAACTCCAGCTCGCCGAGCTTGGCTTGATCCTGCTGCAGCAATTGGTAGCTGCAGACCAGCAGCTTGCCCTGACCCGCTTCACGCAACCGGCGCAGGCAAGCTGGGCGATCCTCGCTGGCATATTCGAGCACCTGAAGCTCGGGCGCGAAGCGCTGCGCTTCGCTACGCCAGTTACTGCAGACGGAGGTCGGAGCCACCACCAGCGCCGGGCCTTCCGCGCGTCGGGCCAAGAGCAGCGCCAGGATCTGCACCGTCTTACCGAGCCCCATGTCGTCGGCCAAACAGGCCCCGAGCCCGAGCTCGCTCAACCTGCACAACCACTGGAAACCCTCGAGCTGGTAGGGACGGAGCTCGGCTCGCAGCGACGCCGGCACTTCGAAGCTCGAAGCCGGCAGGCGCCGCACGCGTGTCAGCCAACCCGTGGCGGCATCGTCCAGCTCGAAATCGGCTTCGTCGCTAAGCTCGCTGAGCGCCGCCAGCGCGGCTCCGTGCAGGCGCAGCGTAGGGCTCGGTTTGGTGCGCGCCGCGGCCGCCGCCAGCGCGGCGATGACTCGGCGCAGGCGCGCCTCGAGCTCCACGTAGTCTCCATTTTCCAAGCGCACGAAGCGCCCGCCGCACAAAGCCGGCGCGTGCACCAGCTCGGCGAGCGTGACCTCGTCGATGTCGTCGATGCGGAGCCCACCGGTCGCCAGGTACCAGCCCTTGTCGACGCGCAGGCGCCCGTGCAGCGTGGAGCGCGAATCGCCGCGCAGGCGCAACCTTCCCGACTCCGGCCACTCGAGCTCGTGCACCACGCTGGTCTCACGTAGCTCCGCCAGCAGACACAAGACATCGGCTTCACCGAGCACCCAATTGTCCGCCTCGTGCGGCGCTCGCCCTTCGTGCTCTTCCAGGGCCTGGGACAGCGTTGGGCAGGCAGCGACCAGCGCGTCGACGCCGCTGCGTTCCCGCTCGAAGTCGCGCTGGCAGCGCAGCCGTGCGCCCGCCTCCACGTAGCTGAGCGCCGCGCGACCGCTGCCGGCCACGAAGAAGCGGCCTTGGCTGCCGAAGGGCCGTACGCCGGCCTGGACCAGCCACGCTCCGGCGTGCGGCGCGAAGCGCAAGCAGGGCAAGGCATTTGCCTCCACCTCGCGCTCTGCACCGAGCTCGGGACTGTGCACCTCTATGCTCTGCGATAGCTGGCCCAGCACCTGGGAGAGCTCGGCCCTTTGCGCGACGGGCACGCGCACGCCGCGCGCTACCACCTCCATCACCTGCTGCATGGCCTGGCTGACCCGAAACACCAGCAGGCAACCCTCGCCCTGCGGCCGCGCATTCACGCCGACGCTGGCGTCACCCGGCTGCACCACCAGCTGCACGTAGCCCGCGTGCTCCACGGTCTCGACCCGACAAGCGCCTGCCACCACGTCCACGCGCGCCCCACCGCGGGCGCCATTGAGCACGCGCGGGTGGCCGATCAGCCGCTCGTGGGCCTCCGGCATGAGCTCACGCCGGCCCGGCGAGAGCTCACGCGTGGCCTCCAGCACACGCTGATCCTCGAGCGGCAACCGTTCCAGGTAACCGTAGAGCTCGCTCAGCGACAAGCGCCGGCCCTGACTCCAGCCACCGCTGGCCGCGCGGTGCTCTTGCAGCGCGGGGCGGCTCAATCCGCCGTCCGACATGTCGACGTACCAGGCCACGCGCAGGCTGGCCTCAGCCGCCTGCTCGGCTCGCTCGGCCAGCGTAGCGAGCGCCTGCAGGCTGCGCTGCCATTCGGGCCTGGCCGTGACCAGGTCCCAGAGCGAAAGAGCCGGCGCCGCCGGTGTCGAAGCGAGCGCATCGTGCTTCGCGAGCTCCTGCTCGGCGTACTCGGGGCTGAGCTCGCGCGCCAAACCGAGCGCCTGCGCCGCCAGGAAGTCGTAGCCCGCCGTCTGCCAGTCCAGCACGCGGCGCACCAGATGCTGCGCCCAGCGCGCACGCGTCTCGGGCCGAGTCTGATGCAGCTGCACGTCGTAGGCGCAGAGCAGCGTCTCCCAAGCCGGCGCCGCACTGCTCAGATCGTGGACGTCGATGCGATCGCGCTCGCTCTCCGCCTGCCCCAAGTGCCGC
The DNA here is from genome assembly GCA_035281385.1 of Polyangiaceae bacterium. GTDB lineage: Bacteria > Myxococcota_A > Polyangia > Polyangiales > Polyangiaceae > PMG-095. The sequence goes on from DATEDZ010000290.1 coordinate 36,833, forward strand.
AGCAGGGCCCGAAAGGCGCGCCCTGCTGCGCGCTCCGCATCGCGAGTGCCCACCGACAGCAGCCGCTTGGCCTGGCTGGCCGCGGCTTCGCTGCCGCGCGCGCACAGCAGCAGCCCAAGTAGCGGCGCGACAGCACCACACTGCGGCAGCACGCGTCGCGCGCCAGTCTCGGAGCCACCACGCACGGGCATGCCCAGAGCCTGATCCAGTCGCGCTTGCGCCAGCGCCAGGTCGCCGAGCGACAGCGCAGCAGCCGCGGCGTAACCGAGCGCGCTCACGCGCCCGACATGCCGAACGTAGTCGCTCACCAGCTCCGGGCGCCCGCGTAGCAGTGCGTGCTCGCACAGCAGTGAAGCGAGCTCGGCGCGCTGCTCGGGCTCCAAAAGCTGCTCGAAACGCTGCGCCAGCCAGGCCTGCAAGGCGCCGCAAGCGCTCGGTTGGTCGAGAGCCTCGCGCAGCACCTGGAGCGCGATGGCATGCGCCTGCTCACCCCAAGTCTTCTTGAGCCAGGTGGCATCGAACGGCTCGCAGATCGCGGCGCGCAGCCAGGCCTCGCGGCTGCGCAGCGCGATCTGTCGCGGCAGCCGCTCGGCCGAGAAGCGCTTGGTAAACGTCGTGTAGTCACCGCTGACCAGGGCCAGCGCGAGATCCCCAACCGATCGCGCACCGAGTAAATCATGCGTGACCCGCGCGATCTCGGGCAAGCTGCCGCGCTGGGCCAGGCTCCGCAACACGAGCTGACCGAGCTCCGGACTCGGTGCGTAGCCCGACTCGCGATGCGGCGCCTGGGTCAGGCTCAAAGTGCGCGTCGGTCCGACCGGTACCACGAGCCCGCTCGCCACCGCCCGGTTCAGCCAGGCGTCGAGCACCTTGGCGTCTGCGCCCTCGCCGCTCAGCGCCAGCAGCACGCCGCGCGAGAGCCCTTGCTCGAGCGCGATGGCACCGAGCAGTCGCCACTGCCGAGAGCTCAGCCCTGCGCTGAGCAGGCTGAAGCGGTCTTGTAACGGCGCGGCGGTCACCCCACGGCCGTAGCCGCCAGGCGCGCCACGCACAAGGTCTTTGTGCCGCCGTAGTCGTTCCCCTGCGCGCGGGCAGGCTGCAGTCCCGCGGGCGACCATTCGCCCGAAGCCCACGCGCAGGGTTGACGTTTCTTCAGTGCGTGACCTTGGCGGAGCGACCGCTCAGCGTCACGTCGCCATACGACTCGCGGATCTCCGCGTCCTGCTCCTCCAGCACCTCGATCGGTTCCTCCACGGAGGGCAGCTCGATCTCGATGACGGGCGCCGGCGTGGGCTCATCGAGCCCGGGCCCCATGCTCGGCGTACCGGCGCTGGCGAAGCCGCCGCCCACGCTGGAGCTGCCAGCCGTGCCGAAGGTGCCACCGAAGCCACCGCCGCCGCCGTCACAGGGGTTGGGAGGGATGGGGATCCCGAGCAGGCTGCTCAGGACCTGCAGGCGCCCGGGCAGGAAGGTCTCGGTTAGCGCGTTCGACACTGGAAAGCAGAGACCCTGCTCGCCACCCGTGCACTGCTGGGCGAAGTCGAGGACCTGTGGGAAGTCGAACGGCTCTGGCGCGAAAACGCCATTGCCGAGGAACCGACCGCGGGCCTCCATGTGGCAACCGATACATGAGCCGGCAAACTGCGCGCGGTTGGCGATGTCGTCGGCGTCGAGCCCGGTGCCGAGCAGCCGTGCTTCGAGCTCGTCACGGAAGCCGTCGCTGAGCTGGCGCGAGTAGTCCTCGCTGGAGTCGTTGCGACTCTCGGAGTTCTTGCACGGACCATCGACCACGAAGGACATCTGTGACATGTCGTCGGTCAAGAGGCCTTCGAGCGCCGATAAGAAATTCTCCCGGCACGCTGGGCCCTGCGGCAGCGGGCTATTCTCGTTCCAGAGCGCACCGTGTGGCGACTCTGCTACCGGGAACGGCACCGCGCGCAACGTGTCGCCGTCGAGCGCCAACTTGAACTCACGCAGCGCCCAGGGATCCTGGTCGAACGTGTTGGTTCGAATCTGACCGCTGCCCACGGTGATGTTCTCGGCCGTATAGAACGGCCCGAACCCGAATTGGACCAGCTCCGGGTCCCCGAGCAGGAACGCCTGAGCCATGCGGTTTCCGCGCTCGAACGGATCGTCGATGTCGTTCTGCGCAAGCCAGAACTTTGCCAGCGGGACGCAGCCTTCGATGCCGAGCTCCGGAGTAGGATTCGGAATCTGGGCCTCCACGATCACGAACGCACGCCTCAGCGCATTGCTCGCGAAGATCATGCGCTGCTGGCCACAGTGCGCGCCATTGGCCGGGGCCAGATCGATGCGGTTCACGAATGCGGTCGGGAAGAAGGAGCCCAGGTTGTCGACCTGAAACAGCTCCTGACGATCGCAGTCGATCGGGTAACCATTGAGCGTCGCCACACCATCGGTCGTCTCGTCACCGCAGTGAATGGCATCCGGAAGGCTCGCTTGATCTGCCGTCGCGTAGCTGTCCCAGATCTGCTGGTAGAGCGCGACCGGATCGTCGTTTCTGCCGCCGTTGGTCGAGAGCGCCTCCAGCACGCCGAACAGGCTGACATTATTCACGGCATCGACGTTGGTTTCGAGCAGGATGCGCTCCGGCATGAGCGCACCATCGGGTGGAACGCAAACCTCTTCGACGTCGAAAAAAATGTTCAGCCTGCCCTGGTTGAAATCGACGATCTCACCGCCGATTCTGAACTGGTAGTGGACGAAGGAGTCGCCCTGGCTGAAGATCGAGAAGAACTGAACCGCGTTGCTCACCAGCTGCGCGTCGACCACTACGGGCCCCGAGCCGCCGCTGCCGCCGGTCGATGCGCCGCCGTCGACCGGACCAGCACCGCCCGCGATGGGGCCCGCGCCGCCCTCGATCGGCCCAGGACCGGGGCCAGCGCCGCCAACACCAGTTTCGCCGGCCGCGCCGGCAGGTTCACCACCGGCACCCGGAACGGGGGGCTTCTTGGGGCGTGGCTCGGCGAAGAGCTTACCGGGGAAGCCGCCCTTGCTCGTGGTGCCCCCGAAGCCGCCCGGCGAGGCGCCACCGGAGCCGCTCGAGCCCGTGGCAACGCGCTCGAGGAACCAGCCTGGAAGCAGCGTGAGCGTGTAGTCGCCGACGTTGAGTAGCCTCTTCAGCACGGTGGCTTCAGGCATGCCGTTCTCAGTCGTGAGAAAGTCGACGGTCTCGCCGGTGCGGGCATTCGTGATTTGAAAGGACGCATTGCGCAGCATGTAGACGTTCCCCGAAGGGGCGGTCGCTTGGAGCGGCAACGACAGTGTGCCGACGTTCTGCTCCTGACCCTTTCCGTCATTGCGATCTGACGAACACGCCGTCACCGCACTGAGTCCCATGCCCGCAATGAAAGCGAGCCTCGACCACCACCGAATGGATGTTTTCACTGTTCCTCCTAAAACCCGTCCCGACGCGGTAACGGTGGGGCGCAGCTCAGCAAATTGCGTACCAGTGCGCGATCACGAAGATCTTCGCGCATGCAGCCAACTCGCTTGCCGCCCCGTCTGTGCCAATGTGCCAGCAGCTGCGAGGCCGATCATGGGCAAAAATCCGTCGCCAGCCAGCCGTTAGATCGACCTGCGCTCGTCCCACCAATAGCAGCGGTAAGCTTTGCCTCTGTGTCCAGACTTCTCGGCATCGAAAAACTTGGCCCACACCTCGTCGAAGGGCGCACCCTCGCGAGCATGGCACAGCGCTGTGAAGTCTGTGAAAATTTCCGGCCTGAAGGCGACCTCAAGCCCGGGCGCAAGCTCGAAGAAGTGATGTACGGCTCGCGCAAGGTGCTGCTCTGCCGCGCCCACGCCGGCATCGCCGAAAACTCTGGCGTGACCAGCCTCGAGGAGCTGCGCGAGCTCTACACCGAGCAGCACGGCAATCGCTCCTTCGTGCCACGCCGCGCTCGCTCCGCGATGGCAAGCAAGCTGCGCAATCCGGGCCGCCGCCTGCGCGACGCGCGCTAGGCCAAGGGCCTTGTGCCCACCAATCGTGATCAGGCGCGCGCAGTCGCAGCACGGCGCAAGCGGCCAGCACTATTGGCTCTCAGCCCACCTTGGCCTTCAAAGTGGCCAGCAACCCCTTCATTTTCGCCAACGCCGCCACCAGCTTGGCCTTGGTACCCCCGAGCTCATCGACGGCGGCCTTGTCGAAGGCGGCGATGGCCTTGGCGACCTCCTGCTGCTGCTTGGCGAGGTCCTTCATCGTTTTTTGGATCGCAGGCTTGGCCTTGGCCGGCGCCTTGGTAGCCTTGGCCGAAAGCTCTGCCAGCTGCTTGTTGAGCGCAGTCAGCTCGGCCCGGCCTTCGGCCCTGTAGGCTTCGCGCGCCTTCTTCAGAGCCGCCTCGGCCGCCTTGGTTTGCTCCTCGGCGTTCGCCTGGGCCTTGCCTAGGGCCTGTTCGGCTTCGCTCTTCAACCTGACCGTCTCGGTCTTCAGCTCCTCGAGCTGCTTTTCGAGGCCCTTCACCTTCTCGGCCGCGACCTGTTCGGACTTCTTCAGCTTTTCATCCGCGATGCGCTGCACCTCGGCCATTTTCGCGGCCTGCTCCTGGTCGTCGCTGCAGGCAGTGGCGCCCAGCAGCGACCCAGTGATGAGCACGCCGGCCCAGATATGCTCTCGATGCGGCATGCCATTACGCTACCACCCAGGCGGGCTGGCCCGGTCAACAACTAAGACCCTTGGAGTGACCCGGTTTCGTTTGACCCCCAGCAAACCCCCAGCAAAACCCCAGCAAAAACCCGCCAAGAGCTCCGCTTGGGGCCAAAGGTTTCAGATCGGGGCAATAGAATTTTTGTTCTATTCTTGCTTTTTTTAGAAAATATGTTCTACTGAGAGTCATGTCCGCCTCCTACCTCAGCCCCCTGCACGAGATGGTTTCGACCACCCCGACCGACCTTTGGAACGACTCCTGCGCCGTGGCCGACCTGAAATACGCGCTAGAGCACGGCGCGGTGGGGGCCACCAGCAACCCGACCATCGTGGCCAGCGTTCTCAAGACGGAATTTGCGGATTGGAAGGACCGCGTCGACGAGCTCTTCAAGACTCAGCCCGACTGGACCGAGGCGCAGATCGCCTGGAAGCTGATCGAAGAGATCGCGGTGAAGGGAGCGAGCTTGCTGCAGCCGGTTTTCCAGAAGACGGGCGGCAAGAAGGGGTGGCTGTCGATCCAGACCAACGCCGAGTACCACAAGACGCCCGATGCGCTGGTGAGCCAGGCGCTGCACTTCGCGTCTCTCGCTCCGAACCTGCAGGTGAAAATTCCAGCCACCGCCGCCGGCATCGTGGCGATCGAAGAGGTGACCGCCCAGGGCGTGAACGTCAACGCCACCGTCTCGTTCACGGCGCCGCAGGCCGTCGCGGTCGCAGAAGCGGTGGAACGTGGCCTGAAGCGCCGTGAAGCGGCCGGAAAGCCCACCGACAACATGGTGCCGGTTTGCACGCTCATGATCGGGCGCCTGGACGACTGGCTGAAAGTCGTATGCGAAAAGCAGAGCAAGGTGCCGACGCCCGGGACGCTGGATTGGGCAGGCATTGCGGTCTTCAAAAACGCGCTGAAAACTTTCAAGCAGAGCGGTTACCGCACGCGGCTGCTCGCCGCCGCGTACCGCAATCACCTGCACTGGTCGGAGCTGATCGGCGGCGACGTGATCCTGACCATCCCGCCGGAGTGGCAGCGCAAGCTCAACGCGTCCAGCGTGTCGGTCGAGTCACGCATCGATAGGCCGGTGCCCGCGCAGGCGCTGACGGAGCTGTCCGAGCAGTTCGAAGATTTCCGCCGTGCCTTCGATCCAAACGGCATGAAGCCGGCCGAGTTCGACACCTTCGGCGCCACCCGCCGCACGCTGCGCGCCTTCCTCGACTCCTACTACGGCCTCATCAGCTTCGTCCGCGACCTGCGCATCCCCAATCCCGACAAGTGACGTAGCCGGGCGAGAGCGAAAGCGAAAGCGAGAAATCGCCAGGGCCGCCAAGGCGCCAAGGCCGCCAAGTGAGCTTGGGTTTCGCGGATCCTCGAGCAGATGCGCGTTGACTCGCGCTCCTAGCGTCGATTGACGGGCGAGTAACGCGCAGCGACGCCTGGAGCACCCCCCAAATCCTTCGCGCTCTTGGCGCCTTGGCGGCCTTGGCGCTTCTCGAATCGCGAAAATTGGTCATTGGACCGAGGATTCCATTTCATTTCCACGGATAGAATTTCTTTTCCAATTTGGAACTGAATCGACTATTTGGTCTGCATGCGTTCCGCGACGCTCAGGAGGCAAGCACGTATGGATAGGTCCGGTCGAAGGCTACAGGCCCGAGCTTTGGCTGCCGCCGTGGCGCTGGGGGCGCTCTTGCCGCTCAAGACGGCGCATGCCGACATCGTCCTGAACGACCCGGCCAAGTCCGACGGTTGGGAGGTCAAGACCAGCGGCCAGGTCAATGCCTACGCCAACTACATCTTCGGCGAAACGATCAATCGCAACGGCCTGGGCAACCTGATCAACCCCGGAGTGGACCCGACCAATCGCTATATTCTCGTCGGTCCTCAGGTCAGCATCCAGGGCAACGCGACCCCCTCAGGCGCCGCGGACGACCCGTTGAAGAAAGACCTCGGGACCTTCCGCGTTCGTGGCGGCTTTGCCAGCACCATCCTCAACCTCATGATCGGCAAGCAGCTGTTTCAGGATCTCAAGCTCGACATCAAGCTGGGGCTCTGGGCCGGCATCGACAACTATTATGTCGGAGGCGTGCGGCCGAAGAACGATGCGGCGCCGGTCGACTGGCGCGAGCAATTCGCCGATCTGAGCGGCTCCTGGGGCACCTTCTGGGGCGGCCGCAAGCTGGGTCTCTACAACCGCGGCGGCATGCGCATGAACTGGTTTTTGATGCACCAGCACGGCATCGGGCACCCCTGCAACGTAGACAGCAGCGGTACCGCCCAATGCGGGCACACCGGCGTTGGGTCGATGTTCCCGAACCGCAATGCCCAGCTCGGCTACGCTACGCCCGATTTCGGCGGCCTGCAGCTGTCAGTCGCGATGCTCGACGGCGCGGGGATCGCGCTCGCCAACGACCAGTGGAACCGCACGCCGACGCCCCGCTTCGAGGCCGAAGCCACCTTCAAGAAAGTGATGGGCGGCTCGAAGGACTACCCGGATGAGATCAACGCGTGGGCCAACGGGCTCACTCAAACCGTGGGCCGATCTAGAGGGATAGCGCCGACCCCGCCTCTTCCTCCCGCCAGGGTCGGGCATCGCGGCATCGCGGCGGACAAGACCCTCAACGTGTGGGGCGTCGGTGGCGGCGCGTGGGGTCGCTTCAGCGGCTTCGGCATCGGCGGCACCGGCTGGTACGGGGCGGGCCTCGGTACGGCAACTCCGTTCGGCAACACCGCGGTCGACGATATTGGCACACTACGCAAGCACTTTGGCTACCTCGCGATCGCAAACTTCCGGCTCGAAAACTTCGAGATCGCGGCCTCCTACGGCTCGACCAACGCTCAGGAGACCAACTGGGACAAGCATCCCGACAACACGACCAAAATCAGCGTCATCAAGCAGGTGCGCGGCATCGGCGGTAAGGTGGCCTACCATCTGAAGTCCGTCGTCTTCTCGATCGACGGGCTGAGGCTCGACCACACCTGGTGGCGCGGCGAAACGCAAGCCGCCAACGTCGTCAGCGCCGGCTTCGTCGCGAAGTGGTAGTGGTTAGTGGGGCGCTGAGGCACCCATTCGCCTCCCGAGCAATGCTGTAGCGTTCCATCCGGTCACGGCCCCCGGTGATGGAAGCACCCCACCCGCCTTGGCACGATCAGATCGCTATCCGAACCGAGAGGGCGGGTAGAGACCCGGCGAGGCCGGGCGCAAAACCCATAGTGAAATACACGATCGCCGCAGGACCCTCGGGCCACCGACACGCAACACAAAACCTAACCTTTGATGCCGCGTTCAGCGCAGCATCAAAGTGTTGGTGATCTGCCGCGCCAGGTCCTGGTTGCCCCACTTCCACACAAGCGTGTTGTCCGGCTTGAACTCGACCAGGTGGGGCGTCTCCGGCTTGGGTTTGGCGTTGTGACCTAGCCAGTTGGCGGCTATGAAGTTGCCGTTCACGATCTCGAAGCCCGAGAAGAAGTCGAGACCGAGGTCGGGGTGCGCGGTCTTAGTACCCACCTGGTTTACGATCTGACCTTCGCCGTTGAACTCGATGACCGACGACGGCGCACCGGACGTTGCATAGACGCCACCACCCGGGCGGGGAAGCACCGAATAAGCCTTGCTGCCCGATGGCAACCGTGCGGTCCACACTTGCTGGCACTGCACGGTCACGATGAAGAGATCCAGCAGGCGACCCAGTAGTAGATTGCCTGTGGCGGGATCGCGATTGATAACGCGCAGCGAGTCATTACCAGAGCCGGGAAGCGTGCAATCAGCACCGACCTGCTGGCCGGCGCTGTTGAAAGTGCGCAACTTATCGTTGCCCACGCCCAAGATGGTATCGCCGTTGGCCAAGCGCACCGCGCCGCGAACATCCGAAACGCCCAAGTCGGTGCCGTGGTCGACCAGGAGCGCGCCCGTCAGCATGTCGAACTCTTGATAGCCGGTGTGCACGCTCACCATGATGGCCTTGCCATTGGTAGCCAGCGCGTTGTCGACCATCTCTACTTGGCGCGGTGAGTTGACGTTGCCTGTGGCGGCGACGCCCTTCGTCCAGATCACGCCGCCGGCATCGATGGTCTTGTCGCCAACCATCTGACCGATCTTGAACTCGTTGACGTAGTTGATCTGATTGCGCGCGTTGTCGTTCGCGAAGAACTCGTGGCAGATTTCGCCTGCGGGCTTGGGGCACGGCTCGGCCGGCGGGCTGCCGCCCACGCCATCACCGCCGCCGCCCGGCGTGCCGGCGCTGCCGCCAGTCGGATTGGAGCTGCCGCTGGTGTTGCCATTGCCGCCGGTGGTGCCATTGCCGCCAGTCGGATTGGAGCTCCCGCCCGTCTGCACGCCGTTCGTGCCGGCCGAGGGGTTGTTGCCCGAGCCACCGCCCGGGTTGCTCCCACCCTCGCCGTCGAAGCTGCTGCCCTTACCCCCGCAGCCGCTGATTGCTACGAGCAGCGCGCCCAGCGAAATCAGTGACGGCAGACCACGACGCGCGATTTGGAATTTTTCTCCCATGGCGAACCCTGACTGTAGAATATTCGTTTCATTTGTCAAGCAGAAGGCCTTGACACATTGGGCGACCAACGATCCATGGCGACAGGACGAACTAACCTTCTCGGAATCTACAAACAGGATCTGAATCCACAAACAAGACCATCGCCCATAAGTGGGAGTCCCCCGCGTGTAACGTTCCTGCTGGATTCTTCCGAGGAAACCGCCTCGTTTTGACCCGCTTCACGCGACGGGCGCGAGCGGGCCCTGTAGCTCATCGTGAAGCAGCGAGGTATCCAGATCATCGAGCGCAATCACGTTGTTGAGTGACGTCATGTGCGGATATTCGGTCTGATCGAAGCACCATTGGAGGCTGCCATCCGAGCCGTAGAGCAACACCTGATAACCGTCGCCGGCATGGCTCGGACCATGCCCCTGCCAATTGGCGAGCAAGTAGTCACCGGTGGGCAAGAGCTGATACCCGGAAAAGAAATGGGGTGACAGGGAGCGCCGGAGCCCAGCTGGCTGGGCCTGCTGCTTGCCGCCAATGGTCTGCTCCACCCGGCCCAGCGCCGTGTCGATGATCAGTAGACTCGCGGCGTAGCCGCTCGACACCGCCAGGCGCTCGGCGCCGATTCGTACGGCCTTCACCATGCTGTCGGCGGCGACGTCGGCCGGGATTTCGAACAGCGTGCTCATCCCGTCGTTCCAGTCGGCCTGGTGCACCAAGCGCTTGCCGCTCGTCTCCGAGCAGAACAGCAGCTTGCCCTCGGGCGTGCGGCGCACCATGCGCCCCTTCTCGAGCCCCCCGCCCACCAGCCGCCGCACCGGCTGCGCGTCCCCATCGACCTCACA
>DATEDZ010000291.1:0-39038 GCA_035281385.1 Polyangiaceae bacterium
GCCTCTTCGATGATCGCGGCTCTCGCTTTGGGCTCGCTTTCGAGCTCGGGGACCAGGATCAGGCGGTGGGCGAGGACGGGACCGGCCAGGAAGCGCAGGTCGTCAGGAGTGACGAAGGGCCTGCCGGCCAGGACCGCCAGCGACTTGCTGGCACGCAGCAAGCCCAGCGTGGCTCGTGGCGATGCGCCCAGCACCACCCGAGGATGTGAGCGCGTGAAGGTGGTCAGGCCGACCGCGTATTCGTACAGATCATCCTCGACGTGGATGCGAGCGGCGATCGACTGCAATTGCAGCACATCCGTGGGATTGAGGACGACGCCGACCGGTGGCGGCGCGATGCCGTGCGTGCGCAGCATGGCCACCTCGTCGCGCGGGTTCGGGTAACCCATGGCCACGCGCACCAGGAAGCGATCGATCTGCGCCTCGGGCAGCGGATAGGTGCCCTCGAGGTCGACCGGATTCTGAGTCGCCAGCACGAAGAAGGGATCGGGCAATTCGAAGCGATCACCCTCGATGGTGACCTGACGCTCCTGCATTGCTTCGAGCAGCGCCGATTGAGTCTTGGCCGGCGCGCGGTTGATTTCGTCGGCCAATAGTACGTTGGCGAAGATCGGCCCCGCGCGCAGCGTGAACGTGCTGTCGCGGGGATTCAGCACGTACGTGCCGGTGATATCGGCCGGCAGCAGATCGGGCGTGAACTGCACGCGGCGGATTGAGCTGCCCAGCGCCATCGCGAACGACTTCACCAAGGTCGTCTTGGCAATCCCCGGCACGCCCTCCAGCAGCACGTGACCCCGCGACAGGAGCGCCACGGTGAGCAGGTCTACGGCCGTCGTATCCCCGACGTAGACGCGCGACACCTGTCGTTTGAGCTCGAGCAGACGCTCGCGCGCAGCCTCGATTTCAGTGACTTGAAGGGCGTGCATCAGCCAGCTCCGATACGCTCCTCGATTTCAAGCACGGCCGCCATCACCTTTTTGCGCAGGGCATCGAGCCTGGCGGAGGGGACCAGTCTGCGCTGCTTCTTGACGATGCGCTCCTCGATGATTCGCAGCTCCGAAAAGGCGTCGTCCAGGTCGCGCAGCCGCTCGCTGCCTAGCAGCTGCCGGCGCCCGAGCTCGGTCATGACCAGCTGGGCCGAGGGGCTTCGGCCCAGACCGAGCCGCTCGCCGAGCAGCTCCAGCGCCGCGCTGCGCAGCTCCGACAAACCCAGCGCCGCGTCGCTGGTCGGCGCGGAGAGCACGGCGATGCGCCCGGCGGGCCCACCTTGGGCCACCAGCGGCTCGGCCTGTGAATAGCGCGGCGAGGCGCGCGGCCGCGGCCGCGCGGCATGCAGCAGCGCCCAGGCCATGACCAGAAGGCAAGCGAGCGCTGCGAGCGTCAACGGCAACGGCTCCGGTAGGCCGCGCTCGTGCATGTCGCTGAAAGTATCGAGCAGCGCCTGCTTCATGTTGGACAGCACCCCGCCGCGATCCCCGAATTGCCCTTTCTGCTGGAAGCGGTTGGCGACGAAGTACAGCTTGCCTTCGCGCTCTCCCCACGCGTCGCTCTCGATCATGTAACCGAGCAGGCCCTCGGCAAAATGCCGGTTGCCCGGATAGCGCAGCATCAAGTTGATGAAGGTCGAGGGATCGCCCATCGCGAACAGCCGTCCGCGCGGCACGCGCGACGACGCCGGATCCTCGCTGTCGACCTTGGGACCGATCACGCCGGTGACGGCCAAGGTGGCATTCGGCTCGCCGCGTGCGGCGATGGTGAGCACACTCGTCAGATTCCGGTGCGTCAGCACCGTCGGATGATTCGTGACGACGCCCTCCACGTTCTGCGTGATCGGATGCCGATTCTGCTCCTGACCCGCGACGAGCTGCACCGCCGGTTCCGCGATCGGTAAGGCGGGGTTATCGCGCAGCACCCGTGCCGGCGACTGGGGCGCGCTCACTCGGAAGATCTCGAAACGCGCCAGGAAGCTGTCGCCGGTTCCGAAATCGTCGAGTACGGCCACCCGCCCGCCGGCTCGCATGAAAGCGCTGAGCGCCTCGTGATCCAGCGGCACGTCCGGGTGAAGGATCACCACGCCGTCTTTGGGCGTGAGCTTCGAGTAGTCGAGCGTCGCTGCAATCTCGATCCGCTCGCGGCCGAGCCGCTTCTTGGCCAGCTCGAACAGCTCGCTTCCGCCCTCCCAGCTGGTGTCGTTCAGATCGAAGGCCGCCGCAGCGGGCCGAGCCAGGCCAAAAACCAGGCCGACGATCAGGCAAATGGCGAGGGCAGGCCGGAGCGCTCGCGCTACGACGCAGAGCATCAGACTAAAGCTCGAAGGGAAACCGGCCGCTTGAGAGCTCACGAGCCCGAACAGCCTAACCCGACGCTGGTACCCTTGCCCGACCACCGTGAGGCCGTCCCATTCCACGAATCGGCCCACCGGCGGGGGCGGCTGGCGCGCCGAGCTTGACCTCAGGGCCCCTGTGGCTAGATTTCTCTGAAGGATCTCCCACTTTGAGGGTCCCCATCGCGAAAGCGAGGCCGCGCCATGCTTCCTCCCTTCATCATCGACCAGATTCGGCGAAGAGAAGAACAGGAACGTCGTCGGATCGAGCGCGATAGGCCGCGCGTCGAGCTACCGGTGGACGCCTACCGCCCGGCTCCTCCCCACCCCTCGCGCGACGACGAAGACGAGCAAGACGACCCCAATCGGGGCGTCGTGATCGTGGATCTGGGCTAGCTAAGCTTTCCAACCCTCCCGCGGCGTTGTAAAAGCCACGGCGCTTGATGGTTCGGCTGGTTTCGCTGCTCATTGCCTGCGGTTTGCTCGCTGGTTGCTTCGCCCCGGGTGAGGGCGTGGAGGTGCCGCAGGAAGAGATCTACTTCCCGGTTGGCCTGAGCACGGATACCGACGGCTCGCACCTGTTCGTGGTCTCGAGCGACTTCGACCTCAAGTACAACGGCGGCGCGGTTCAGTCGTACGCGCTCGACGAGCTGCAGGTGATGCTGCCGCAAACGTGCAGCATCGATCAGGAGTGTACCAAGGACGCCGCGAAGCCTGTTTGTGGTCATGACGGTTTGTGTCAGAGCTCGAGCGAGGATGACGCCAGGGCATGTCCCGGGATCGGCGCAGAGCGGCAACCCCACGAGAAGCTGCTGTACCCGACCCGCTGTGCTCCGATCGTGCAGCGACCGGTGAGCAGCGCCAAGATTGGCGCGTTTGCCACCGATGCCGTGCTCCGCCGCCGTCCGGACGAGGATCAGGATGGGGACGGAAACAGCGACTATCCAGCGGGCGACCCGGAGCGCCTGTTCATCCCGGTGCGCGGCGACACGACCTTGCACTGGTTCGACGTGAATCAGGGCACATTGCAGTGCGGGCAAAGTCGTAACGACGGGGCCTGCGATTCGGCGCATCGCGCTGGACAGAATGCCGCCAAGGAGAACACGCGCGACCTCAATCTGGCCGCCGAGCCCTTCGCGATCGACAGCAATGAGCTGGGCACGACCATCGTCGTGACCAACCAGACGACCGGAACCGCCTCGCTCTTCGTCAACGATTGGTCGAGCAGCGGGCCGCTTCTGCGCTTTGCACTGGCATCGGACCGCATCCCGTCGCGGCCGGTGGGTATCGCCAGCTTGCCGCAGACCGACGCCAGCCGAGTCTCGCCGACGCCCGACGCATTCCTGATGACTTTCCGCAATTCGGCGCAGGTCAGGTTGGTGCGCTTCGCCGACGATGGCGTCTCGACTCCCGAACGCGAGTACTTGGTCGATAACGGTGGAGTTCCGATCGACGCCAACTCGGTGGGCGACGATTCGCGCGGCATCGCACTCGATTCCTCCGAGCGTGAGCTGGCGCTCGCGCGCTGTGGCGAGGCCGAGGACGGGGATACCGAGGCGGACGCGGGCGCCCTGAAAAGCTGCCGAGACTCAGCCTCGCTCGTCCCGATCGACGTCTACGTGGCCAATCGTGCGCCCGCCAGCTTGCTGATCGGCCGAACCAGGCCGCCGCTCGAGTACCCTTACTTCTTCCAAAGCTTGCCGCTCACGGTCGGCCCGTCACGCATCGTGGTGGGCAAGGTCCGGACCCCGAGCGGTGAGCTCGAGACGCGCGTGTTCGTGGTGTGCTTCGATTCGCGGCGCATTTTCGTGTACGACCCGAAGCGTTCGCGCATCGAGATCGAGATGCTCACCGGTCGGGGTCCCCATGCGCTGGCGGTGGATACGGAGCGCTCACTCTTGTACGTGGCACACTTTACCGATTCCTTCGTGGGTGTCTTCAGCTTGAATCTCGCGGCCCCGGCCAGTTACGGCAGCATGCTGGGCATGCTCGGAAAGCCCAAGGCTCCGAGGGCCGCCAAATGAGCGCCCATCGCGCACGCCTGCCGAGCCTGCTTTTGCCGCTCGCGCTCGCGCTGCTCTCCGGTTGCACGGAGGCGGAGGTGGTCGCCAAGCTGCCCTCGCTGCAGGGCAGCGAGGACGCGCTGTTCGTCTGTCGTGACGCCGATGGTCAGGGGCACCCGTTCAGCGACTGCCCGGATCGCGACGCCACGGACGACGACGAGGCATCCCAAGCGCTCTCCGTCTACGCGCTCGTCTCGCAAACCGTGACGAACGAGGTGGCGATCGTGGACGTGTCTGGCGGCCACGTGGTGGACGTCGACCCGAGCAGCCCTGGTTACGGTTTTCTGCGCGTCGGGGGACGGCCCGTCGCGATGGCCGCCTCGCCTGGCGGGCGGGCGAGCTTCGTGGCTACGGCGGACGTTGGGCGCAACGGCATCTTTGCGCTGGGCACGCAGTGCCTGGACGCTCCCCCATCGAATCAGCACCAGCGAGATCTCACCAGCTGGCCTGCCTGCCGCTTGGACTCGGCGCCCGGAGAAATTGCAGTGCTGGTGGAACCTCCGCCGGATGGCACGCAAGTCACGTCTACGTGCGACGGGGAGCCACAAGGCGAGGATCCTCCGCCTGGTGACGACTATGAGTGTGGAGCCAACCTGCAAACCGAGGCGGGGCCCGTGGGGCGTCGGAAGCTCGTCGTGTCCCTGCCCGAGCGCGGGGAGCTGATGGTCATCGACGCGCAGTGGCTGATTGACCAACCGCCCGGCACCTTTCCGGACTGCGTCCCGGACAAGACTGTGCTCCTCGACGTCATCGTGCCGCCGAGCATGGCGCAGAGGCTGCCCGAAGATCTCGTCGTCGATCCGCTGGTCTGCAGCGAAGCTAGCATCCCGACGCCGCCACCGCCGAGCCGCCGCGCGCCCAGACCTGCTGGCTTCGGGCTGACCGAGGGCCGATTGTACGTTGCGGACGAGGCCGCGCCCGTAATCCACGTCCTGGACACCAGTAGCCCCTGCAATCTTTCGGAGCTGCCGTCGCTCTTGCCCATGTCGCTGCGCGAGCCGGAGCGAGTGGTGACCACCCGCCGCGTAGCAGTGAGCCCGCTCACGCCCTCAGGCAAGCAGTTCGTCTATGCGATCGACGCCGAGGATCAGCCGGGCGCGAGCGTGATGGCGTTCGACGTGAGCCCGCCCCCCGTGGATCCGCGCCAGCCTGCGGCTCCCAACGATCCCACGCCTATCGTGCGGCCTGGCTCGCCGGAGCTGCCCAACGAAAAGCCCGATCGACTGGCGCTGGGCTCCTCTGCCAAGGACGTGATTTTCGCGTACCGCGACTTGCCGTACGTGGATCCCGAGACTGGCGTCGGCGCGTTCGGCACGCTCTGCGATCCAACGCCGAGCATTTCCGAAAATTCGCCGGCAGGGTTGGCCCGACCCAACCTCGATTTTACTTCCGGCGCCCGGCCCGGGCTGCTGCGAGGCCTATTTGGGTTCATCCTGCTGACCAATGGCACGGTCGCGATCGTGGACGTGGAAGACTTCGACGCGCCGTGCCGCCGGCCGGTGCAGCCCAACGCCGAAGCGACGCCCGACTTCCGTGGTTGCGCAGCCGATCCGGGTGGCATCGGCTTCTTCACCGAGTCCGGTGAAGCGGATGATCCGCTTAGAACCGTGACCGGGGAGGTGAGCTGTCGCGTGGTGGAGCCGCATCGCTTTCGCGCGGGCTCGCTGGCCATCAACGACCCCGAGGTCGGTGTGCGAGCGCCGTCGCTGCGCGGCTTTCCGCAACTGAGCTTGCCGACGAGCGCCGCCACGATCCTGCCCGAGGATCGGCCGCGGCTTTTGGGCGTGCCGTTCGTAGGATTGGACGGGCAGAAGGTGGACGCCGACGTGTTCGTGGGCTCGACGCGTTACAATACCGGCCAGGACGCAGACGAGCCCCTGCCAGTCGACCCCAACAGCCGTCAGTCCGAGCAGCTTCAGGCCCTCAATTCAGTCGTATTGCCGCCGCTGCAGCCTCGCGCCTACGCCCCAGACGACACGGTCAGCCTGACCTACGAAGGCGCCTACATGGGCAGCGGCACCGCTGGTTTCTTGCGGCCCGCTGACGGGTCGGGCGAGGATCGCCTCGAGGACGTTTCGCTCTCTTTCTGCGCCGCGGGCGTCTACGACGAAACCGCCATGCAAGGTCTGGCGCGGGAGCAGCTGGGCTTGGTCGAGGAAGCGGATCTGACCGCATTCGGGCTCGAGCACTCCGACTACGTCCAGATCACCAGCGAGCTTCTCGGCCGGGACGACATTTACTGGCAGAAAAAGGCCGGCGCGCTGGGCTACCAAGATTGCCTGAGCATGTTCGGCCCGGGCGATGCCGAGACCCTCGACCCGCGGCGTGATTTCCACATCCAGCAAGCGTTTGCCGACCACCTGGTGCTGCGGCCGAGCTCGCCGGAAGTGTCGTTCAGCGACGCCGTCGAGTGCTTTCCCACCGCCAACCGTTACCGCCTGCGCAGCGGTCGGCATTGGGTGCTGGTGCATGGCAGCACCGCCTTCAATCACGACATCGTGAGCAGCGGCGACTCTCGCCAGTGCGTGCGCAGCTGCAGCCCACTGAAGAAGTGGTCCAAGACGCGAGTCTTCGAGATCTCGAGCCGCACTTGTCGCAGGCCCAAAGCCGAGGGTGATCCGTTGGATCAGCGCGTCGGCTGCTCTGCTAAGGGCGAGGTGGCCTGCGTCTTCGATCAGAGTCAGGACCCGGGCGTGCAAATCGGTGGCGATGCCGCTGGTTGCATCTTCGACGGTCTGACCGAACGCTTTGCGCTCTATCGCGGCCGACAGCCTTCCGTTCGTGATTCGACCTTCACCTGGCAGACGACCGGAGGCTTTTCGCCTCTGATCATGAGCCTGGCCAACGTGTCGGAAACGGTCTCGCCGCAGTCACTTCAGTTCCTGCAGGAACCGGAGCTGATGGCAGTCGTGGACGGCGCCGGTCTCGGGCTATCGCTGCTCAGCTTGGACACGTTCAGCGTGGTCAAGCCCTCGCCGTTCTACTGAGGCGCTAGATGAAGATGGCGGGCGCGACCACGCCGGTGATGCAGCAGCATGCGGCTGCCAAGCGTGCCTATCCGGGCGCGATCGTGTTTTTCCGCCTGGGTGATTTCTACGAGATGTTCGGGGACGACGCGGTGCTGGCCTCCAAGCTGCTCGACCTGACGCTCACCAGCCGCAATCGAGGCAAGCCCGACGAGATCCCGATGGCGGGGGTGCCCCATCATGCCGCCCACGGCTACATCGGGCGTCTGCTCGAGCTCGGCCACCAGGTCGCCATCTGCGAGCAGATGGCCGATCCATCCAAGGTGAAGGGTATCGTGCCGCGCGAGGTGGTGCGGGTCATTACGCCGGGCCTCATCACCGATGAGCAGCAGCTCAGCGCCGGCACCAATAATTTCCTGTGCGCGGTGGAGCTCGGCGCTGCCGAAGTGGGCATCGCGCTCTACGACCTGTCGACCGGCGAGCTCCAGGCTGGCAGCTTGCCCGACGCTGCCCGCATTCTGGGGGAGCTGAGCCGGGCGGCGCCGCGTGAGGTGCTGGTCGGCGCTGAGGCAGGCGTCCAGGAGTCGCCGGATTCCGTGGTGGCGGCTGCGCGCAGCCTGTCGGGGGTGGCCGTGCGCGAGGATTCCGAGCTGAGCGAGGCCGAGGAACTTGCGGCGCTGGCCGAGGTTACCCAGGACGCGCAGAGCTTGCGACCCGAAGCGCGCCGCGCGGTGGCTCGTGCTCTGCGCTTCGCGCAGGCTTGCCTGCCGCTCGGTCGTATTCCGGTACGGCGTATCGCGCGCTTCGAGCCGTCCGGCACGCTTTTGATCGAGCGTGTGGCCCAGCTGCACCTCGAGCTGACCGCAGCCATTTCCGGCAACAAGCAAGCCACGCTGCTTTCGGCCATCGACTCCAGCCGCTCTCCGGCGGGCGCCCGCCTGCTGCGGCGGCGGCTGCTGGCTCCGCTGACCGACGTCGCGCGGATTCGCCGCCGGCACGACCAAGTCGAGCTGTTCGTAGTACACGCGCGCTTGCGTGAGGAGCTGCGCGCGGCTCTCGGCGACGTGGGCGATCTGGAGCGACTCAGCGTGCGTGCGGCGCTGGGTGAAGCGAGCCCGCGCGATCTGGCCGGGTTACGCGACGGCTTGGCCGCCGCTGCGAGCGCCCTGAAGCTGCTGGAGGACGTGGGCGATCCGGAGCTGCGCGAGGTGCTGGAGCTCAGCGACCAACCAGCGGATTTCGTGGGCGACTTGCAGGCCTGTCTGGCCGACGCGCTGTGCGCCCGGCCGTCGCCGCTCGGCAAACAGGGCGAGATCTTTCGCAGTGAGTTCGACCCGGAGCTGGGCGAGCTCGACGGGCTGCGTCGCAGCGGTACCGAGCGCATGGTCGAGCTCGAGGCCAGGCTCCGAGAGCGCACGGGGATCACGACGCTGCGCATTCGCTTCACGCGGGTTTTCGGCTGGTACATCGAAGTCAGCCGCGGCCAGTCGGGGCGCGTGCCGGACGACTTCCGGCGCAAGCAGACCGTGGCCAGTGGTGAGCGCTACACCTTGCCCGAGCTCGACGAGCTGGCCGACAAGATCAGTCACGCCGAGGAGCGGCATCGGGAACGTGAGCTCGTGCTGCTCAAGCAACTGGTCCAGCAGGCGGGCCAGGCTGCTCCGCGCATCGCAATGTTGTCCGAGAGGCTGGCCGGCTGGGATGTCGCGGCGGCGCTCGCGGACGTCGCTCATCGGCATGACTACGTGCGTCCCAAAGTCGACGACTCCGACGTGATCTCGCTGCGCGACGCACGGCATCCGGTGGTCGAACGGCTTTCAGCGCGCGGTAAGTTCGTGCCCAACGACGTCGAGCTCGATCTCGGCGCAGAGCGACTCTGGCTCGTGACCGGCCCGAACATGGCCGGCAAGAGCACGCTGCTGCGGCAAGTGGCGCTGTGCACGATTCTGGCGCAGATGGGCAGCTTCGTGCCGGCGCGCTCGGCGCGCATCGGCGTGGTGGACCGCGTGCTGTCGCGTGTTGGTGCGAGCGACAACCTGGCCGGCGGTGAGAGCACGTTCATGGTCGAGATGCGGGAGACCGCGGAAATTCTGCGATCTGCCAGCCGGCGCTCGCTGGTGATCCTCGACGAGATCGGGCGCGGTACGAGCACGTTCGACGGCTTGGCCATCGCCTGGGCCGTGGCCGAGTACCTGGACGAGGTGGTCGGTTGCCGAGCGCTGTTCGCCACGCACTACCACGAGCTGACGCACTTGGCCGAGCAGAGCGAGCACGTGGGCAGCTACAGCGTGAGCGCGCGCGAGCAGAAGGACGACGTGGTATTTTTGCATCGGCTGGTGCCGGGCGCCTCGAGCCGCAGCTACGGCGTGGCGGTGGCCAAGCTGGCCGGGCTGCCCGAGGCCGTGCTGGCTCGCGCCCGCGCGCTACTCGTGGCGCTGGAGCAGAACGACGCGCGCGGCGCGGAGCCGCGAGCCCGAGCCGGCAAGGCGCCCCAGCTCTCGCTGTTCGGCGAGCGTTCGGCGGAGTCGCGCGCGCAGGCCGAGCTGGTCGAGCTGCTGCGGGCGCTGGATCTGGATCACCTGACCGGCCTCGAGGCGCTGAGTCTGCTGCAGCGCCTGAAGTCGAAGCTCTAGCGACTCAACGTTTGCGCCCTGGACTCCAGACGGGCGGCGCGGCGCTCTGTCCGTCTTCGGGCCAGGGATGGCGCGGATACTTGCGCATGAGCTCCTTACGGACGCTCGGGTAGTGGCGCTGCCAGAAGCCGCTGAGATCGCTCGTAACCTGCTGCGCGCGGCCGCTGGGAGCGAGCAGGTGAAGAGTGAGCGGGACCTTGCCGCGGCAGATGCGTGGCCCCTCCTTCATGCCGAAGAAGTCCTGTAAGCGCGACTCGAGCCAGGGCGGCTTGCCCGCCTCGTAATGAATGGGCGCGCGTCGCCCACCCGGCAGCTGAAAGGACTCGGGCACCTCGCTCGCCAGCAAACGCTGCGCGGTCGGGTCGAGCGCCTGCCAGAGCTCGAGCGCCGGATCCAGCTCGCGTAGCTCGGCCAGGCTCACGCGGCCCTCGCAGAGCCGTCGGGCCACAGCGTCGTCGAGCTGCGCGGATACTTCCGGTACGTCGGCCTCCGGGAAGTGCTCGCGCAGCAAACCCAGGCGCGTCACTAGAGCCGTCCAGTCAACGCTTGCTTGGATAGCAAACACTCCGCGCGAACGAGCGGCCTCGAACAGCAGCTGGGATGCTTCAGGCGAGGGGCTGGCGATGCCGCGTGCTTCATCGAGCAAGATGACGCCGAAGGCCATGCCTTCGCGCCGCTCCACGCGCTCGCTTTGCGCACTGAACAGCAGCTCGTCTCTGAGCTCGATGCGCGAGCCGTAGTCCTCCAATAGCCAATTGGCCTCGATGCTGGTGGCCAGCCGCACCGCTACCTGATTCCGCATGACGCCGCTGCTCTGTTCATCGGCCGCGACCGCGACCAAGAGCTCGCCCTCGTGCACCACGCTGGTGTCGTTGAGCTTGGCGGAGCCGCCCCCCGCAAACACCAGCTCCGGCTGCCCGGGCCGGCGACGCTTGCCAACCCGGTCGGGAAATCCGCTCAAAATGGCGCGGCGCACGGCGGCGTCCGTGGCCTCCGGCGTCTCTGGTCGAGCCGCGCGCCGGCTGGCGCTGGCCGCGAGCTTGCGGCGTGTGGCCTCGACCGCCTGCACCGTGCGCACGTCCAGGCCGGCGCGCCTGACGCCGTCCGGTCGATGGTTCACCGCTTCGGCTTCCGCGAAGCGCGACATGAGCTCCAGCACATCGCACGGGCCACCGGCGCCCAGCTCCGCGCGCGAACCGGGCCCGAGCTTGAGGCGCGCCTCGCTGCGGATGTCCCGCTCCGAGAGCAGCGCAGCTGCCAAACAAGCTTCGCCCGCGACGCCGAGCTCTTCCCCCCGCGTCACGATGCGGGCCAGCCGCGGGTGGAGTGGTAACTCGAGCAGTCGCTGGCCGAGCCCAGTGATCGTGCCCTTTTCGGTCGTGGCCGAGAGCCAGCACAAGAGCTCCCGAGCGTGAGCCAGCGCGGCGGCCGGCGGAGGCGTGAGCCAGCGCAGCTGCTGCGGCTGGTCGATGCCGGCTCCTGCCAGTGTCAAGAGCGCCTCGCTGAGATCCGCCCGCGCGATCTCGGGTAGCTCATGCTCCCGGCGCCCCTCGAAATCGCCCTTGGTATACAGGCGCAGGACGAGCCCGGCGCGTGTGCGTCCGGCTCGTCCTGCGCGCTGGGTCGCAGAGGCACGGCTGATCTTGGTAGTGGTCAAGGTGGGCAAGCCGCTCCAAGGTGAATGACTGGCCAGCCGCGCCAGACCGGAATCGACCACCGTCGTGACACCGTCGATCGTGACCGAGGTCTCGGCGACGTTGGTCGACAGGACCACCTTGCGTCGGGCTGCTGGCTCGACCGCGCGCGCTTGCTCGGACAGCGGCAGATCGCCGTGCAGCGGTAGCAGCAGCAGCTGGCGCTCATTGGCTAGCGGCTCGAGCGCCGCGAGCGCGCGGCGGATGTCCGCGGAACCGGGCAGGAAAACCAGCACATCGCCGCCGTTCTCCGGGCGCGTGGCCTGACGCACGGCGCTCACGACCTGTTTGTCGAGCGGCCGATCATCGGCATGGGGCAGGTGCTCAATCGTCAGCGGAAACATGCGTCCCTCGCTGCGCACGCGCTCGGCGTCGAGCAGCGCGGCGACGGGCTCGGCGTCGAGCGTTGCGCTCATCACCGTGAGCCCCAGCTCGGGGCGTCGCTCGCGCAGCCGCACCAGCAAGACCAGCAGCAGGTCACTCAGCAAGCTGCGCTCGTGAAACTCGTCCAGCACTACCTGTCCCACGCCGGTCAGGTTGGGATCGGCCAGCAGGCGCCTCAGCAGCACCCCTTCTGTCACGTAACGCATGCGCGTTTTGGGGCCTGCCACTTCGTCGAAGCGCACGCTGTAGCCGACCGTCTCACCCAGCCGCTCGCCGCGCTCACTGGCGACGCGCGCCGCGCTCAGCCGCGCCGCCAGTCGCCGCGGCTCGGCGACCAGCACCTCCTGATCGGGAAACTGCTGGCGGAGCGCCCAGGGTACGCGCGTGGTCTTGCCCGCGCCAGGCGGCGCCTCGAGCACGAGCGGCCGTTTGCGCGCGAGCACCGCCGCGATCTCGGGCAGCATCTCGTCGATCGGCAGCGGAGTCAGCACCAGCCGGACCGCGTGCTCACAGTAGAAACGAGACGCCGAAACTGGCGGTGGGATGACCGACCCGCATCGTGAGCGTGATGCGCTCGGTGATGTGGAAGCGTCCACCGGCATAAAACGCCGGGTGAGCCTTGGTCTTGTTGTCCCCGAAGTCGAGCAGCCCACCTGGTTCGCCAAACACCGACCAATTTTGCGATAGCCAGAAGTTCCACTGCATCACCACGGGCAAGCGGAAGTGATTCTCGGTCCAATCGGCGCCGATACCGATGCCGATGCTGTTGTTGATGCGGGGGATGAAGCCGTTGTCCACGATCTGAAAGGTGCCGCGAAAACCGACGCCCGGCGTGAACTTGTCGAACGGCGCCACGATGGCATGCGGCTCGGCCTCGAAGATGTAGTTGGCGTGCGCGCCAGGATGCTTGATGGTCGAGTAGTCCGCGCGAGCTAGCGCAGGCTTGAGGCACCAGGTCAGGCAGGCGGCGAGCAGGGCCAGCTTGAGCTTCATGAGTCGAATTTCTAGCGCATGTCGCGGCGACTAGCGACGGGCGGCGTCGAAGCGCGTATGGGTCACGTCGAGCTGGGAATTACTAGGGAATTTGAGGCGCGAGACCGCGCGACGCACGCAAGATTCGAGCCCCGGGCTGCGCGGGTTACTGGTCACCGTGATGCCGACCGCACGACCATTTTGCACCGCTGCGCAGATCTCGAACACGCTGCGCTCCGGGATCGAGCAGCCGCTCAGATAGCGCCCGTTCTCTAGAATCGCGGCATAAGCATCGCGGGTGCTGTCGGCGGGGCCGCGCGCTCCGCCGATCGTGATCTCTTCCTTGTTTCGCGCGATGGCGGCCTCGCAGCTCGTGCCTACCGCCGGCGCCGAGCTGTCGCTCTCGGGCGGCGCGCTACCCGGAGTCTCTTCCTTGGGCTGTAGGTTACGACCGCCGCCGAACAGATCCGAATCGATGCGCGGCCCGCCGCTGGCGCGTTCGCGCTGTCGCGGCCGCGACGAATCGGTAAACTCGGGGAAGCTCGCGCGCGGGGCGTCGCTCGGCAGCGAGAGGGCAGGAGGCGGCTCGGGCTCGGCACTTTCGAAGCGCTCGGAAAGCTCCGCCAGTCGATCTTCCCGGCGCGCTTCCGCGCGGTGCGAGCGCCGTTCGCGAGCCAGCTGCGGACCGCGCTCGTGCTCACGCTCGGGTTCGGACTCGGTGTCGGCCTCGGACTCGGTAGTAGGGGCGGGGTCGTGCGCGAGCGTGAGCCCAACGTCGGGTGGTGTGGGTGAGGGAGTGGGGGTAGAAGTAGGATCGGGCACGGGCACGTTCACGTTCGGAGCAGCGGGCTCGGGAGCGGGTTCGGTCACGCGGGCCTGGGCGGTTTCGAAAAGTGGCTCTTCGAGATGCGCAAAAAAATACGTGAGCGCTCCCATCGCGATCCAGTAACCGACCGCCGGAAGAGTGAGGGGTGGCAGGCGCGGTCGACGTTGCACTTTCGCCACGGGCTCGCGGGGGAGCGTCAGGCGTGGGCGGATGTCGAGCCGTACGGCCATCGGGGGCGCGCATCGTGCAACCTGGCGCCGCATGTTACAACTCTTGGCGTTTTGGCCCGCAAAGTAGCCCTGTTCGATCTCGATGGCACGCTCTTGCGCGTCGATTCAGCGCGGCTCTACACGCGCTTCAGACGCGATCGGGGTGAGGCCAGCTGGCTGGACGCGCTGCGCGTTGCGGTATGGGCAACGCAATACACCCTTGGTGTTATCGACGCACCGAAAGTGGCGCTCAAAGCATTGCGCAGCTTCAAGGGGCGCGACGAACATTGGCTCGAGCAGAGCTGCAACGAATGGTTTCCGGGCTACGTCTTGCCACACGTTCAGCAAGCCGGGCGCCGCGCGGTGCAGCAGCACTTTGCGGCCGGCGACTTCGTGGCGATCGTGACCGGCGCCACGCGCTATGTGGCGGAGCTGGTGGCGGCGGAGCTCGGCATCGCTCATGTGATCTGCTCCGAGCTCGAGCTCGACCAGGAGCGTCGCTTCACGGGACGGGTGATCGAGCCGCTGTGCTACGGGCACGGCAAGATCGAGCGCACGCGACTGGTGGCGGAGCGCGAAGGCTTTCGGCTCGAGGACGCCACCTTCTACAGCGACAGCATCACCGATTTGCCGCTCCTCGAAGCCGTCAAGGCTCCGGTCGTGATCAATCCGGATCGGCGCCTTCGTCGCATTGCGCAGAAACGTGGCTGGCCGATTGAGACTTGGTAGTTGTCAGTTGTCAGTTGTCAGTTGTCAGTTCGCAGGGCCCAGGTGAGCTGCGCGAGATTCTTGAGCACTCGGGGTACGCGTTTCAGCAGGTTGATGGAGGGGGGGCGCTTTTCCAAGACGCGCACTGGGATCTCGAGCACGCGCACGGGCTCGCGGTAGGCGCGGATCACGAGCTCACTGGCGAAGACGTCGCCGTCGATTTGGCAGATTTCGACAATGGGCGCCAGCTTCTCGCGCTGGAATGCCTTGAGCCCGTGCGTGTCGGTGCCGCGGAAATCGAACAGGGCATGCAGCACGGCCGAGTAGGCCTGGCTGGCAACGTGGCGCAATAGCGGTCGTTCGTCGCGTGCACCGCCCATCAGCTTGGATCCGATCACCAGATCGGCAGTGCTGGCGCGCAGCTCGCGCAGCGCGCGCAGGTGAAAATCGACGTCGCACAGATCGATCTCCTCGCAGATCACGAAGTGGCCGCGCGCACTCAAGATGCCGAGGCGCAGCGCCTGCCCGTAGTTGGGCGTCGGGCTCTGAAGCAGCCGCACCTCCGGGTAGTGACTTTCGAGCTCGCGCGCCACGCGCACCGTGCCGTCGTAAGAACCATTTTCGGCCAGGACGATCTCGTAAGCTAGGCCGTGAGGTGCCAGTAGCTCGCGCAGGTCAACGACCGCAGCATGCAGAATCGGCTCTTCGTTGAAGATGGGGATCACGAACGAGACTTCGGGCGCCGTCGTCATGGCCCCGTCCCGAGCAGCCTCAGTGCATGCTGCGCGGCGCTCTGGCCCATGAGCAGCGCGTCTTCCATCGAAGAGTAGTTCCAGCCGCCGTAGCGCCCCGTGCTGATCACGCGCTGCGCCAAGAGGAACGGCTCAATCACGTCGAGCGCGGACCGGTGCTCGTGATCGTAGATCACGTAGGCGTGCTCGATGGTGCGCAGCCTGCAAAGCTCGATGTCTTGCGCGCTCTTCAGCAGCCCGAGCTCACGCAGCCCCGTCACCACTTCAGCCAGCACGCGATCCGCATTGGGCGCGCGCCGGTCCGTGAGCTCCACGTACAGGCTGGACTTGCCGGGCGGCCCGAGCTTCTCGCTGAAGTGTGTGTAGCAGCCCACTCGGTAGAACGGATACTTCTCCTCGGGCACGTAGATCCAGTGGTACGGGTTCGGATTGGGCACGCTCAGGCCCAGATCGAGGTAGTGCAGGTGTGTCGAGCGCAGCTTGCCTGCTGCTCGTGCCACCTCAGCCGGCAGAGGCTCGAGCAGTCGCAGCAGGACCGGCAGTGGAATGCTGCTGACCAGCACATCGAACGCCACGCTCTCGTCGTCGAAGCCGAGGCGGCGCCCGGGCAGATCGATGCTGCGCGGCGCGCGCCCCAGCTCGACCGGAGTGCGCGCCGAAAGCGCAGCCGAGAACATGCCCATGCCCAGCTCCGGGTACAGAAAGCTCGTGTTGTAGCCGAGCTCGGGTGGCTGGGCGCCGATCGCGCCGCGCAGCACGTCCTCGAGCCGCGGCAGGGGGACGAAGCGCTGGCACCACTCGCTCGTGATCTCACTGGGCGCGACGCCCCATAGCCGCGAGTTGTAGGGCAGCATGAAATGCCTGCTGATACCGCGCCCGAAGTGAAGCTTGCAGTACTCCTCGAAGCTCTTCGGCTCCGGTTTGTCGCGCGCGAAGTGCGCCTCCAGAAAGCCCGACAGACATTCCAGCGCCACCTCGGGAGGCAGCCCGAAGGTGTTGGCCTGGAACGGGTAGCGCGTGTAGACGCCGTGGGAGAACACCGCGCTACGTCGCTGCAGGCGTCGATACTGCTCTGGCCGAAGCAAATCCTCGGCCAGCGCCTGCATGCGCGGATCGCGCAGGTGCAAGAGGTGTCCGGTGCGGTCGAAACGGAAGCCTTGCTCCTCGATCGTCACCGCATGTCCACCCGCCAGCTTTTCGCGCTCGAATAGCCGGTGTCGGGCGCCCTGGCGTGAAAGCTCCAGGCTCGCCGACAGTCCCGTCAGCCCCGCCCCGAGCACCGCAACCGGAATGCGCTCGCTCATGGCTAATGTGCCGAGTTCCAGTCGCGCGCGTGGCCGACCGTGACTTCGAGCGGCACCGAAAGGGGGTAGGCGCGCTGCATGGCACTCTTGATCTTCTGTTCGGCCTCAGCCACCTCAGCCTCGGGCACCTCGAACACCAGCTCATCGTGAACCGATAGCACCAGGCGTGCGCCGGGCGTTGGCGGCGTCTTCAGCGCCAACATGGCCAGCTTGAGGATATCGGCCGCGCTGCCCTGGATCGGCATGTTCATGGCGATGCGCTCGGCCGCAAGGCGTTCGGCGCGATTGGCACTGCGAATGTTGGGCAGCAGCCGGTGCCGCCCGAGCATGCTGCGCACGGCCTCGCCGCTGCGGGCTCGCTCGAGCGTCGCGGTCATGAAGCTTCGCACACCCTGATAGCGGCGAAAGTAGGCCGCGATGAAATTCGAAGCTTCCGCGCGCGGAATGCCCAAGGCCTTGGCCAGCCCGCTGTCGCCCTGGCCGTAGATGACACCGAAGTTCACCGCCTTGGCCTGCGTCCGCATCTCGCGCGTGACGTCCTGCGCGTTGACTTCGAAAACCTCCATCGCGGTGCGCTGGTGCACGTCCTCGCCGGTGCGGAACGACTCGCACAGCACCGGATCCTGCGACAGATGCGCCAGTACCCGGAGCTCGATCTGCGAGTAGTCGGCGCTGACGAGCTGATAGCCGGGCGCGGCCACGAAGGCGGCGCGGATCTTGCGCCCGAGCTCGGTTCGGATCGGGATGTTCTGCAGATTGGGGTCGGTGGAAGAGAGCCGGCCGGTCGCTGCCACGGCCTGTTCCCAGGAGCTGTGGACGCGTCCGGTCTTGGGGTTGCGCAGCGCGGGCAGCGCGTCGATGTACGTACCCTTGAGCTTGGTGACCTGGCGCAGCTCCAGAATCACGCGCGGCAATTCGTGCTTGTCGCTGAGAGACTCGAGTGTTTCGGCATCGGTCGAGCGCGAGGTCTTGGTGCGCCTGAGCGGCTTCAGCCCCAGCTCGTCGAAGAGCAGCGCTTCGAGCTGGCGCGGAGAGTTGGGATTGAGCTCGCGTCCGGCGATGCGCCGTGCCTCCTGCTCGAGGCGCTTGATTTCGGCGTCACACTCCCGGCCGAGCTCCGCCAACCGGTCGGAATCGATCAGCACGCCGCTGAGCTCGAGCTCCGAGAGCTGCTGGGCCAGGGGCAGCTCGACGTCCGTGTAGAGCTTGGTCAGGCCGTGGTACTCGAGCTTGTCCGCGAGCCTGCTCGCCAGGCGCAGTGCGTAGTCAGCGTTCTCGCAGGCCCAGGACGCTACTGGCTCGACCGGCAGCTCGTCGAGCGGGACGCGCTTGCCACGCGCCGGCTTGCCGAGCTCGGTAAGCTCACCAGTGACCAGACCCAGCTCGCGCTGCGCGAGCGAAACGCGATCGTGCCGCGCTTCGGGATCGATCAGGTAGCTTGCCAAGCCAGCATCGAAGGCGTAGGTGCCGAGCCGAAGCCCCAGCTGAGCCAGCGCGACGTCGCTGCGCTTCAGGTCATGGGCCGCGAAGCGCGTGTCGCTCGCACCGAGCAGCGACGCGAGCGCCGGCGCGAGCTCGGACGGTGTCGGCTGCTTGGGGACACCCATGAAGCGATGGCCAAGCGGGATGTAGCGCGCGCGCCCCGACTTGGAGGCCAGCGCGAAGCCCGTCACGGCGCCGCGCGTCGGGCTGTACTCGGTGGTCACCACCTCGATGCCGGCCACACCTTCACGCCGCAGTATTTCGGCGAATTCGGCGATCTCAGCCACGGAGTAAAGCGCGCCGTAATCAACAGAAGCTGAAGCAGAAGTAGAAGCTGAGGTGGGGGGCGCGAAGAGGCCCATTTGAGTCATCTCCGGCTTCGCTGACGGTTCCCGCGCGGCTGACGGCTCTCGCCCGGTTGAAGGCTCTGTTGCTGGCACCGGGGGCGCGCTGGGCTCGGCGCTGAGGAGCCCGAGCTGCCGCGTGAAGCCGAGCTGACCGTAGACGACGCGCAGTTTCTCGACATCGCGCCCGCGGTAAGTGAGCGCATCGCGGCTAACCTCGATGTCGCAGTCGTCCTTGAGCGCGATCAGTCGCTGGCTCAAGAACGCCTGCTCGCGGTTCTCGGTCAGCTTCTGCAAGAGGCCCTTCTTGGTGATCTTGTCCAGATTGTCGTAGATGCCCTGCAGGGTGCCGTGCGCCCTCAGAAGCTCCATGGCCGTTTTCGGGCCGACCGACGGCACACCGGGGATGTTGTCCGAGCTGTCGCCCATGAGCGCCAGCAGATCTTGCAGCTGATTGACGCGCACGCCGAAGCGCTCCTCGACCTCGGGCACGCCGATCACGCGGCTGCGCATGGTGTCCCATAGCAGCACGTCGGTACCGACCAGCTGCATCAGGTCCTTGTCGGCGGCCAGAATCACCACCTTGAGACCGAGTGGTCGCGCGCGCCGCACCACCGTCGCGATCAGATCATCGGCTTCGACGCCTTCTTGTTTGTAGATGGCCGCGTGGTAGCCGCGGATCACCTGCTCGCAGCGAGCCAGCTGCGTGCGCAGATCGTCAGGTGCCGGGGGACGGGTGGCCTTGTACTGAGGATAGATTTGCTTGCGAAACGTCTCACGACCCGAGTCCAGTGCCACGGCCAGCAGGCGCGGTTGCTGCTCGCGCAACATCAGCTCGAGCATGTTCACCATGCCCAGCACCGCGCCCGTGGGCTCACCGCCGGGATTCGTGAGCGGCGGCAGCATGTGGTAGGCGCGCAGCACGTAGCTCGAGAGGTCGACGACGTAGATGACGTCGTCAGAGCCCGGCGGAAACAGCCGCGTCGCCATCGCGCGCGGTCTTAACATGCTGGCCTTCAGCGGGACCTTCGGCCAGCGGGCCTAGTCCCCCGTAACGAGACAGCGGCCTGCCCCTCCGTAATGACACCGCGACCACTACACCGACATAATGACCACTGGTGAGGCCGCGGATTTCTCCCGGCTTTTCTGGCGTCCTGCGCAAAGCGTCGCTACCCTAGATTGCTTGGCGGCACAGGACGTTCCTCCTCCAGGACTCATCGCGGGGAAGTATCGGCTGACGAAGCTGATCGGCCGCGGAGGTATGGGCTCGGTCTGGGAGGGCACGCACACCACGCTCGGCACTCACGTCGCGGTGAAGTTCATCGAGGCCGAGTATGCCGAGAGCCCGGAGGCGCGTAACCGCTTCGAGAACGAGGCGCGCGCTGCGGCCAAGCTGCGCAGCAAGCACGTCGTCGAAGTTTACGATCACGGCCTCACCGAGGACGGTCGGCCCTACATCGTGATGGAGTACTTGCGGGGCGAGCCGCTCGACAAGCGTCTCGATCGGATCGGACGCATCGCGCCCAAGGACACCGCGCGCGTGCTGCTGCAAGTGTGCCGGGCGCTCTCCAAGGCGCATGCCGGCGGCATCGTGCATCGCGACCTCAAGCCCGAGAACGTCTTTCTGGTTTGGGATGAGGAGGACGGCGCCGACGTGGCGAAAGTCGTGGACTTCGGTATCGCCAAGTTCTCCGAGAATCAGCCGGGCTCGTCGTCGGCAACCCGCACGGGCTCGGTGCTCGGTACGCCCTATTACATGAGCCCGGAGCAGGCGCGCGGTTTGCGCAGCGTGGATTACCGCTCGGATCTGTGGTCGGTCGGCGTGATCGCGTACCGCTGCATCGTCGGCACGCTGCCCTTCGAAGGTGAAGCGGTGGGCGACTTGCTGGTCAAGCTCTGCACCGCACCGCTGCCCGTTCCCTCGCAATTTGCGCCGGATATTCCGCCCGGTTTCGACGCCTGGTTCAGCAAAGCGCTGTCGCGGGAGCCCGCGGGTCGCTTCTCGAGCGCCGGCGAGCTCGCGGAGTCACTGGCCGCGGTCTGCGGCGTGTCGGTGCGCGGCTCGTACGGCACCGCCGACGTCCCGATCCCGAGCTACGCAGGTGGCCCGCGCGCTACATCGAGCCCGATCATCACGCCTTCAGGGCCCCTCGGGTTCACGCCGCCGCCGGGCATCAGCCCACCGGCCGTGATGCAGGTCACGCCGCATCCCGCTGCGGATGGCACCGGGAAAAATCCCGCGCTCCGCGGCTCCGCCAGCACGATGCAGATGGCAACCGGTGCGCCCACGACCCAGACTCCGGCGCCTGCGCCGCGCATGGGAACGGGCGCCATCATCGCGGCAGCTGCCGCGGCCGTGATCGTGCTCGGCATCGGCGTCGGTGTGGTACTGAAGGTGGTCGGGGACGACACGGCTGCCGCCCCCGCACCCCTGCCGGTCCAAACGATCGCTCCCACGCCGCCGCTCGCTACACCTGGCCCCGCGCCAACGCCGGTCACCGAACCCGCCGCGCAGGTCGCTGCCAATCCGGCTCCCCCGCCACCCTCGGCGCGCTCCGTCACCGCTCCGCCTCCCAACAAGCCCGTGCGTTCTCAACTAGGCCGGCCGGTCAAGCCCGGCGGCAAGGACAAGCCTGGGACCGGTCCCGCTCCTGGCGGCGACGTCGGCTTCTGAACGGCTGATGGGCCTGCCGACACGCGTGATCGGGCCAGCCGACACGGGCGTACACTGAATTACATCTGAGTGACAATCCCAGGGCGGGGGGTTGGTAGCTGAGCGGAAACCGATGCAAATCCTGCTCCTTTCGGCCTACTGCTCCGTGCTTTTCGTGCTCTGCGCCTACGGCGCGCATCGCGCCCATCTGGTTTACCAGTGCTTGCGGCACCGCCGCCGCATCGACGTTGGCCAGCGCCGCGTCGAGATCGCGGAGGCGGATCTTCCGACCGTCACCGTCCAGCTTCCGATCTTCAACGAAGCCACGGTTGCTGCGCGGCTGATCGAGGCCACGGGTCGCCTCGACTACCCGGGGCACAAGCTGGAGATTCAGGTGCTGGACGACTCGACTGACGAGACTCTGCGCATCGCGCGTGAAGCAGTGGAAGCGCTCAAGGCTCGCGGGATCGACGCCGAGCACGTACGTCGCCCGAATCGTCACGGCTACAAAGCAGGTGCGCTCGACTACGGTCTGAGCAGCGCCAAGGGCGAGCTCGTCGCGATCTTCGACGCTGACTTCCTCCCGCAGCCCGGCTTCCTGCGTGACGTGGTCGGTCACTTCCAGGACACGCGCATCGGCATGGTGCAGACGCGCTGGGGCCACATGAACCGCGACAGCAGCCTATTCACCCAGGTGCAGGCGCTGATGCTGGACGGCCACCACATGGTGGAAAATCGCGCGCGCTTCGGCGCCGGACACTTGTTCAACTTCTCCGGCACCGGTGGTATCTGGCGCCGCGCTGCCATCGATGCGGCTGGCGGCTGGCAGCACGACACGCTCACCGAGGATCTCGACCTTTCCTACCGCGCTCAAATGGCAGGCTATCGCTTCGTTTACCGCAGCGACGTGCTCACGCCTTCTGAGCTGCCGGAGGACATGTCGGCGTTCCGGGCGCAGCAGTTCCGCTGGGCCAAGGGTACCGTTCAGACCGCGCGCAAGCTTCTCGGCCGCGTCGTCTCGTCCGAGCTATCGCTGGGTCAGCGGGTGGAAGCTTGCTTTCACATGCTGCCACACTTCGCCTATCCGATGATGGTGCTGCTGAGCCTGCTGCTCCTGCCGGCGTTGATCTTCATGCCGGCCACGGACCTTCAGACCATGCTGCTCATCGACCTGCCGCTGTGCTTCGGCGCGACGGGGTCGATCGCGGCCTTCTACATCACCGCTGACGTGGCGCAGGGGCGTTCGGGTTGGGGCGCCGCGCGCCGCCTCCCCGCGTTGATTGCGCTGGGTGCGGGCCTCGCGCCTCATCTGACGGCGGCCGTGTTCGACGGCTTGACCAAGATGGCCGGTGAGTTCGTGAGGACTCCGAAGCGTGGTGGAGTGGCCGGTCGGTACTTCCAGCATGCAAAATTGCCCATGGCAGAGATGGCACTCTGTTTGGTGAGCGCGGCCAGTGTGGTAGCTTCGTTCGAGACCGCCCATTACTTCGCGACGCCGTTCGCGGTTCTGTTCACGCTCGGCTACGGGTACGTAGCGAGCCAGGTGCTCTTCGAGCAGCTGGGTCGTCCGGCCCCCGCACCGGACCGCATCTCCATCCCCGGCGAAGCCGAGGTCGAGGGCTCCGGCATGGCTCGCGCCGCGTAACGCACCTAACGAGCGAGAATCGCCAAGGCCGCCAAGGCGCCAAGAAACGCCAAGCGAGAGCCTGGTTCGAGGCGTCACACGGCGCACTGCGGTGCCTCGCCAGCCAATCGGCCACGGGCGCGACCAGGTGGCAGTTCACGCTCAGGCGTTCCGGTCGCACACCCAAAATCCCTTGGCGCCCTTGGCGCCTTGGCGGCCTTGGCGATTCTGGGAAACCTACCAAGCGATGTAAGGTGAGGTTACGTATGGACTTCCGGAGGTAGCCGGTTACTATTTTCGCTGAGCCAGCCGCCAAGGCGAGCTGGACGAGGGCAAGCCCCACTTCGCAGCGAGGACCCGTGACCAAGGCAGACATCGTACACGCTGTTTACACGCGGCTCGGGGGCTTCTCCAAGAAGGAGTCGGCGGATCTCGTCGACCTCGTCTTCGAGACCATGAAGGAGACGCTCGGGCGCGGGGAAAAGATCAAGATCTCGGGTTTTGGGAACTTCGTGCTGCGTGACAAGCGTCAACGCCAGGGCCGAAATCCGCAGACCGGTGAGCCCATCACCATCACCGAGCGTCGAGTCCTGAACTTCAAGGCTAGCCAGCTGCTCAAGCAGGCTCTCAACGGTGCGGAAGGCGCGGGCGTCGAGGCAGCCGCGAAGGACGGCTGACGTGGACCGGCTCAAGCACCCCGTCAAGCTCTACTATCGGATCGGCGAGGTCTCCGACATCGTCGGTGTCGAGCCGCACGTACTGCGCTACTGGGAGACCGAGTTCCGCTCGATTCGCCCGCAAAAATCGCGCAAGGGCCAGCGTATCTACTCGCGTCGTGACGTGGAAAAGTTGATCACGGTCAAGGACCTGCTCTACAGCCACGGCTTCACGATCGCCGGGGCGCGCAAGAAGCTACGCGAAGGCGGCGCCGAGCCTCCGGCCGCCGAAGAAGAGCAAAAGCGCGTGACCGTCCGCTCACGTCTACTTGAGGTTCGAAGCGAAGTCGCGTCGTTTTTGGCCGAGCTCGAATCCGGCGTCCAATCGCGGGTTTCCGCGGGCTGAGCGAGAGCGAGAGCAAATCAACAGGAAGGGTGGAAGATTGGAAGGTGGGTTGGCGCCAATGCGTTCCGTCCATGGCGTCGCCCCGTTCGGATCCGTCTCCAAGCCCAGCGCGCGATCTCGTGCTGAGCGAGAGCGAGAGCAGACCTGCGGCGGAGAGTCGTCCGACGCGTCTTTCGACCAGAATTTCACATTTCGACCTTCGGACAACATCTGCGCGGCGGGGGCAGTCGACCCCTAGTCGGCGGCGGTGGGCTTGGCCAGCCTCGAGCGACTGTCACAATTTGTCGAATTGGGGTTAATCGCTGAGCGTGGCGGCGCGGGGCAGGAACTGTGAGGGCGGGGCGCCGAAGCGGCGCTTGAACTCGCGCGTGAAATGCGGCGCGCTTTCGAAGCCGACGCACAGCGCCACCTCGCTCGCGCGCACGTTGCCCTCGGCCAAAAGCGTACGCGCACGCTCGAGCCGCACCTCACGCAGGTAGCGCATCGGGCTGATCCTGGCCACGGCGCGAAAACGGTGGGCATAGTGCGACGGGCTCATCGCGGCGCGGCGAGCCAGCGCCGCGACCGTCAGCTTTTCGACGTGACGCTCGCGAATGTAACGCATCGATTCGACGATGCGCCGCGCGTCCGCCGGGCGACCGGCACCGCGCCGCACCGCCGCCGCTGCGTCGGAACGCAGCAAGCGAAACAGGATCTCGTCGACGACGAGCGGCGCCAGCAGCTTGCGGTCCAGTGGATCCGCCAAGGTACCGAGCAAGCGCTCGAAGGCCTCGGCGATCGGCACATCGCAGGGCATGACGAATGCCGGCATGGTCTCGTCGGTGCTGGGCGCACCAGCATCGCTCAGCGCCAAGAGTGCGTGGGCCACCCGCTCTGGAGCGAAGCACAAACTAAGGCCGAGGTAAGGGCGCTCAGCCGTAGCAGTTACGGCCGACCCCTGTAGCTCGGTCTCACGCGTGATGACCACCAGGCGCTTTGCGTCCACCTGCAAACCTTGCTGCTCGAGCTGCACGTGTTTCGAGCCCTGCAGCACCACGCCGAGCGTGAGCCCGTTGGTAGCAGCCTTGCTGAACTTGGTCGGCTGGGAAAACCGGAAGAAGCACAGCTCGGGCCCGGTGGTGGTGTGGTGGCCGTCGCGCGGCAGAATTTGCTGAAACTGCTCGCGCACGCGCGCCAGCGGGGCATCGACCTCGGGGACGGCTCGAAGCAGGGGGGTGACCGAGGTCGCCATGGCCGGAAAGCATAAGTCGCGCGCCCGCAATGGGAAGCAACATGTCGGTCTATTGCGCGAGCAAGGCCGCCGTGTTGGCGTTGACCCGTAGCTGGGCACAGGAGCTTGCTGCCGATGGCATCCGCGTCAACGCCGTGAGCCCCGGCCCGATCGAGACGCCGCTGTTCGACCCACAAAAACTGGGTATTTCGCCCAGCCAGCTCGAGCAAATGGGCGCTGCCATCAAGGAGCTCGTGCCCTCGAAGCGCTTCGGCAAGGCCGACGAGGTCGCGCGCGTCATCAACTTTCTGGCGTCGGACGCAGCCAGCTTCGTCACTGGCGCCCAATACACCGTCGCGGGCGGCATGGAGGCGTGAGCAGGAAGGGCTACGGCGCGCCGCGATGACCAGGCGGCGCAGCTCGGTTCCGTAGCCGCTGAGCGGTTAGCGCCGCCGCCTGGCGCGCAGCCCGAGCAAGCAGCCCAGCAAGAACAACGCGTGGACCACGCCGCCTACGCCACCTTCGGCAAGCGCGTAGGCGCAACCATTGGCCGGCGGGCGCAGGTTCGAGCTCTTCGTGCCAGCGCCAGCTAGCGGGTCCGTTTTTGGCTCATCGGCGGGCAGTTCGACCGGCGGCGCCTCGAACGGCAGCGGCTCGGGCGGCGTACGACCATCTAGCTCGAGCAGGTAGTGGACCAGTTGATTTCGCTCGAGCTCGGTC
This sequence comes from Polyangiaceae bacterium, assembly GCA_035281385.1. Lineage (GTDB taxonomy): Bacteria > Myxococcota_A > Polyangia > Polyangiales > Polyangiaceae > PMG-095. The sequence goes on from DATEDZ010000291.1 coordinate 25,930, forward strand.
AGGCTGCTGGTAGCGCCGTGACTCTCGTCGCGGTTCTTGGTCGTGAGCACATCGAGCAGGGTGGGCGCAGAGCCATCATGCAGGTACGGCGCCGTCTCCCAAACGCCCAGCAACGTGGGTGTGTCGAGGCCGGTGAGAGGTCCGTTCAAGCGCTGGCCGGAAGTCTCACTCAGTGTGCCAACGTCGTGCAGCACCCGGCGCGCGCTATCGGTGAAGTCTTCGCCCGAGTGGCAGAACTGACAGCCGCGCTTGTCGAACCAAACTTTACCGGCCAGACTTGGCCCTAACGATCGGCCAGAAGTACGCTCTCGATCTCTTCTATGCCGAGCGCCTCGGCGCAACGGGCGATCTAATGATCAAAACCGACCTAAAGCTGACGTCACGCCTAGACTAGATCGCGTCCAGGAATGCCGTTTTCGACGCGATTGTCGCCCCCAAATGGCGCAGCTCGGGATGACGTCGGCCTTTGAGAGGTGCGGCGCGGAGGAGAAAAAGAAAACCGCGGAGGAGAACAAGAACCCCCGCCTCGGCCATTCAATGTCAGAGCTTTGCTTGACGCCAGGGCAAGCCAAAGCCATGGGTCAGGAAGAGGAACCAAATGGCCGAAGGACTGAACAAGGTGATGTTGATGGGCAACCTGGGGGCCGATCCGGAGCTGCGCGTCACATCGGGTGGCCAGTCCGTTCTCAAGCTGCGCCTGGCGACCAGCGAGACTTATCTCGACAAGAATCGCGTGCGACAGGAGCGGACCGAGTGGCACAGCGTCGTGGTCTGGGGCAAGCGCGCCGAGGCGCTCAGCAAGTTCCTCACCAAGGGCTCCCGGCTGTTCGTGGAGGGTGGCCTGCGCACCAGTAGCTACGACGATAAGGAAGGCATCAAGCGCTATCGAACCGAGGTCGTAGCCAACAACATCATCCTGGCTGGCAGCGGCGGCGGCCGTGGCGGTGGAGGTCGCGGCGGCGACGATTACGAAGCTCCCGCGGGCGGCGGCGGCGGCGCCGCGGGCGGTGGCGGTGGCGGCTATGATGACCAGGACTACGGCGGCGGAGGCGGTGGTGGTGGTGGCGGGGACGATGACATCCCGTTTTGAGAGCGGGAGCCGCCTTGCGGTTGCGCTGGATCGCTACCTTTGCGCTGTGCGGGGCGCTGGCTGGGTGCCGCTCGCGGGAGGCGCCGGCGCCAGTCGCTTCGGCGGCGCCAGCCGAGGTGCCCGTCCCCGCGACGCTGCTGGCGGAGCTTTCGGTCGGCAATCCGAAGGAAACCTGGCAGCGCGCGCGATTGCTCGGTGGGGATCTGGCGCAGGCTCTACCGTCGAGCCTGCCCGTTTTACTCACGACCAGCTTGTCGATGCCGCCTTCGGCTGCCGGCAGCCTGGACGAGACGTTGCCCATGGTGGGAGCGCTGCTTGCCGGCAAGGACAAGGCCCAGCCCGACGCGGTGCTCGGCATGCACGTGACGAGCGGTGCGGAGCTCGTCGCCTCGCTCACGTTGGGTGAAGCGGCCAAGTTCCGTCGCGTCGAGCTCGCGCCGGGGCTGGTGCGGTTGCTGCCGGCGCCGGGCGCCCCCGAATTCAACGGCGCCCTCGGCGTCTCCGGTAACTACCTGCTGCTGGCGACGCGGGTCGACGCCCTGGCTGAGGCGGGTCGCTTCGTGTCGGAAAGCGTGACCCGACGCGCGCGCAAGGAACCAGGACTCGCGCTGCGCACCAACGAGAAGGTGCTTTCAGGCTCCCTCTCGCGCACGCTGCGTGACGCCTGGGCCTCTCGGCGCGCCGCCCTCGCTGCGCGGGATCGAGCGCAGCGGCAGGCCATGGGTCGCCCGCCGGATTTCGCCGATCCGGAGGTGCTGCTCGGCGGTATCGACAACATCGTCGAGTCCTGGCTCGGAGTGCTCGAAAGCTCGCGGGAGCTTTCGGTCAACCTGCTACTGCTCGATGACCGGCTGGTGCTCGAGCTCACGCTCTTGCCAGGTGCGGAGGGCGCGGCGCCGCTGTTGTACAAGGAGCTAAGCACAGGTCCGCTCGCGCCGCTTTTGGCGCTGCCCGAAAGCACCAGCCTAGCGCTGCTGCTGCGCGGTGACGAGCGACCGAGCGCGGACGCCGCGCAGAACGCAGGCGCGTCCCTAGTCAAGCTGTTTGGCGATCGGCTCGCCCCGCAGCAGGCGTCGAAGCTGCTCAAGGCCTTCGAAGCGCTGAACAGGTCGCGGCGCGGGGCGACCGTCGTCGGCCTGATCGGCGCGCCTGCGCCGGCCGTGGTCGCCACGTGTGAGCTGGCTGATGCCGAAGCCTTCCCCGGTGCGGTGGCGGACGTACTGCGTCTGCTGGAGCTCGGGCCTGTCAGCAGCTGGCTCGGCGCGACCATCGGTAAGCCGACGCTGGAGCTCGGGCGTGTAGCTGGTATAGCGCACCGAGCGCGCCTGCGCTTTCAGCGCTCTGGTCAACGTGTGCCGGCGGCGCTTCCCCATGAGCTCCATCTGAGCTGGGAGGCGCGAGACGGCGTCGGCTACCTGGTCGTTACGCCCGACGCCAAGCTCGGGCTGTCGTCGTTTGCTGCCGAGGCACGCCTTTCGTCCTCCGGCTGGATGACGCAGAGCCAGGCGCGGCTCGGTGAGCGCGCGCTCGGCTTCTTCGCCGACACGCGCCTGATGCGGCCCGGAGCCGCAGAACCAGCGCCGCTGCTCCTGACCTTCGGCAAGCAGGCCGAACGCATCGTGGTGTCGGTCGACGCGGCGGCGCCTTCAGCGCTTCACGCCCTGGCGGCCTTTTTGCGCTAGATAGGTGAGCGTGACTAGCGACGCACCAGCCGCCGCGCAGCAGCGCCCTGGACAGCCGCTCGAGAGCTGTCTGGGCGACGACTTGGTGCTCCTCACGGGCTTTCCGTCCATTCGAGCTCGGATACTGCTCGAGCTGCTGCTGGCGCGCGAGCCGGAGATCGTGGTGTGGCTAGTCGTGCCTGCGCACGAGCTCGACAGCGCTGCGCGCCAGCTGCCCGCGGCCGCGCAGCAGCGGGCGCGCGTACGGCTGATTCCGGGAGAGCCGTGCGCTATCGACCTGGGGCTATCGCGACAAACCTATGCTGAGCTCGTAGCCCGCGTAGACCGCTGGTTTTCGCTATACCAGACCACCGATTCGCGCGTGAGCCGTGAGCTTTGCTTTCGGGTCAATCTCGGCGTGGCGCGCGAGATCGTGGAGCTGTCCAAGGTGGCCGAACGGCTGGGGCATGTCACATTCGTTTCGAGTAGCTTGGTATTCGGTGACCACCAAGGCGCGGTAGGCGAGCAGGAGCTGGGCGTCGGCCAGAGTTTTGGCTCGCCCGCTGGCGCGTCATTGGCCGTAGCCGAAGCGCTGCTGCGGCGGAGTCTCGCGGACGTGCCGGTGTCGGTCGTGCGCACGCCGCAGGTGCTCGGGTCGCGTAGCGGTGAAAGCGGCAAGCGCGCCTGCGGGCTGCATCGTTTGCTGGCGCTCTTGGCCAGCGCCCCCGCGGACGCGGCGTTACCGCTACCACCCGGCGCCAGCCGCCCGGTGCAGGCCTTACCCGCCGACTTCTTGGCGGAGGCGCTGTACGCGGTGTCGGCGCTGGGGACTCGCGGACACGCTTACCACTTCGCCGATCCGGATCCGCCATCGCTGGCGGAGGTACTGGAGCGCGCCGCGACCCATTTTGGGCGGCGCGTGGAGGCAGGCGGCGGCGCGCGAGCGCTCGGCCGGCTGCTGCTCAGGAGCCCCGGCTTCTGGTTGTCGCAGCAGAGCGCGCGCGCGCTTTCGGACTATACCGAAGGCGCACAACTTACCACGCGGGGTGGTGATCGCTTGCTCGAGCGAGCGGGTCTGCGAGCCCCCCGGCTGCTTTCGTACTTAGACTCGGTGCTGCGGGACACCGAGGAGCTGATGCGCGAGGCGCGCATCGACGAGCCGGTAGCCTCCATGCCGTTTGGAGCGGTCCAATGAGGCGTCGCTTGCTCGGGGCTGCGGCGTGCCTGGTCATGACCTGCGCACGGCCTGGCGCGGAGCTCGCGCACGCCGAGCCACCCAAGGTGGGGCCGAGCGCGAGCTCCGCGGGCGTGCTGGTAGCTCCCAGCGCCAAGAAACGTCAGCTCGAGAGCTTCTTTCTGGCTTTGCGCGCGCTCGACGCCAAGAGTCGTAGCTCACACGTTCGCGTCCTGTGGCTCGGGGATTCGCATAGCGCGGCGGACTATTTGAGCGGAGCGGTGCGCTCGAGCCTAGTCCAGCGTTTCGGCGACGGCGGTCCTGGCTTCGTTCGCATCGGTACCAAACCCTACAGGCACGACGGCTTGAAGGTGGTGCGCGACGGCCGCTGGAACGTGGATCCAGATCCGCCCGCGCGCCGTGCGCTCCAGGCCGACGGCGTGTTCGGCCTCGGTGGCACGCGCGCGCAGCCGGGCGCCGGCGCTAGCTTCAGTGTGGAGCTGAGCCCACGCCCGGCTAGCGCCGACGAGGTGGGTCGTTACGAGCTTTCTTACGTGCTGCCGACTGGCTCGAGCTTCGTCGTCGAGCTCGGCGAGCGGCGCCTGACCGTGAGCGCGTCCAGCGCCAGCGAAGTGGCGCCGTCGGGCATCTCGCACCTCGGCTTGAGCGCACCGCTGCGCAGCCGCCTCACGATCCTGCCACGCGCTGGAACGCCGCAGCTGTTCGGATTGGTTTTGGAGCGCAGCAGCGGCACGGGTGTGGTGCTGGACACGGCCGGCATCGACGGCGCGCGTCTGGAGACGCCGCTGGCTTGGAACGAGGCCGCGTTCATAGCGGAGGTGGCGCGGCGCGCGCCCGAGCTGTTCGTGCTCGCCTACGGTACGAACGAGGCTTTCGACAACCTGCGCGTCGACAAGTACCGCGCGCAGCTCGGTGAGCTGGTAAGACGCGTGCGGCGTGGTGCGCCCACGGCTTCGTGTCTGGTGCTCGGCCCCACCGACGCGCCGCTCGGTGAAGGCTCGGTGCCGCGCGTGGCGGAGGTTTCGGAGGCGCTTCGCAGCGCCTCCGCCGAGCTCGACTGCAGCTACGTCAGCCTGCAGCAGCTGATGGGTGGGGAGGGCAGCTTCGCACGCGGCATGAAAGCCACGGAGCGCCTTTGCCAACCCGACAAGCTGCACCTCACGCCTCGAGGTTATCAAGAGGTCGGGCGCGCGCTGGGCAAGCTACTGCTCGACGCCTACTCTGCCGGCGGCCTCGACGTTGCGGCAGCTGGTGCAGCAGCCGGCGCGACCGTGCCCGCCTCGCTCCAGGCGCCGTAGCTCTGCATCAGCGCCCGGTAGATCCAGGTGCCGATGATCTCGGCGCCCACGGCCGTGGGATGGGTCAGGTCGGCTTGACCCAGGCCCTTCCTGACCCAGCGCGGCATGGAGCGCACACCGCCCATCGCGGTCCAGGTGTCGAAGAAAGCGCAGCCAGCATCGAGCGCCGCGCGTTTCTGATTGGCGAGCAGCTCGGGCATCACGCGCAGGCTGACGATCTCGTCGCCAACTTTGGCTGCACGATCCATGGCGCCGATCACCAGGCACGACGCTTCGGGCAAAGCGCGTTTGCCCTGCTCGAGCACCTCGCGCATGGTGCGCTGATAGTCCGGCATGGGATAGAGAAAGCCATCGGCGCTCTCGTTTGCGCCGAACTCGTACACCAGCAGATTCGGGGAGCGCAGCTGTAGCTGGTCGGCCCAGTGCTGGTCGTCCTGCTTGTCCATGAAGCGGATACGGGCGCCCTGGATACCCAGCGCATCGAGCACGATGCCGGGCCCCTCGCGCTCCAGCACCAACCCGAACAAGCGCGAGGTGCCGCGCTTGGTTTGGAGGCTGAGTTGATGCGACCCATCCGGGACCTTCACGGTGTACGCCTTGCTCTGCACGGTCGGGCCAGCCGTCGAGAGCTCGCTCGGCGGCCCACCGTCGACCGACAGCTCGAGCGTCCCGCCCTGCGGTTGCTCGAGATAGTAGAGGCTGAAGCTCGAGACGCGCCGGCCGAAGTCGCCACTTTCCGCCGTCCCGACGCGCGACAGCACGTTAGGCGGCGTGTTGAACGACACACCGCCGAGGCCATATAGCCCGTCGGCAGCGAGCGGTCCCACGATACGGCTCACGCTGAAGCCTGCCGTTGCATAACGGCTCACGTCGTTGTGGAAGTAAGAGGGCCAGGCGTTGGCGATCAGCACGAAGCCGTGTCCTGCGTCGCCGAAGGTCCCTTGAAGCTTGCGTCGCAAGGTGCCCGAGACATAGTCGCTCACGATGATCGAGTCGCCGAAGTGTGCGATGCGAGTGATGGCGCCCGGCGATTTGCGCGCGGTTTTCGACAGCGCTCTGAAAAACCCGTCGAGTGCCTTATCGCTCGGATCGAGCAGCGGCACCGGTGGCGCCTGCTCGAGCGCCTTGGCTTCCTGGGCCTGAGCCGGCAAGAGCTCGGTCGCGGCTGGTGCGGCACGGGGCGCGGTGGTTTCGAGCCCGAGCTGGCTCTCACCGACCGAGGCGCTGGGCTGAGGCGCCAGCATGGTCGGCTCTTTGATGGGGCGCTTGCCGAACAGGCGAAAGCGCTCGAGCCGCGGCGTCAGCTCGAGCACCAGCGTGGCTGTGATCACGAGCAGCGAGGCCTGGACCGGCCGCGAGCGCAGCACCTCGAGCGGAGGGCTCGGTGTATCAGCTTGCATCGTGGGTGGAGTTTTGGGGTCGGGGCCCCAAAACCTGAGGGGGGGGCCCGCCGAATTCACTTCGGCGGGGGGGAGCTGAGCTCCCTGAGACAAGTACTAGAGAACCCATCCCACTCGTGGGATGGGCTCTAATTCGAGCAGGAGGCATCGCCCAGCGCTCGGCACAACGCTCGCAGCCGCCTCTTGTCGTCTTCGCTGGCCGAACCGCCTCTCACCTTGGCTAGCAGCTGATTTTTCGCCTGAGTCAGCTTGCTGCGATCCGTCGCGTCGGGATCGGGCGAGGGCATCGGGATCTCGGCCGCGCCAGGCTCGTCGAACGGGTTCTTGCGAACCAGCGTGGCGGGTCCCGACGCTATCCTGGCCGCCGCGGGCGCCGGGTCGCTGGCGCGTTCCGGCTCGGGAGCGCGCTGCGGCTCGCCGGGCCTGACCGCGGCGGGGCCGGGTCCTGCCGCGCCGCTTCGAGCAGAACGAGGCGCGCTGGGCAGATCGGTGACGTCGATCGTTTCACCACCCAGCGCCGCCAGGTCGTTGGCTGCGCGCTTGCGTCGCATGGTATCGACCGCCGTGGCGCGCGCCACCTCTTCCAGCAGCTTACGCTTCTCTGCAGGGTCCTCGACCTGGCTGGCCTTGTCCAGCAGCATGTCGGCCCAGGTCGACTGGATCGCGCGGAACTCCGGCGACTCGCGCAGATTGCTGTCCTCCGGGATCTGATTGGCACGGCTCCGCGCCGCGACAGTCTCGCCTTGATCCAGCAAGGCTTTGGCTTCACCAAGCAGCTTGACGCTGGCGTCGGTCTGTTCGCTCTTGGAAATGCCGAGGGTCACGTCGGCGCGCTCTTCGCTGCCCGACACCGCTACCACCACCAACGTACCGACTAGCGCTGCCGCCCCGAGCCCGATCAGCACCTTGGCGCCCGTCGTCATGCCGCGCGCATCGCCGGAGGCAGCTTCGAAGCCGCCGAGCGACGAGATCTGTTGGCTCTCGTCGGCGCCCGGTACGTAGACCTCGCCGGCCGGAATGAACTTGAAGACCACGTCCCCCAGCTCGATCATGTCGCGCGCGTCCAGCAAACTTCGCGGCAGCTCCACGCCGTTGACGCGGATGCCGTTGGCACTGCCGCTGTCGACCAACTCGTAGCGCCCGTCGCCGAGCGCATGAACCTCCGCGTGAACTCGGCTCACGGAGGGGTGGTTCACCGAAATACTACACTCTTCACCGCGACCGATGACCTGGCGCGCTCCCACGTTGAGCGCGAACTCGACGCCTGGGGTGGGGCCGATCAGCATCACCAGCCGGTCCGGTTGACCGAGCAAGGCCTGCGAGCGCGGCGCCGCCGGAACGGTGTTCTTGCTGTCGAAGGTCGGCGCGGCCTGCTCGAGCGCCTCGTCCACCAGCGCCAGGCGGTAGTCGCCGAGCTGGACCAGATCGCCATGCGACAGCTCCTGACGCTGGCTGACCCGCGCGCCGTTGACGTAACAACCGTTGTAGCTGCCTGCATCGAACACCACCCAGCGCTCTCCCTCCCGTGCGATGCGCGCATGGCGCCGGGAGATGTTGCGCTCCGTAAGCCGGACCGTATTGTCCTCACCCCGACCTATCGAGTACTCGTCACGGGCCAGGGGGACGATCGTTCGGTTCGTTTGGTCATCCTCGATGGTGAGTTTCCACATGAAGGACGGTCGCCTGTCCATTTACGGGGGTTTGAGCCGGAAATGAGCCGCCTGATCCTGTCATGGGTTGGGGGGGCCGGGCAACAGGGCCCTTCCCGCCTCGAAAAGCGCGTCGTGCACCACGGGCCGAGCCGCGCGAATCCGGGAATTGTCGCGCGTCGGGTACGCCCGGTTCGTGAGCAGCGCGAAGGCGATTCCGGCCCCGGGGTCGCACCACAAGCTCGTGCCGGTGAAGCCCAGGTGGCCAAACGTATCGGGTCCGGACAAGGTGCCGGCCGACGACATCCCGTCCGACTTGCCGTCGAAGCCGGCGCGCAAGGTGCCGCCGGCTCGGCGACGCACCAGAGGCTCGAGAGCTTCGCGCGTCAGCCAGCCGCTTGTACCTGCGTGAGCGTCGAGCAGCGCCACTCCGAATCCCAGCACCGCCCCGATCGTGCCGAACAAGCCCGCGTGGCCCGAAGCGCCATGACCCGAAAGCGCCCAGGCGTTTTCGTCATGCACCACACCGCGTACACAGCCGCCGCGAGCCGGGATAACCTCGGTGGGCGCCACGTCCCGATCGAAGCTCGCGCGAGCTTCCCGTAGTAGTCGCGCCGAGCCGAGCGCGAGGCTCAGCGGCCGAGTAACCTCCTCATCGATCACCTGATCGAGCGGCTTGCCCGTGGCACCTTCGATGGCCGCGCCTACCATCAGGTAGCCGAGGTCGCTGTAGAGCGGGGGAAAGCCGTCCTGAGCTGGGAGACCTGGGCAATCCGGGCGCCGCGCACGAGCCGCCTCGGTGAGCGCCTGCTCGCGATGGATGACTCGGCCGCTCAGGACTGGCGCGAACAGCGGCCGATGCCGCTCGAGCCCTGCGCGATGCGCCAGAAATAGCTCGAGCGGCACGTGCTCCGAGGCCGTGCCCCGTGCCGCGGCGACGAGACTTCCGAGCGGCGTCTCCAGCGCCATTTGGCCACGCGCCACGAGCCGAGCCAGCGTGCAAGCCACGACCGGCTTACTGACCGACGCCAAATCAAACAGCGTCTCCTCCGTCACTGCCACTCCACCCGGCAAGCTCCCCGCCGCCCCAACTAGGATGGTTGCTGCTAGCGGAGGTCGGGTTGCTGCTAGCGGAGGTCGGGTAGGGACCCGACCGACCCACGAGACAGAAGCGCCGGCGGAAGCCGCGGGCGCTACGCCCGCCGCGACGACGCGCTGCTCACAAACGCCTGAAATCTGCGAAATCGGTGAAACCTACAGCTGATGGCGGCTGATTTTTGGACCGCTCACAAAGCGGACCGGTATTCTTAGGTGGTTCGCCCAGGCAAGCAACTTATGGCCGAGTTTACATGGGAAGCCCGCGCACGCTCTGGCGAATTGCGCAAGGGCGTGATGGAGGCGGAGAACGAAGACGCGGTCAATAGCCGTCTCCGTCAGCAGCAGCTCAATCCCGTCAAGGTCAAGAAGAAGGGCGCGCTGCTGGCCATGCAGTTCGGGTCCGGGGTGGCGACCAAGGACCTGGTCACGTTCACGCGCTTGTTCGCGACCATGATCGACGCCGGTTTGCCGCTGATTCAATGCCTCGATATCCTCAGCAATCAGCAATCGAACAAGCACTTCGCCGTCGTGCTCAAGGACATCAAGAGCCACGTCGAGCAGGGCGCAACCTTCTCCGAGGCTCTCAAGCGGCACCCGCGCGTGTTCGACGAGCTCTTCACCAACCTGGTCCACGCCGGTGAGGTGGGCGGCATCCTGGACAGCATCATGAGCCGTCTCTCCATCTATCTCGAGAAGCGGCAGAAGCTGATCCGTCAGGTGCGCGGCGCCATGGTTTACCCGTCGGTCGTCATCGTCATCGCCATCGGCGTGATGGCGGTGCTGCTCACATTCGTGATTCCGGCCTTCGAGAACATGTTTGCCGAGTTCGGCGGGGGTAAAGAAGCGCTGCCGGCGCTGACGCGCGTTCTGATCTCGATCTCCAACGGCTTCGTCAGCTACTTGCCGTTCGTCCTGGGCGCCACACTGGCAGCCGTCATCGCGATCACGTACGTCAACCGCCAGCCCAACGGTAAACGCTTCTTTCACAGGACGTTCTTGCGCCTGCCGGTCATGGGTCCAGTGCTGAAGAAGATCGCGGTGGCGCGCTTCACGCGCACGCTCGGCACGCTGCTGCAGTCCGGCGTTCCGATCCTGGACGCCCTCGAGATCTGTGCGCGCACGTCGGGCAACGTGATCATCGAGGCCGGCATCATGCACGTGCGGCAATCGATCAGTGAAGGCAAGAACATGGCCGAGCCGCTGGCCGCTACCGGTGTGTTCCCGGACATGGTCGTGCAGATGATCGCTGTCGGTGAGCAAACCGGTGCGCTGGATCAGATGCTCAACAAGATCGCCGATTTCTACGAGGAAGAAACCGACGTGGCGGTGGCCGCGTTGACTTCCGCGCTCGAGCCGATCCTGATGGTCGGCGTGGGCGGCATGGTGGGCGTAGTGCTGATAGCCATGTACCTGCCCATCTTCTCGCTCGCCGGCAACATCAAGGCGGATTAGTCGACCCCACGAGCTCTTGGGATGAAGCTGACGCTCGGCATTCCGGAGATCGTCGGCGCTGCCGCGTTGCCGCGGCGTTTGGCCTGGCTTACCGGCGCGCGCTTGCTCTTCATGAGCATCGCTCTAGCGCTGGTGGGGGCGCTCTATCTGGGCGGCCAGTACGACGTGCGGCCTTTCACGTTGCGAGCCGGGCTGCTCACCTTTGGAGGTGGCTTCAGCTTGACCGCGCTGTACGCCGTGCTGCTGCGGCGCGGTCGCAATCTGGAGCTCCTGGCGGACGCGCAGCTGGTGCTCGACCAGCTCACCTGGTCGATCGTGGTGTACCTGACCGGCGGCGCCGCCAGCGGAGCCACGTCGTTCTACGGTTTGAGCTGCCTGGTTGGTGCAGCGCTCACCGGGCTGCGCGGTGCGAGTGTGGCGGCTGTTTCGGGTGGCCTGTGTTACGGTGCGCTGGTTGCGGCGCTGGCCAAGCGCTGGCTATTGCCGCCGCCGGATCAACCGTCGGCGATGTACCTGCCGTCGGCCGAAGAGCTCTCGTTTTACGTGACCGTCAACCTGCTGGTGCTGGTGGTGGTCATGCTCCTCGCCGGCACACTGGCTGAGCGCTTGCGCTGGACCGGCGGGGAGCTTTTGGCCGCTACGGAACGCGCGGAGAAAGCCGAGCGGATGGCGGCGCTCGGGCGCCTGGCAGCCGGGCTGGCCCACGAGATCAGGAATCCGCTCGGCTCGATCGCCGGTTCAGTGCAACTGCTGCGCTCCGGCAAGGGCCTGAGCGAGGAGGACAGCAAGCTCTGCGAAATCATCCAGAGTGAAGCCAGTCGCCTCAACGATTTGGTAACCGACATGATGGATCTGTCCAGACCACGCAAGCCAGAGCTGGGCGTGGTGGACGCGGCCCAGGTGGCGCGGGAAGTGGTCGCACTTGCTTCGAAGTCGGGCCGCAGCGTTTCGGACGTGGACGTGCGTTTCGAAGGTGACGCGAAGCCCGTGCGCGTGCGCGCCGACAGCGCTCAGCTGAGGCAGCTGGTCTGGAACTTGGTACGTAACGCGGTGCAGGCCAGCGAGGCAGGCGAGGCGGTGCAGGTATCGGTTCAGCATGAGCCTGGCGGCGTGGTGCTGACGGTGGTGGATCGGGGCGTCGGTATCGACGAAGCGCAAATGCCACGGCTGTTCGACGCTTTCTTCACCACGCGCAGCCAGGGGTCGGGCGTCGGCCTGGCAGTGGTCAAACGCATCGCCGACGAGCACGGCTTCATGATCCATGTCACCAGCCAGGCGGGCCGCGGCGCTACGTTTCGCGTGCTCATGGGAACGGAGGTGACGGCGTGAACCGGCGTCGAGCTCCGGTGTGCCGGCGGGGCACAGATGGTAGGGGTTAGCGGCTGGGGGCTGGGGGTTAGTCGAGCCGGTGGTTGGGGGCTAAGTGCTGACAAGATTTCGATAAAGCGGAACGCGAAAATTGGAAGAAATCATTGGCCCGGCCCTTGCGTATAACGACCAAGGACCTCAAAACCCCAATAGGAAGAGCCGTGATTGCCCGTCGTACCTTGCTGACTCTGAGTCTCGCTGCCTTTGCCCTTGCGCTCGCGCCCGCAGCGCTTGCCGCTTCTGCGGAGGAGTTCGTGAAGGCCAAGCAGGCGGAGCTGACCAAGTTGGTCGAGGCAGGCAAGCCCGACGCCGAGATCGACAAGGTGTTCGATCAGGTCCTCGACTACCGCATCTTGGCGGAGAGCGCGCTCGGCGAGCATTGGGCGGCCCGCACGCCGGCGGAGCGCGATGAGTTCACCGCGCTGCTCTCCAAGCTCGTGCGCGCCAGCTACCGTAAGAACTTGAAGAAGACGTTGGGCTACGAGATCACTTACAAGGGCACTGAAAAGGGCAAAGAGGGGGAGATCGTTCGGACGGTCGCCAAGCACGCCAAGGACGCCCGGCAAGAGCCACTCAGCATCGATTACGTGGTTCGCAGCGAAGGCGGTGCTTCGCGCATCGTGGACGTGGTGACCGAGGGCTCGAGCATGGTCGGTAACTACCGCTCGAGCTTCAACCGAATCATGAAGAAGAGCGGCTTTGCCGAGGTACTGAAGCGGATGCGGAAGAAAGCCGCCTCCGGGTCTGTTGCCGCCGACTAGGAGGCTGGTGTGAAACACCAGCTGTCCAAATCGGCGGAGCCGCCGCGTGGAGGGGAGGCTCAAAAAGCTTTGCTTTTTGAGGGGAGGAGGCGCGTGCCTCCTCCCCCAGGACAGGGATCTAGGAGGCTGGGTTTGAA
>DATEDZ010000292.1:0-17767 GCA_035281385.1 Polyangiaceae bacterium
AGCGAGCACTGGCCCCGACCACGGCGGGCAAGCTGGGCAGCGACCCGACGACGGTCAGTAGCAACGCTGCTAGCAGCAGCGTCTGGGTCGAGCCCACCAGGTATTGCATCGTCGGGCTAGCTTTGGCCCCACCTTCCACGGTGGTCGGAGACGACCCTAGCACACGCCCACTGTCGAGCGTCGCACCGCCCTGTGCGCTCTTGGCGCAGCGTTGCACCCGAGATGTATACGTTTTGCAGGTTTGGATACGACAAGCCGAGGTCGCGTCGGTCAGTCTGGTGGGGCTGTGGTGCGTGACGAACCAGGGCGACGCTTGGCGCCGCCGCATCGGACGAAACGAGTAGCTTGATGCGTCGACTCTTACCAGGACAAGTGAACGTCAGGCAGGAGGCGGGGACCAGCCTCGGTTTTCCTGGGTAACCCATCCCTGGATCTGCGGTCGCGCCCGACGTTCCGGGCGCACCGGAAATCCTTTCTTCCGGCTCTTCCACGATGCAGGCAGGCGGGCCAAAGCCAAAAACCAGCAAGGAAACGCAAAATTTGGCGCGACATGGGGGGATCTGTCGTTCGTTTCCGCGGCGCTGGTGCTCCGCGAGATTTCCGGGCTCGATGTTCGGTAGTGGTGACCGTGATCCGGTTTGGTGTAGCCTGGTGGTAGCGCCCGGAGGTCGCCGTTGGCGATCGGGCGGTCACTGGTTCATGGACGCTCCGGTTCGAGAAGGCGAAGTCTTAGCTGGCAAGTACCGGGTCGAACGCGTCCTGGGCGTCGGAGGTATGGGCGTGGTGGTGGCGGCGCACCATCTGGCGCTGGATCGCCGAGTCGCGATCAAGTTCTTGCTGCCCGAAGCCACTACCAATCAGGAAGTCGTGGCGCGTTTTGCGCGCGAGGCGCGGGCGGCGGTCAGGATCGAGAGCGAGCACGTTGCTCGCGTCATCGACGTGGGCGCGCTCGAGAGCGGCGCGCCGTACATGGTCATGGAGTACCTGGTTGGCAATGACCTGCAACATCGCGTTGCCGAGCACGGCGCTTTGCCGATCGAGGAAGCGGTCGACTACCTGCTGCAAGCTTGCGAGGCGATCGCCGAAGCGCACGCGGCGGGCATCGTGCACCGCGATCTCAAGCCGGCGAACCTGTTTCTCACGCGCCGGGCGGATGGTTCGGCCTTCGTCAAGGTCTTGGATTTCGGCATTTCCAAGGCGCTGACGCCCCAGGGCTCGCAGCCCGACATGTCGCTCACCAAGACCGCCTCGGTGATGGGCTCGCCGCTTTACATGGCGCCCGAGCAGATGCGTTCCACGCGCAGTGTCGACGCGCGCGCCGATATCTGGGCGCTCGGCGTCATCTTGTACGAGCTCGTCAGCGGCAAGGTGCCGTTCGAGGCCACCACCATGCCGGAGCTTTGCGCGATGGTGCTCACCGAGACTCCGCCGCCGCTGCGCGAGCGGAGGCCCGACGCGCCGCCGGGCCTCAGCAATATCATCGAGCGCTGTCTGCAAAAGGATCCCGCGCAGCGCTTCGGCAATGTCTCGGAGTTGGCCAATGCGCTGATGAGCTTTGCGCCGGCCCGCTCGCGCATTTCAGCGGAGCGCATCTCGCGCGTGCTGCGCGCCGCCGGTATTCAAACGCATTCGGTCAGTCCGCCTGCCGATGTCGCGCAAGCAGCCAGGCTCGGTGACTCGACCAGCGCAGCTTGGAGCCCGTCCACCACGGGCAGCGGCTCACGCGGGGTCGGCAAGTGGGCGGTGCTCGGTGCCGTGGCGGCCGTGCTGGTGGTCGGCGGCGGCGTGCTGGCGATTGCGCTGCGTTCGGGCACAACACCGTCCACCGACTCAGTCTCGGCTGCCGGCTTGCCCTCGGCGGTGCCAGCAGCTGCTGTGATCGCGCTCCCGCCCGTGGCCTCGCTCGCCGCCGAGCCCGCTGCTCCTCCCGTCGCGTTGGCGTCGAGCCCCGCGGCTCCTGCGGCCAGCATCCCCAATGCCGGCGTCGCAGTCGCCGCACCCGCGCCCGCGCCCGCAGCCCGAGCAGCTGCACCACGACGCGCGCTCGCCAAACCTGAGCCGCCCCCTGCGCCTGCGCCCGCTCCGCCCGTGGCCGCCCCCAAGAAGAGCCCGCTCAACGTGGGTCTGAAATGAGTTGCGCCAGGCGCTTACTTTCGCTGGGTGTGACCGCATCGTTGCTGGCGCTCCTGGCCAGCTCGGCGCATGCGCAAAAAAAGAAGCCGGGCAAACCCGCCGTGCCGCCGGCGGCTGCCATACCTGCGGCCCCGGTCGGGCCCGTGCCGCTCGCCGAGACGCTGACTGGAGACGCCAAGGCCGCCTACGAAGGCGGCAAGCTGCTCTATGGAGATGGCGACTTCGCGGGCGCGAAGGTGAAGTTTCAGGCCGCCTACGACGCCGCCAAGGACCCGCGGTTGCTGTGGAACATGGCGGTGTGCGAAAAGGGGCTGCGCCACTACGCGCGCGTGGTGGCGCTCACCAAGCAGTACCTGGAGCTCGGTGGCTCGCTCATCACGGAGGAAGATCGCACCGAAGCCAAGGATTTGCTCAGCGCGATCGAGTCGTTCACGGTCGAGCTGAGCCTGGACGTGAATCCGGCGGGCGCGGAGATCTTCATCGACGGCGATCGCGTCGGCACGGCCCCGCTTGACAAGCCGCTGACGGTCGACATCGGCGCGCGCGAGATCAACGTGCAGAAGCTGGGTTTCAAGCCGTTCAGCGGCACCATCCCCGTGGGTGGTCAGAAGCAAGCTTCGCTCAAGGTGGCGCTTGCTCCCGAGCTTCACGAGGGCGAGCTGAACATCAACGCGCCCCAGGGCGCAGTCATTCTCATTGACGGCAAGCGCGTCGGGGTCGGCAGCTTCAAGGGCAAGCTCAAGAGTGGCGGCCACACCTTGCGCGTCGAGGCCAAGGGCATGCGGCCCTACCAGAGCGAGGTCGTGGTTCAGGACGACGAAAGACGCGGCGTGGATGTCGTGCTCGAGCCGATCGCAGTGGCGGTGCCGCCGCCCGAAAAGCATGGCCCGCTCTACGACATGGAGGTCGGCTTTCGCACTGGCTACGGCGTGATGTGGACCAAGGCCCAAGACAGCCAGGGCCGCACGTTCCGGGAGCAGGACGTTGGCTTCATCCCGCTCTGGTTCGACCTCGGCTACCGCTTGGGGCGCCCAACCTACCTCGGTCTGTACGGCCAGTTCGGCTGGCTCGACAAGAGCAAGACGTGTGGTTTGGCGCGCCACGGCGCAGACCCCGAAAACGAAGCCGACTACGCGCAGCGCTTCGGCTACGAGAGCTGCAAGATGGTCAAGGCCGGCATCGACGTGGTGTTCCACCTCATGCCGCGCACCATCGTCGATCCGTACTTCGGCTTCGACGTCGGAGTGCAGGGCACGTTTGCCAAGTATCGAAGCTACGATCCCGTCGTGGCGCGCACCAACACCGATGCGGCGTCCAGCGATGGTGAGGACGGCAGCTTCTCCTTTCAACCGGGCTTTCAGCTGGGCATCGACGTCCACCCGACCAAGGACATCGGGATCGGTCTGTTCGGTCACTTCGCGCCCCATTTTGGCAACGAAGGTGAGCCCAAGGAGCGGGACCAGCCCTCGACCATGTGCATCGGCGACAATGACCCGAACTGCGCCCCTGCGAATTCCTGCACCGATTGTGGCGGTAGCGATCCCGGCCGTCACATCCTGCTGGGCACCCGCATCGCCTACACGTTCCCATGAACCAGCGCGCCCTCTCCGCCGGCCTCGCCGTCAGTGCGCTCGTGCTGCTCGCGGGCTGTGGTGATTTTTGGGGCGCGGGGCAGGATCCCAGCCGGGCCGGCCCCTTTCTGGGTGAGCTGCCAGCCGTGGGCGGCAACGGCAATGGTGGCAGCAACGTCGGTGTTTCTGGCAGCGGCCAGGGGTGCGAGGTTCCGCCGTGTCCCGGCTCGGGTGGCAGTGGTCAGGTCGGCAGCGTGCTCGCCTCGAACCTGGGCAACAACGTCAACGACATCGCGCTCGACGACGAGTTCGTCTACTTCACCACCAACCAGGGCTTGGCTCGCGTGTCGAAGGAAGGCGGCCAGCCCGAGCCGCTCGGTGGGTTCATCGGCGTGAACGGGCTCGCGGTGACGCTCGGCTACGTGTACCTGGTGGAGAACAGCGGCGCCGTAACCCGCGTCTTCGCGGGCGGCGGTGAGCCGGAGACCATCGTGCCTGCCACGTTTGGGGGCGGCTCGGGCGCGATCGTGGTCGACGACAAGAACCTGTTCTACCTCGTCGGACCTTACCTGCGACGTGCGCTTCTCGAGGGTGGCACCGCCAGCGATTTGACCAGCGATGTCTTCCAGGGCGGCGTTTCGGCTCATCGCTTGGCGAGTGACGGGCTGTTTGCGTACTACGTGGCAAGCCCGATGAACGGCGGTTCTGGCTCACAGCTCAGGAAGATCGCGAAGGACGCGCCCGGGGGCATGTCTCAGCCCCACAGCAGCGCTGGCACCCTGGTAGCTGAAGCCAAGGGCGTGATCCCGGTCGTGACTTCGGATGGCCAGTCAGTCTACTTCGCCGACGTCGGTTCGGACGGGCTCAGGGCGAGATTGGAGATCCGCAAGGTAACGTCTGGCGTGGATCAATCAACTCAGCTGATCGCGACTTGGACTCCGAGTGGGAGCAACAACAATCCCGGTGGCGGTGGAGACATGGTGACCGACGGCGACAACATCTACTTTGGCGGGTCGGGCGGAATCTTCAAAGTTTCGGTGGAAGGCGGAGAGATCGAAACCATCGACGAGCAGGCGATGACCAACGCCATCGCCGTCGACGAGCGCTACCTATTCTGGGCGGACCAAAATCAGAACGGAGCTCTTCGGCGCCTGGAGAAGTAAGCCGGCAAGGCCTGTTGGGATCCGCCAGGAAAGGCTACAAGGATCCCCCGATGGCACCCACGGCAGCCCCCATCCCGCGTTTCCTGTATGGCACCGCTTGGAAGGAAGAGCGCACCGAAGCCCTGACTGCGCTGGCGCTTCGCGCCGGCTTTCGCGGTATCGACACGGCCAATCAGCGCAAGCACTACTTCGAGGCGGCAGTCGGTAGTGCGGTCGGCAAGGTGCTGGCCGAAGGGATCATGACACGCCCTGAGCTGTTTCTGCAGACCAAGTTCACGTCTCGGGACGGGCAGGATCATCGCTTGCCGTACGATCCGAAGGCGCCGATCGCGACTCAGGTCGAACAATCGTTTCAGAGCTCACTCGAGCACTTCGCGACCGATTACATCGACGCTTACCTGCTGCACGGCCCGAGCACGCGCGGACCTCTTGCGCGCGACGACCTCGAAACTTGGCGGGCGATCGAAGCGCTCGCACAGAGCGGCCGGTCGAGGTACGTCGGGGTCAGTAACTTCACGGCCGCCCAGCTGAAGGAGCTGGTAACGCTCGCCAGCGTCGAGCCGAGCTTCGTGCAGAATCGCTGCTACGCCCGCACCGGCTGGGACCGCGAGGTGCGGGCCGTGTGCCGCGAGCATGGCATCGTGTATCAGGGGTTCTCGCTGCTCACGGCCAATCGCAGCGAGCTCGGCGGCACAGCGATGAAGCAGCTGATGGTCCGTACGGGCCGCTCGGCGGCGGAGCTGACATTTCGCTTCGCGCTCGACGTCGGCATGTTGCCGCTCACCGGCACATCGAGCGCCGAGCACATGCGACTCGATCTGAGCGCGCTCGACTTCGCGCTCGAGCGCGCCGACGTGGAGATGCTGGAACGGATCAGCGGCTAGACGCGCTGATCGGTGCTGGGCTTCTCCCAGAGGTTCAGCTTGCCTTCCTTGGCGTACTTGTCGATCTGGGCAAGCTCATCGTTCGAAAACTTCAGGTTCTTGATCGCGCCCACGTTCTCCTTCAGCTGCTCCGGCGAGCTGGCGCCGATCAGTGTGGTGGTGACGCGCGGATCCTTCAGCACCCAGGCGAGCGCCATCTGGGCTAGGCTCTGGCCGCGCGCCTTGGCGATGTCGTTGAGCGCGCGCACGTTGGCTAGATTTTCCTCGCTCAGGTGGTCTTTCTTCAAGGTGCCGCCGCCGGGGCGATTCATGCGGGAATCCTCGGGCACGCCCTTCAGGTACTTGTCGGTGAGCAGGCCCTGCGCGAGCGGGCTGAACGCGATGCAGCCCACGCCTTCCCTGCCCAGCACGTCGAGTAGCCCATTTTCAGGCCAGCGGTTGAGCATGCTGTACGAGGGCTGATGGATCAAGAGCGGGACCCTCCACTCGCGCAGCAGCTGGATCGCTTCCGCGGTCTTGCCGGCAGAGTAGGAGGAAATGCCGACGTAGAGCGCCTTGCCTTGCTGCACTGCGGTTGCCAGCGCGCTCATGGTCTCTTCGAGCGGCGTGTCCGCGTCGAAGCGGTGGGAATAGAAGATGTCGACGTACTCGAGCCCCATGCGCTTCAGGCTCTGGTCGAGGCTGGCGAGCATGTACTTGCGGGAGCCGCCGCCCTGGCCGTACGGGCCGTCCCACATTTCCCAGCCGGCCTTGGTCGAGATGACGAGCTCGTCGCGATAGGGCAGAAAATCTTGCTTGAGCAGCGTGCCGAAGTTGATCTCGGAGCTGCCGAACGGCGGGCCATAGTTGTTGGCCAGATCGAAGTGCACGATGCCGAGATCGAAGGCGGTGCGCAGCAGGCTGCGTTGCTTCTCGAGCGGCGTCGAGTCACCGAAGTTGTGCCAGAGGCCCAGCGACAACGCGGGCAGCTTCAGACCGGTCTTGCCGCATTGGCGGAACTGCATCGTTTCGTAGCGACTGGGGGCTGCAACGTAGCTCATGGATCGTCCTAGTTTGGACCCGTGACTCACGGGGGACGCTGGAGTTACCACCGCTTTCCGCGGCGTCCAAGGACCCACCTAGGAGGCTGGTGTTTTTTCAACCCCAGCCTCCAGCAACGATGTGACGCGGACCCAGCGTGCGCAAGGCTCAGCGCGACGTCTTGCGCGCCGGACCTTTCCGGCGCTTGCGCTGGCTGACGCGAGCTTTGGCCTTCTTCGGCGGCCGAGCCTTGGCGGAGGTCTTGGACCACAACTTGGCTTTGGTCACGCTGGCCGGCCTGGGCGGAGGTTCCGATGACGTCTCGCCCTGCTGATTCGGTGGCGGAGGCGGCGGTCCGGGTGGCTCGCCCGAGGGTTGTGCGAGCTGCTCCACACCGAGCTCCGTGAGCTCCTCAGAGTCGAGCCAAACCGTATTGCGCTTGGGTGCTTCGTCGAGCTCGCTGGAATCGAGCCAAAGGGTATTGCGTTTGGGCGCTTCGTCGAGCTCGTTAGAGTCGAGCCAAACGGTGTTGCGTGCCGGCGCGACGGGCTCCCCTGCGGACGCAGAATGAGCGGCGGCGGCGGGTGACGGCGGGTGTGCCTTCGCGGCTGCTGCGGGAGGGGCCGACTTGGATCGTGGCGCGAGCGAGAAGTGCTTCAGCAGCGCGGCCGCGGAACGCAGCGCGGTGGCGAACGCTTGCTGCGCATCCACCAGAGCATTCGGCTTGGCGAGCATCCTCTTGGGTCGTGGTAGCGGGTCGCCTTTCAATGTGGCGGCCAGCGCGTCGCGCAGCTCGAGGCCCGATTGAAAGCGATCCTGTGGCTCGATCGCCAGCGCGCGCGCCACCCAGGCGTCGACCGACGCAGGAAGCTCGGGTCGCAGCGACACCGCGCTCGGCCGCGGCCCCTGGGTGACGGCCAGCATCTTACCCACCAAATCCGGGGCGTCGAAGGGCAGCTTGCCGGTGAGCCAGCGAAACACAATCACACCCAGCGAGAAGAGATCCGCCCTGCCATCGAGGGCAGCGGAGTTGCCGCGCCAGGTCTCGGGCGCGATGTAACTGGGCGAGCCCATCACCATACCTGCCTCGGTCAGCGGCGCGGCGGACCTCATGCTGGCCAGCCCGAAGTCGAGCAGACGTGCGCCCGGTGGTGTGCTGCGGGTGAGGAAGATGTTGGCGGGCTTGATGTCGCGATGCACGATGCCGATGGCGTGCGCGCGCTCGAGCGTGTCGGTGACGGGCGCGAGCAAGCTGAGCAGCAGCTCGGTGCTGCCGCGCTGGCCCGCGCTCTCCCAGCTCGAGAGCTGGTGCTCGAGGTCTTGGCCCTCCAGCCACTCCATCACGAGGCACGGCGCGCCGCTCTCGAGTCGGCACAGGTCGATGGCCGTGACCGCGCAGGTACCGGTCAGCGCCACCAGCGCTTGCTGCTCGCGCAGCATGCGCTCGACGACGTCGCGATCGCGTCCGGCTTCGGGTGCCAGCATCTTCAGCGCGACCTGCTTGCCGGTCTTGCGATCCACGCCGCGACACACCATGCCGTAGCCGCCGCGCCCCACGACCTGGCCCACGAAGTAGCGATCGGCAACGAGCCAGTTTGCCTGTGGGTGCATCGCGGGGCCAGTATAGCGAGACCCCCGGTCGCTTGGTATGATGCTGGCGATGAGCTCGCTCCCTCGGCGTGACTTCGCGCTCGGTGTACCGGCGACCCTGGCCGCCGCGGAGCCAGCGCTCGCTGCCAGCCCGGAGCCGCGCGCCGAGCTGCTGAAGGACACAGGGGAGTTTCCGAACAGCAAGTACCCGGCGCTGATCTACCAAGCCGTGCTCCCTGCTGGTTCGGCGTTGGCCTCGGCCTTCGAGGCGCTGTTCGAGCGCAATGGTTGGCCGGGCGCTTGGCGCAACGGCCTCTACCGCACGCACCACTATCACAGCACCGCCCACGAGGTGCTCGGCATCTACCGCGGTCACGTGAAGGTGCGACTCGGCGGCCTCGCAGGTCCCGTCGTCACGCTCGCGGCCGGTGACGTGGCAATTCTACCCGCGGGCGTGGCGCACAAGAACGAGGGCCAATCGGACGACTTCGCGGTGGTCGGAGCCTATCCAGCCGGCACTTCACCGGACATGAACTACGGCAAGCCCGGCGAGCGCCCCGAGAGCGACCGCAACATCGCGCGCGTGCCGCGGCCCACTCACGACCCGGTTACGGGAGCTTCAGGCGCCTTGACGCGGCTCTGGCGCTGAGCGCCGCGGCGACATCCTAGCTGCCGAAACCACCGTTGAGCTCGGGCCGCCTACGGCGTCTTCCGTGGCCGCGGCCGGCTGTGCCGTTGACGGAGGAAGAGGTCGTGCTCGATGCGGCGGTCTTGGTCTCGTGGGTGGTCCCTGCTCTCGCCGATCGTGATCTTTTCTTCCAAGACCTACATGTCTTGTCGGGCTGGCCCCTGGCCCAGCTAGGTTCCTTGAGAACCGTCTTCCGTGACAGATGAGTCAAGTTTTGCTGAGCGGTCGAGCTCGAGCAGGTTTTCCGCCGGGTCTCGCGACTATCGCGGGCTAGACCGCAACGCGCGCCGGCCTCGCCGGTTTGTTCTCGTGGGTGGCTCCTGCTCTCGCCGATCGTGATCTTTTCTTCCAAGACTCACATGCCTTGTTGGGCTGGGGCCCCTGCCCCAGCTAGTTGTAGCGAATCAAGACCACGCCTGCGATCAGCAGCACGGCTCCCGCGGCGCGCGCAAACGAGATGGGGTGAACCGGAAAGCCGAGCACCCCGTAGTGATCCAAAATCAGAGCGGTCGTGAGCTGGCCCGTGATGGCCAGCGAGATGAGCAACGCCGCGCCCAGTCGCGGTGCGACGATGATGTTCGTGGACACGATGAACAGGCCGAACATGCCGCCAAGCCACATCCACCACGGCATGCTCAGCCATTTGGCCAAGGGCGGGGGCTCGCGGCGCGCCACGAGCGTGGTCGCCACCAGTATGGTTCCGACCGTGAAGGACACGAACACCGCCTGCAGCGGGCTCTGCAGGTAGCTGCGCAGCTGGGTGTTGACGCCGGTCTGCACCGCGATCGCGACACCTGTCAGGAGCGCCAGGATGACGAACAACGCATAGCCGGGCATGGCCGGTCACCTTAGCAAGATCACCGGCAGTTTCGCGATGGGTGTTCCGACCTTCCTGGTGGGGGCGGCACGCGCCGCCCCTCCGCCGAAGTGAATTCGGCGGAGCCTCCCCCTACGCGGCGACGTTGATCGACCCGTTTCTCGCCGTTCGTTTCCCCAGCAAACCGTTTGTCGCTCCAGCTCCGCTGGGATAGATCCCCGGCCAGATGAGCGAAAGCTCCGCGCCACCCAGCGCTGCCCCCGTCCCCGTCCCTATCCCGAGCGAGCCACCTTCGCACGGGGGAGAAACCAAGCTGCTGCCGCTCACCTTGGCATCACTCGGTGTGGTGTTCGGTGACATCGGTACCAGCCCGCTCTACGCCATGCGTGAGTGCCTGCATCACGCGCACGGCATCTCCACCGGTATCGACAATATCTACGGCATCGTGTCGCTCGTGTTCTGGGCGTTGATGATCGTGATCTCGCTCAAATACGTGGCGTACGTGCTGCGTGCTGACAACGCCGGAGAGGGCGGCATCCTGGCTTTGACCGCGCTCGCGACCTCCGGCAATGGCTTGCGCCTGAATGCGCACAAGCTCGCGTTGATGGTGGGACTGTTCGGGGCGTCGCTGCTGTTCGGTGACGGCATCATCACGCCGGCCATCTCGGTCTTGAGCGCCGTGGAGGGCCTGAAGGTGGCGACACCCGCCTTCGAACCGCTGATCCTGTGGATCGCCAGCGTCATCTTGGTGGTGCTTTTTTCGGCGCAGCGGCGCGGAACGGGCAGCATGGGCGCGGTGTTCGGCCCGGTCATGCTGCTGTGGTTCCTGACCCTGGGTGTGCTCGGCATTTACAACATCGCCTCGCACCCGGGGATCTTCCTGGCCATCAATCCCGTGCATGCCGTCTCGTTCTTCATCCGTAACGGCACGCTAGGCTTCCTAGTGCTCGGTTCGGTGTTCTTGGTCGTGACCGGCGGCGAAGCGCTGTATGCGGATATGGGCCATTTCGGAGCCAAGCCGATCCGCACCGCCTGGTTCACGGTGGCCTTGCCGGGCTTGCTGCTCAACTACTTTGGGCAGGGGGCGCTGCTGCTCAAGCGACCGGAAGCGCTCGAGAACCCGTTTTACAACATGGCGCCGACCTGGGCGCTCTACCCGCTGGTCGTGATGGCGACGCTCGCGACCATCATTGCGTCGCAAGCGTTGATCTCGGGAGCGTTTTCAGTCACGCGCCAGGCGTTGATGCTTGGGTTCTTGCCGCGCGTGCGCATCCTGCACACGTCGGCCCATCACATCGGGCAGATCTACGTGCCGATCGTGAACTGGTTTTTGATGCTGGCGGCGGTCGGCGCTGTCTGGGGCTTCGGCAGCTCGAGCGGGCTGGCGGCTGCCTATGGCGTCGCGGTCACGATGGACATGACCATCACCACGCTGCTCGCCTATGTGGTAGCGCGGACGATGTGGAGTTGGAGCACCTCGGCGGCGCTGGCGGTCACCATTCCGCTGCTGGCCTTGGAGCTCACCTTCCTCGGCTCCAACCTGACCAAGCTAGCTCATGGTGGCTGGTTTCCGCTCGTCGTGGGCGCTCTGATGTTCACGATCTTCACCACCTGGCGGCGCGGCCGCGCGCTGCTGTTCGAGAAAGTCAAGGAGCGCACGGTCCCGCTCGAGGATTTCTACGAGCTGATGGTCGTCGAGCGACCCGCGCGGGTACCGGGAACTGCGGTCTATTTGACGGGTAACGATACCGGTACGCCGCCTGCCTTGCTGCAAGGCTTCCTGCACATGCGCGCGGTGCACGAGCGCGTGCTGCTGCTCACCATCATCACCGAGAAGGTCGCGCGCGTTGCCCAAACCGACCGCGTCCGTATCGATGAGCTGGAGAACGGCTTCTGGCGCGCAGTCGCGCGCTACGGCTTCATGGAGACGCCGAACGTGCCGGAGCTCTTGAAGCACGCCAAGTTCAGCGGCTACACACTCGAGTACACGACCTTCTTTTTGGGGCGCGAGACAGTCCTGCCCACCGAAAATCCCGGGATGGCGTTGTGGCGCGAGCGGTTGTTTGCATTCCTGACCCGCAACGCGCAGCCCGCGACCGCCTTCTTCGGAATTCCGCCCAGCCGCGTCATGGAAATCGGCTCGCAGATCGAGATTTGACACTCGTCGTGAATACGTTTCTCTGACGATGGGGCGTGCCCCTGGACATAGGACGGGGGATGCCGCTCCGAGTAGGAACCGCAAGCGCCTTGTAGTACAAGTGCCTTGTAGTACAAGCGCCTTGTAGTATGCTAAACCCGTGGACTTCCTGAATCGCAGCGCCGAGCTCGCACGGCTCGAAAGTGCCTGGCAGCGAGCGACCCAGGGCGCCCCCCAGCTTGCGCTGGTCTGGGGTCGTCGGCGGGTGGGCAAGACGTACCTCCTTTCGCATTTCGCGCGGCAGCGACGGGCGCTGTTCTTCGGGGCCACCGCGCAGGCCCAGGCGGTCGAGCTGGAGCGCCTCCACGAAGCGGTCAGGCGCGACTTGGGCGAGCAAGCTGCAGATCTGGCAGGAGGTGGCTTCGCGTCGTGGGAGGCAGCGTTCAAGTTCTTCGCGGCCATGGCGACCGACGCACCTCTGGCAGTCGTCATCGACGAGTTTCCGTACCTGACCGAGTCGACTCCGGGCTTTGCCTCAATCGTGCAGGTGGTCTGGGATCACCTGAAGCGCGGCACCAAACTGCTGCTGCTACTGACGGGTTCGGCCGTATCGGTCGTCGAACGCGTGCTCGGCGAGCACGGCGCGCTGCGCGGTAGGCCCACACTCTCGCTGCGTCTCGAGCCCCTCGCAGCCGCGGAGGCGCGCGTGTTCCTGCCCAAGCTGAGCAGCTCCGACTACCTCGAAGCCTACGCCGCATGCGGCGGTTATCCGCTCCACCTCAGGGCCTGGGACAGCAGCCAAAGCGTGGAGCGCAATCTCTTGCATCTGGCCTACTCGCCCGGCGGTATCCTGCTGGAAGACGCGGCCAGCATGCTGGCCGAGGAGCTCTCGGGGACCGGCGGGCACGCTCGCATCCTGGCCGCCGTGGGCCGAGGCAGCAGCAAGCACGGCGAGATCGCCAGCAAGGCAGGTCAGCGCATCGAGCAGCCGCTCGAGACCCTGCTGCGCGCCGGTCTGCTTCAACGTTCCCTGCCGGTGGGCGCTCCCAAGGGTGCTCACCCCGTCTATGAGCTATCGGATCCGTACTTGGCATTTTGGTTTGCGTGCTTGTTCGCGAACCAGACCGAAATCGAGGGGGGCCAGGGGCGCGCGGTGCTGCGCCGCGCCCAGCCCCTTTGGCAACGCCAGCTGGGACTGGTCTTCGAGCAAACGGCCCGCGCTCACGCGCGCAAGCTCAGTGAAAGGGGCGTACTGCCCAACGATCTGAGCATTGGCCGCTACTGGACTGCGACCGGACAGCCGCTGGAGATCGACGTCCTGGGGTTATCCGGCAAGAGCGCCGTGCTCGTGGGCGAAGCTCGCTGGCACGACAAACCCTTCGACGAGCGCTCGCTGCGCGAGCTCGAGAGCAAGGCGGCCCGCCTCCCCAAGCTGGCAAGTAGCCCCAGCTACGCGTTCTGGTCGCGCGGCGGTGTGACGAGCGCCGTCAAAAATCAAGGAGCGCTCGGCTTCAAGCTCAGCCAAATGCTCGAACCGTAGCGGTGAGCCGCCGTTTCCCTCGGTGAGCACGCAAAACCGGCCTGTGGCTGCGTGTCCCGGCTAGCTCGTGCTTCCTCGATGCCGTTTGAGCGGACCCGCTCGTTGGCTTTCCCGGATCAACGCGTGCTAAACTCGAACGGTCTCCATGACGATGGAAGCGCCGCGAATCGAACGAGACTTGCCGCTCGTCAGACTGAGCGTGGCCCAGTACCACGCTATCCGCGACGCGAGTATTTTTTCGGAGGATGACCAAATCGAGCTCCTCGAGGGTCTGCTCGTACCCAAGATGACCAAGCATCCGCCTCACAGGCTTTCGACAAGGCTCGTGCGCGCCGCCTTGGAAGCGGCGGTCGGCTCCGACTATTACGTCGATTCGCAGGAGCCCATCACCCTAGCGGATAGCGAGCCAGAGCCCGATGTAGTCGTCGTGCGAGGTGTGCCTCGGGACTATGCGGATCGTCATCCTGGCGCAACCGATGTCGCGTTGGTGGTGGAGGTCGCTGACGACAGCCTGGAGCGCGATCGCAGCACGAAGCTCCGCGTGTACGCGCGCGCGGGCATCCCCCAGTACTGGATTGTGAACTTGCGGCAGCGCAGCATCGAGGTCTATGGCGAGCCGCGAGACGACGACTATCGGACACGCGTCGAGGTGCCTTCAAATGGCTACGTGGCAGTGCGGATCCATGATAGCAACGACGTAGCCCGCTTGGCCGTCGCTTCACTTCTGCCCTAGCGCGCAGCCGCTCTGTCCGTTAGCGGGTGAACGGAGCCGACCTCAAATACCCGAGCGCTCTTCGAGGCGTGCGAGGCGACGCTCGATGTCACTTAGGCGCTCGGTGCTCGCCGTGCGCTCCTGCATCGACAAGGCGATGCCGATCCAGGCGGTCGTTCACGCCGCCCATCCGTTCGTCCATCGCC
Organism: Polyangiaceae bacterium; assembly: GCA_035281385.1. Classification (GTDB taxonomy): domain Bacteria; phylum Myxococcota_A; class Polyangia; order Polyangiales; family Polyangiaceae; genus PMG-095. The sequence goes on from DATEDZ010000292.1 coordinate 14,462, forward strand.
TGAACTGTGCGTCGTAAATCAGTCAGCTGTTGGCTGTGATCCGTCAGGATCTCGGTCATGCGCACAGCCACACCGTCCGCGTCGCGCGACCGCGGCCCGGAGGAAGGGTTCGGTCGGAGCTGCTGGGCAGAGAGGGCAACGGCGCCTACGACCCGCTCGAGCGGCTGGATGCGTTGCGTAAGGTCTTCTACCCGGTGCCGGGTCTGGCGCTCGGCGGCGGGTTCAAGCAGGTGCTGGCCCAGTCGGAGGAGGTCGGCTTCAGCAAGTTCGTCGAGAATCAGATCTGATACGATGCTTCGGTGGCGTTCGGCACCGTGCACGTGGGAACGCACCGCGCGCTGAGCCGTCGCGCGCTGGGCGCCGCGGCAGCTGGCGCGGCATTGGCCCAACCGTCCTTCGAGCGGGGTACGGGGGACCGATTTCCTCGAACGGCCGCGGCCGTACATGCGCTAACTTTGGCGCTGAGCCATGCCGACGACCCTGGCAGAGTTACGAAGCTTTGCGGTCGGCCGGAGTTTATTTGCGCCGACCAGCCTGGCGCGGGCGATTAGACGGCTCGGCTTCGTACAAGCTGACCCCATCCGGGCACCGGCGCGAGCGCAGGACCTGATTCTGCGACACCGCGTGAAGGGCTATCGCGTCGGAGATCTCGAGCGGCACTACGCCAGACTGGGCATCGAAGAGGACTTCTTCATCAACTATGGCTTTCTGGCGCCTGAGTTTCGAGCCTTGATGCATCCGCGCGGCGGCCTCGAGCCCCTATCTACGGCCCGCGCGCGGCAAGCCAAACAGCTGCTGGCTTTCGTTGCGCGGCACGGAGCCGTTCACCCGCGCGAGGTGGATCGACATTTGGGCTCCGGAACGGAAACCAACTATTGGGGCGGTGCTTCGAACGCAACCACTCGCTTACTCGATGCGCTTCACTACCGTGGGTCCTTGCGAGTTGCGCGACGCGACGCTGGCATTCGGATCTACGCGCTGGCAACCTCCACGCAACGTGCGTCCGCCCCCGATCCAGCCGCGACGCTCGACGCCCTGATCGACGTCGCGGTCCGCAAGTACGCGCCGCTGCCGACTGCGAGCTTGTCCCAGTTGATTGGGCGCCTTCGATATGGCGTGCCGCAGTGGCGCGCAGAGCTCAAGGGCGCTGCGCTGCGGGCCCGACAGCGTTTGAGCAGCGCTCATGTCGCCGGTACCGATTGGTTTTGGCCAGCGCAAGAGACACCACGCGCTGCGGCCCTCGCTTTCGACAGCGCGCCCGACCAAGCTCGCCTCCTTGCGCCGTTCGATCCGGTGGTCTGGGACCGCCGGCGCTTCGAGCTGCTGTGGGGCTGGGCCTACCGCTTCGAAGCCTACACGCCCAAAGCCAAGCGCCGCCTTGGCTACTACGCGCTCCCGCTCTTGTGGCGCGCCCACGTCGTGGGCTGGGCAAACCTGACCTTCGAAAGCCAGCACCTCACCGCAAGTTTTGGCTACGTTTCGGGGCGACCGCCGAGCGCGTGTGCGTTTCAACCCGCGCTCGACGACGAGCTCAGCCGCATCGAGCGCTTTCTCTCGGTAAGGGCTGCGCGATCGCAGGGAAGAAAACGTGCTTCGGCGCTGTGAGCCGGCACGAACGGAACGTGAACCACCTGCGGCTGTACCGTGAAGGGTGAAGCGTCCGCTCCATCTCGCGGCGTTTGCCGGTTTGGCAGCCAGATCGACGCTGGCGGGGACCGGGCACTGTCCGTTGGACGCGCCGTCCACCTCGAGCACTCGAGCCATCTCGGCGCGCTCCTCAGCCGTTACCTCCTCGGGATAGAGGTAGCGCGGCTTTTCACCCGGACGCGCCTTGGCTGGATCGGACATATGTGAACACTACTAAGGAGTCTTCGATGCGTCACTTCCACACGCGCGAGGACGAAGATACCGCAAACGCATCCGTGCTCGCGAGCCCGGCTGAAGACGTCATCGTGGCACGTCCGAGAGCAAGAAGTAGTCGTCGTCGGCGCACCGCCACTAGGCGGTCTGCCTGACGTCGCGTAATCTTGCGGCGCGATGAGCCCCCTCCAAGCTGCGGACGAGCCGACCCTTGCACGGGCAGTCGAACACAACCTCCATGAGCTGTTCAGGTCCATGGCACGCAACCTTCCTCACGGTGAATGCGTGGAAAGCGAGCAGCTATGCCGACATTGCTGTTTTCCGACCAACCCCATGTTCAAAGGTGCTTGGGCGGCGCGTTTGGCGCCAGGCGAGGTCGATCGTGTCATCGACGAGACGATCGCGTGGTTCGCGGAGCGCAAAGCCCCCTACTTCTTTTGGTGGACCGGCGCTGGCGCTCAGCCCGACGACCTTGGAGCGCGGCTGCAAGCGCGGGGCCTGTTGGACATGGCCGAGCAGCAGACGGCGCTGGCTCGTGGCATACGCCAAACCGAGCAAGGCGCGCCGCTGATGGCGCTCGATCTCGCGCACACGGACGCGGCACTGCTCCGCGCCGTCCCGCCGCGCTTCGTGATCGAGGAGGTGCGTAGCGACGCCGACCTGGAAGACTTCAAGTCCGTCTTCGTCGAGACCTATGCGATTCCCGAGTGGGCCGGGCAAGCCTGGGTCGATGCCACGCGCGCGATCGGCATCGGTCAGACTCCTTGGCGAATGTTCGTTGGTCGTCTCGAAGGCAGGCCAGTTGCCACCAACATGCTCTTTTGCGGGGGCGGTGTGGCAAGCGTCTATGCCGTTGCTGCCGTGACAGACGTGCGCAGGCAGGGTATCGGGGGCGCGATCACGCTCAGCCCGCTACTTGATGCCGCGCGTCGAGGTTACCGCTATGCCGTGCTGTTCTCGACCGAGATGGGCGTGGGAGCCTACGAGCGTATCGGCTTCCGCGTCCTGCCGGGTCGGCTCAATCGCTACCTGTGGCGCGCGCCGGGCTGACAAGCGATCCGGCCCGAGCGGCTCGCTTGGTGCTGGTGCTCACGCTGAGGTCCGTGCCGCTATCGAGCAAGCAAGTGCGTCGCAAAGCTGTTGCGCTTATGCCGTCGCCGGCATAATCGCCATTATGACGGCAGCAGGATTATGCGGTCATCGTTGTGTGCTTCGTGTAGTCCGCCGGGACATTCAGCGGAAAAAGGCGAGCATTCTAGCTTGTTTTGACGGCATAATCGGGAGACTTCTGTGGCCAAGAGACTTATGGCCACAGATTCCGATCTCGTGCTCCCACACCTTCGTGTCGGTGCACTCGCCGCTCAGCTGGGATCGTTCGCGAGCTACTTGGCCGAGCAGGGCTTCACCGAAGGACCGCTCAGGTACGCGGTGCGTATGGCTTCCGAG
>DATEDZ010000293.1:0-4957 GCA_035281385.1 Polyangiaceae bacterium
CTGATCGTGGGCGCCATCGCGGAACGCATGAAGTACTCGGCCGTGCTGCTATTCGTCGCGGCGTGGATGCTGGCCGTGTATTTCCCCATGGCCCACATGGTGTGGGGCGTCGACGGCTTCATGAACGGCGTCTGGAACGCCAACGCTTCCATCAAGGCCATCGACTTCGCGGGCGGCACCGTGGTGCACATGTCTTCCGGTTGGTCGGCACTGGTGCTGGCGCTGATCGTTGGCAAGCGCAAGGGCTTCGGTAAGGAGAACTTCGCTCCGCACAGCATGGTCTTGACCATGATCGGCACCGGTATGCTGTGGGTCGGCTGGTACGGCTTCAACGCTGGCAGCGCGGTTGCGGCGGACGGCGTTTCTGCCAACGCCTTCATGACCACCACGATTGCCACGGCGGTTGCTTGCGCGGCCTGGCCGGCGGCGGAGTGGATCTCGCGTGGCAAGCCCTCGGTGCTCGGCTTCTGCTCGGGCGCGGTGGGCGGCCTGGTCGTGATCACGCCCTGCGCGGGCTTCGTCAACGCCACCAGCGCGGTCATCATCGGCGTCTTGGCCGGCATCGTGCCGTTCTTCGCTTGCACCAAGCTGAAGAGCGCGCTCGGTTACGACGACGCGCTCGACACCTTCGGCATCCATGCTGTGGGCGGTACGATGGGCGCTCTGCTCGTCGGCTTCTTCGCCACGCCCGACGTCAATGCCAACCTCAACACCAACCTCAAGGACATCGTCGGCAGCACGCTGTGGCTCGAGCAGCTCAAGGCGATGGGCCTGACCATCGTCCTGGCTGTCGTCGGCACGCTGATCCTGGGCTACGCCCTCAAGGCGACCCTGGGCCTGCGCCCGAGCGAAGAGGACGAGGTCACCGGCCTCGATCTCAGCGACCATGGCGAGCGTGGCTACCACTCGGGCGAAATCGCGTAAGCGGTTCGACCGAACACCCCAAAACGGCTTCGAGCGGCACTTGCGAATGTTCGCAGTGCCGCTCGCGGCTTTTTGTGAGCATGGTGCAGGGCATGCAGCTGCCGAGCTACGCCGAGCTGGCCAAGATGATCGACCACTCCTTGCTCAAGCCGACCTTGACCACGGCAGAGCTGGAGGCGGGCTGTCGCCTGGCAGTCGAGTACGACGTGGCCAGCGTCTGCATCATGCCTTACTACCTGGCCCGTGCGGCGGAGCTGCTCGAGGGCTCCAGCCTGCTGCCGACCACGACCATCGGTTTCCCGCACGGGAGCCAGAGCAGCCGGGTGAAGGCGCTGGAGGCCGAGCAGGCCCTGACTGATGGCGCGCGCGAGCTCGACATGGTGGTCAACATCAGCCAGGTGCTGAGCGAAAAGTACGACGCGGTTCGGGGCGACATTTGGGCGGTGCTCCAGCCGACGCACGATCGCGGGCAGAAGCTCAAGGTCATCTTCGAGAATTGCTACCTGAACGAAACGCACAAGATTCGTCTGTGCGAGATCTGCGGTGAGCTGGGCGTCGATTGGGTCAAGACCTCGACCGGTTTCGGCACGTCTGGGGCGACCATCGAGGACCTGGTGCTCATGCGCCGGCATGCGCCGCCGCACGTGCAGGTCAAGGCTGCTGGTGGCGTTCAGACGCTGGAGATGTTGCTCCGGGTGCGCGAGGCCGGGGCGACGCGCAGCGGCTGCAGCAAGACGGCGGACGTGCTGGACGAGCTACGACGCCGGCTCGCCCTTGGCGCGCAGGCCTGACGGGGGGCGTGGCGGACGACTCTCACGCTCGGATTGCGACGCGCCGAGCTCGCCCTTGCGGGCGTCGAGCAGGGCGCGCAGGCTCTCGCGGGTGACGCCGAGCCGCTCGGCGACTTCCCGAGCCAGCGAGGTCTTGGCCACACCGGGCACGAAGCGATAGGTGGCACGGCCGGCCGCGCCGAGCTCCACTTCCAGGAAGGTCAGCTCCACCGGGCGCTCGCGCGCGAGTCGCGCTGCCAGCTCGAGGAAGTGCGTGCTGATGAAGGCGGCGGGTGACAGCTCTCCGAGCAGCTCGATCAGCAGCTGGAAGATCTCCTCACCTTCGGTCGGATTCGTGCCCGAGCAGAGCTCGTCGAGGATCGCCAAGCCACCGTGCGGCAAACTCTCGAAGAGACGGCGGATGCGCAAGAGCTCCGTCCCGAGCCGACCCTCACTCTGCTCCGGCTCGGCCTGTTGTACGAGCGAGACGAAAATTCCGCTGCGCAGGCTGAGGCGCGCCGAGCTGGCTGGCACGAACAGACCCGCCTGAGCCAGCAGCTGGCTCACCCCTACCGCCTGCAGCAGCCGGGTTTTACCGCCCGAATTGGGTCCGGTCACGATCGTGATGGCGCGGTCCCCATGTACGATGTCGCAGGGCACCGGTGGGCTCGGCTCGAGCAGCAGGAAGGGATTGAACAGTTGTTCGAAGCGCGTCGACGCGCTCGAGTGACGGCCTGCATCGGAAGCGTGAAACTCCGGCAGTGAGACTTCGAGCCCCTGGCTGTGCGCCAGCGCCCGAAAGCGCAGCGCTGCCACGTACAGCTCGAAGTCGAGCATCAACTGGTACAGCTGTAGCCACACGTCTTGCATCTCGTCGAATACGCTTTCGACCAGACGCCCGAGCAGCTCGGACTTTCGCACGTGCAGGCCTCGGAACAGCAAAGCGAAACGTGCCAGGAAGCGCCGCCAAGGCGAGGTGTACCAAGGATTCTTCTGGTTCTCGTCGACGCGCTGGATCGCAAGGCTGCGGATCTCGCCGTCGTGGTCCAGGCGCACGCGCAGATCCACCGTGGCCAGATTGCTCTCGTAGTCGAGCAAGCTCGAAAGGTGCGCCCAAGCTTCGGACGCCTGCACGCCACGCGCGAAATCATAGACGCGGGCCAGGGGCCCCGTAGCGCCCTGAAAGGCGAGCTCCAGCTTGTCTATGCTGCTTCTGAACGCGCGCAGGATGTCCAGGCGGCGCACGACCGCGGCACCGTGACGGACGCGTTCGCTGCCCTGAAACAGATCGAACAGGTAACGGACTTCTGCCAAGGATTGTTCGAGGCCACGCGTCTGCTCCGGCGAGGCCAAGAGTCCTCGAAGCACCTGATGGCGATGAGCCAGGGTGCGGGGATCGCAGGTGGGATGTGTCAGCAACGCCAGCAGTGGCCTTTGCAGCAGCGGATAGCGATCGCGCTTTTCCCCGCTCTTGCACAGACAGCGCGCCACCAGATCCTTCACGAACAGATCGCGCGCGAAAAGCTCCGGGTCGAAGCTGCTGCGGCCCGGATCGAAGCTCTTCAGTACCCGTTCGAACGCTTCCGGGGAGCTGCCGGTGGCGAACGCGAAGGTCAGGGTTTCGCTGAAAAGCCGGGGATCGAGGCGCAGCCGTGGCGTCGGCTCGAGCAGGTCCGGCGGCTGCATCTACGCGCCCAACGCGTTCAGGCGCTGTAGCAGCTTCTGCCGCAGCTCGCCGTATTGAGCGGTGGCGCCCGGAGTCGGCGCGACGTCGCGAGCGCTATCGGTAGCCGCGAAGCGCAGGTAGAGCTCCGAGAACGAGGCTGCCGACGCTGCTTCGGCTGCGCGCAGCGCGCCGCCCAGCGCCGAGGAGTTAGAGGCCGCCAGCGTGCGGATTTCGGCGCCGAAGACGTCGGCCAGCACCTGCCGGATCCCCCGGTTTTTGGAGGCGCCGCCGGTCACGCGGATCAGCTTGGGCTGCTCGCCGATCCAGTCCGAATGGCGCTGCATGCTCAGAGCTTGCGCTTCCACGATGGCGCGCGCCAGGGCGGCTGGCTCCTGCCAGGCCACGAATCGCTCGCTACCGAAAAGTTCCACCTTCGGTGCCAGCAGCTTGGGCGTCATCTCCGGAATGAAAAACGGCAGCATCAGGTTGCCTTGGTTACCGGGGCGCGTTTCTTCGAGGATGGCGCGTTCGAAGGCGTCCCAGGACAGCGCGGCTTTGGTGGCCACCTTCTCGCGCGCCAGCGAGCCGTTGGCAAAGCAGATCAGGCACATGAAGCCACCGGCAGGGTTGCCGAACACATGCCCGAAGCCGCGCGGGTCGGTGTGCGGCTCGCGCATCGCCGCGAACACGGTGTCACTCGTGCCCATGCTGATGACTGCGCTGCCCGGCTCGGTCGCGCCCATGCCGACCAGGCTCGATGGATTGTCGCCCGTGAACGCAAACACCGGCGTGCCGGGCTTGAAGCCATACTTGTCGACGAAGTAGTCGGCGATCTGTCCGATTTGCGTGCGCGATGGGACTGCCTTGGGCAGCTTGCCGGCCAGGTCCGGAGCGGTCGCGTCGACGAGCCTCCGGCTCCACGCGCCGGTCGCAAGCTCGAGCAGATTCATGCCAGCGCCATCACCGTGATCGATGGGTGCGCTGCCGGCGATCAGTAGCGAAGCCACGAACGAGCTGACCAGATGGATCTCCTTGGTCGCCGCGTAGCCCTGAGGATCACGCTGGTAGAAGGCACGAATCTGCGGTCCGGTGAAGCGCTCGATGGCGCGCGAGCCGCTGATTTTCACGACCTGATCGTTGCCGCCGGCGGCCTCCGCGATTTCAGCGCATTGCTGATTGGTCGAGCTATCCATCCAAATCGGAGCGGTCTCCCGACTGAGCAGGGGAGCGACCTGTTCGACCAGATTCTTGGACGCGTCCCAAGTCGAGACGCTCCCCAGAGGTTGCTTCAGGTAGACGGAACCGTGCTGCTGTCCAGCGCCGCTGATGCCTGCGACGCGTCCGAGCTCGGCACCGCGCGCCTTTAGCCGCCCGAGCAGCTGATCGAGCGCAGCTACCCACATTAGCGGATTGCTGTGCTTGATGTGCGGGTCTGCGTGCTCCAAGAAGCCCCTGGGCGACCGGTACTCGGGCAGCGCCTTGCCGAAATTCAAGCTCTCATCCAGCACGACTTGCCCGGAGTCGGTGTCGATGAGCATGGCCGAGAGGCTCTGTGTGCTGGAATCGAGGCCTAAGAACAAACCCATGGCACCTATTA
>DATEDZ010000294.1:0-18696 GCA_035281385.1 Polyangiaceae bacterium
CTGGCTGAGGCCGACAAGCGCAGCGCCCGCGGCGAGCGCAAGGCGTTGCTGCGGTGTGAGGGCATCTACAGCTCACATCTCGGCAGCTGGCGAGCACAGCGCCAGGCGGGCGGCGCCAAGGGTCTCGCCGGCACCAAGCCCCGGTCGCAAGCCCAAAGGGCCGATGGCACCAAGCCCTGCCGCCGGATCCCTTCCCTGGACCTGTCGCGAGGTGTGTTGTTGTGCGTCAAAGTGTGCAGCCTGCTAACAGGTTTCTGACGGACATAGGAAGAACCAGGCTGCAAAATTAGGGTTCGGGTGTATGTTCTAAAAGTTCCCGCTGCGCCGGGTTTTTGGGGATTATTGTGGCTTTTGTCGGTAGGCTCATCCGAAGGAAATTCGTCATGAAACTTAAGCCACAGCACTGCGCAATCTTTTCGGTTCTGACGTTGGCCTTGGCCTGCGGAGACGACACGCCCGTGCCGATCTCGATCGGCGGAGCAGGTGGTGGCGGTGCTGGCGGCAGCGGCTCTGGCGGTGGCGGCGCAGGCACGACGGCCGGGACCACATCGGCGGGCACGATGTCCGGCGGCACGTCGGCGGGCAGCGGCATGGCCGGTATGCCTGCGGGTGGCGGTGGCATGGGCGGAGCGGCCGGCAGCGCGGGCAGCGGTGGCGGCGGCATGGGCGGGACTCCCGTCGTGCCCGTCTGCGGCAACGGCTCGAAGGAGGGCGGGGAAGCGTGCGACGACGGCGGCAAGGTGGCGAGCGACGGTTGCTCCGCGACCTGCACCGTCGAGACTGGCTACAATTGCCCGACTGCGGGCCAGCCCTGCGTGCCAATCTGCGGCGACGGCATGAAGCTCGGCGCCGAGGCGTGCGACGACATGAACACCGCAGCCAATGACGGTTGCTCGGCGACTTGCACCGTGGAAGCGGGTTGGGACTGTCCAACCCCCGGCAAAGCCTGCGTCGGTAAGTGCGGCGACGGCAAGCTCGTCGGCTTCGAGCTGTGCGACGACATGAACGTCCTCAACGACGACGGCTGCGACGACGCCTGCCAGCCAGAAACGGGTTTTATTTGTGATCTGCCAGGTTCGCCTTGCCGTACGCTCCCAAACTGCAGCGGTGGCGCCTGCACCTCGACCTGCGGCGATGGCCTGGTGATCGCGGAAGCCTGTGACGACGGCAACGTCGCAGGTGGCGACGGCTGCTCGGCAACCTGCACCGTGGAGGCGACGCACACTTGCAAGGTCGTGGCTGGCCAGCTGCCAGCTCAGATCGCTGTCCCGGTGACGTACCGCGATTTCATTGGCGCTCCGCTGGGCGGTTCGACCAAGCATCCCGACTTCGAGGCGTTCGCGGGCAGTGACCCCACGCTCGGTATGGTCGAAGCCGACCTGGATGCAGGCGGCTTACCCGTCTACACCGGCGTGTGCGAGGAGGGCTCGGCCAATGCCGGTATGGCGGCGATCTGTCCGTTCGGGGCTCAAACCGCCAGCAAAGTCGCCTTCGACCAGTGGTACCGCGACACGACGGACGTAAACCTCACCTTCCCGGGGGTGGTGATGCTGACGCGCATGGGCCAGACCTCTAGCTACGTGTTCGATGGTGGCGACACCTTCACGCCGCTCACGGGTCGAGGTTGGGACTCCATGGGTGATGAAGGCGTGACCTTGGGTCTCAACTTCGGCTTCACCACCGTGCTGCGCTACTTCTTCCTCTATCAGGGCTATGAGACGCTGACCTTCTCGGGTGATGACGACGTTTGGGTCTTCATCAACAACAAGCTCGCGGTCGACATTGGCGGCCTGCATCCGAAACGCGAACGATCGGTCACGCTCGGTGGGCCGATCTCGCAGCAACTGGGTCTGACCCCGGGCAACGTCTACGAGCTGGCCCTGTTCCACGCCGAGCGCGCGCCCGACGAGTCGAACTTCAAGCTGACTCTGAGTGGCTTCGTCGACGGCAAGAGCGTTTGTACGCCCAAGTGACCGTCACTCTGGGGCGAGCGCGCCGTCAACGAGCGTGAGCAGGCGTCCGCGCTGAGCGGGCACGCGCGGGCCGGGCAGAATGATGCCGGCCAGGTTGAGCGGATCGCACGCCGAGAGCTGCACGGTTTCACCGCTGCGCTCCGCGCGCCGTACTGCGCGTAGCGAGTCCACTGCTTCAGGTAGCGCGTACTGCTCGCCGACGAAACCGGTCACGAAGCGCCCGCCCCGCACCACGCCGCGGGCCTCCAGGCGCCTCAGCGCCCAGGTGATTTCGCGGTAGGGGAGCGCCAAACTTTCGCGCGCCACCACGTCCGCGAACACCACGCCCCAGCGCGCCAGCAGTTGTTCCGCCACCGCCTCCGCCAGCGCGTCTGGATCGATGGCTTCCGCGGACGGCAGGAGCAGCGCCCAGCGCCCTTCACGCCGCAGCTCCGGAGCTGCGCCGCGCCGGAGCCCACGCAGCGGCAAGCTCGCCGGCTCGCTGGAGCGTGGGCGCAGCAGGTTCCTGAGCGCACCGAAGCCATCGGACGCGATCAGCCCGCGGGCCACACCATCCCACAGCGCCTCATTCAGCTCACGCCGCGCAGCGCCGAGCGCACCGAGCAGCTCCGCGCCGAACAGCGCGCCGCGTTGCTGCAGGCATTCGAGCAGCCGAGCGGTGCCCGGCGCGAGCCCCGCTTCGCTCGTCGCTTCGGCGCCGTGCAGCGCCCGGTAGAGCCAGGGTAGATCCGAACGGAATGCCAGCGTGACCGGCGTTGCCCGCGAAATGGTGGCACTGCGGTTGACGCTCGACGACGCCGCGCGTGGGCTCAGCCGCCCCCAAACCACCTCACCGGAGAAGCAGAGCGCGTCCAGCCACTCGGGGCGATACCCGGCAACGCGCGCGCGGAGCAGGTCCGCTTCCCAGCTCGCAACCGCGGCTTCGAAGCCCTGGAGCTGGCCGACCACCGCCACGAGACCGCGCTGCCCCTCACGGCGAGCGCCCTCGGTAACGCCCTGCCAGCGCAAAAGGAAGCGCATATAGTCCTGCGCCGAAACCGGTTCGATCTCTCGGCGCAGGCGATCACGCGTGTAGCGATGGATGCGGTCCAGCAGTCGGCGCGCGCAGAACTGTTCGGCTGGCCCGCTTTGCTCGAAGTGGCCCGACAGCACGAAGCCTTCCGCCTGAAGCTTGCCCAGCGCGAGCACGATCACCGGCGGCTGTAATCCGGTCGCCTCCATCAACCGCTCGACGCTGGTGGGCCCGCACAGCTCGAGCTCACCTCGTACCGCCTGCGCGGCCAGCGTCTCATGGTCAGCTGGCGCCTTCGAGGCCAGGCTCGGTGGCGCGTGCCGATCCGGCGTGAAGAACGCTTCAGGAAAGAGCACTTCAGCGGCGCGGCGCTGCTCGAGCGCGCACCAAGCCGTGCCGGTCGCACAGCGCAGCTGCACCGCCCGCCCCGCCTCCACCAGCTGACTGAAATAGGCCTGAAGCTCGGCATGCGGCCGCAGCACCAGCACCGAAAGGAGCAGGTCATGAAGCTCCTCGGGGCTGCGTGGAGCCGGACGCGCCTCCTCGCGCACGCGCGTGATGGCCTCCGGATCCAGCGCCGAGAGCTCACGCGCCTCGAGCGGCAGACCGCGCCGCACCTGCACCGCGCGCGTCCGGCGCTCTTCGAGCGGAGCGTCGTCGAGGAAGGTGTAGGGCCTGGCGTTCAAGATCTCGTGGCTGAGCGGCGAGGGCTCCGTGGTGTCCCGGAAGTGCAGCCGCACTTGCTCGGTCGCGATAGCGTCCAGCAGCGCCTGCAGACCCGGCAAATCCATGGCCTCGTTCATGCAGTCGTGCAGCGTCTGCCTAACCAGCGGGTGATCCGGGATCTCACGCGGGCCCGTGGCGTTGTCCTGACACGCGGCCAGGGCCGGGAACACCGCGGCCGTGACGTCGTCGGTCTCCATGCGCTGGATGGGTGGCGGGTTGCGGCGGCCACCGCGGTAACGCAGCACCACCAGCGAGCGGTTCAAGTTCCAGCGCCAGCGCGCGGCGAACATGGGAGTGACGAGCACCGCATGCGTGAGCGCAGTCCCGACTCCGCGCGGCGCCAGAAAGTCTCTCAGATCGGTGAGAGGAAACGCATGCTGCGGACCCAGCGACAGCACGACGGAGTCGTCGCTGGCCGCAGCTTGAAGCTCGAAATCGAACGAACGACAGAAGCGCTTGCGAAGCAGCAGTCCCAAACCGCGGTTGATGCGCCCGCCATGAGGGGAGTGCAGCACGAGCTGCATGCCGCCGGAATCGTCGAAGAAGCGCTCGAACACCAGATCCGCACGGGTCGGCAGCACGCCAAGAGCAGCATGCGAGGCGCGCAGGTAGGCAATGACGCTGTCGGCCACTGCTGGCTCCACGCGCGCTTCGGTTTGCACGAAGCTCGAGGCGGCGGAGATACCGCCGCGGACCAGCTCGCGATCCACCGCGGCGCGCAGCTCCGACACCTCGTCACACAGTTGGGCCGTGCGGGCCGGCGCCTCACCGAGCCAGAAGGGGATGGTCGGGGCGGCACCCTCCGCGTCCACTACCCGCACCGTGCCGCTCTCCACGCGCCGGATGCGCCAGCTGGTGCTGCCGAGCAGGAACACGTCGCCGGCCATGCTCTCGATCGCGAAGTCTTCGTTGATGGTGCCAACGAGGGTATTGTCCGGCTCGGCCACGACTCGATAGTCGGCGTTGTCGGCAATCGCGCCGCCCGAGGTGAGCGCTGCCAGCCGCGCGCCGCGGCGCCCCGTCGCCTTGCCGTTGATGCGGTCACGATGCAAAAAGGCGGCTCGCCTGCCGCGCCCGGTGACGATGCCCTCCGACATCAGATCCAGGATCTCGTCGAAGCTTTCGCGGGACAGCTGCGCGTAGGGCGTGGCGCGTCGCACCAGCTCGTAAAGACCCGAGTCGCTCCACTCCTCGCTCGAGCATTCGGCGACGATCTGCTGAGCAAGTATATCGAGCGGCGCGACCGGTAGCTCGAGCGCGTCCAGGCGGCCACCATGCACGCCGCGCAGCAGCGCCGTGCACTCCACCAGCTCGTCGCGCGTCATCGGATACAGCCTGCCGACCGGCACGGCAAAGCGGCTGTGTCCCGAGCGTCCGACGCGCTGCAAGAACGTTGCGATGCTGCGCGGGGAGCCCACCTGGCACACCAGCTCCACCGGGCCGATGTCGATGCCCAGCTCGAGCGACGCCGTCGCGACCAGCGCTTTCAAGGAGCCTTCGCGCAGCAGCTGTTCGACGCGCGCTCGCCTGTCCTTGGATAGACTGCCGTGATGGGCTGCCACGTGCTCGGCCCCGACGCGCTCGGCCAGCAAATGCGCGAGCCGTTCGGACAGGCGCCGCGTGTTCACGAAGATCAGCGTCGTGCGGTGCTGCCGAACGTGCTCGGCGATCTTGTCCAGCACCTCCGCCAGCTGTTCGTTCGACGCCACCGCTTCGAGCTCACGGCCCGGCAGCTCGATCGCCAAGTCCAGCTTGCGCCGATGTCCCACGTCCACCATCGTGCAGCGCGGGCGCCCCTGCTCGTCCTCGCGACCCGGCCCGGCTCCGACCAGCAGCCGGGCTACACGCTCTAGCGGGCGCTGCGTCGCAGAAAGACCAATGCGCACGGGGTGCTGAGCGGCCACATGCTCGAGCCGTTCGAGCGTCAGAGCCAGATGCGAGCCGCGCTTGTCGCGCGCCACCGCGTGGATCTCGTCGACGATGACCGTGCGCACGCTGCGCAAGATCTCCCGGCTCTTGCCGGCCGTGACCATCAGGTACAGCGACTCCGGGGTCGTGATCAGCAAGTGAGGCGGCCGCTTGATGAGCGCTGCGCGCGCGGAGGCGGGAGTGTCCCCGCTGCGCGAACCGACGCGGATTTCGGGAACCGCCAGGCCCAGCTCGCGCGCCACGCTGGCGATCTCTTCCAGCGGCTCCTCCAGATTCTGGCGGATATCGGCCACCAGCGCCTTGAGCGGCGAGACGTAGACCACCTCCACCCCGCTCTCCTGAAGCTCCCCCCGCTCCGCCGCGCGATACAGCCGATCGATACACAAAAGGAAGGCCGAGAGCGTCTTCCCAGAACCCGTGGGGGCCGCGATCAGCGCGTTTTCACCGCGCGCGATGGCAGGCCAGCCGAGCGCCTGCGCCTCCGTCGGCCCCTGCGGAAAGCGCCGCTCGAACCAGGCTCTGACCGCCGGATGAAACAGCTCGAGCGCCAGCTGCGAGACTCGCTGGCTCGCCGAGCCCTGCTCCGTCTTGTGGGTCCAGGGCAGGGTCTCGCTCAGCGTCATGGCCCCGAAGCATAGGGCGAAATGCCCTAGCGACCAGGGGCGACCAGGATATCCCTGCTGGCAAATTCCGTGGCGCTTGTTTCGCTGCACCGGCTCGAGGCCACGCGCCGCATGCGAGCCAGCGGGTCACACCTGGATTTCAGTGATACGGGTCTGCCAGGCCGGGCGCGTTGTTGGCCGGCGAAGACGGTGCCGGGATGTCACGGTAGGAGTAGTAGAAGCTGCCCGCGACCCCAATCGCCGCCAAGGCGAACAGAATCAAGGCGATCCAAGATTTGCGTGTCCGCTCGGCCTGGATCTGGCGGAGAGCCTCGTCGGGGCTGTAGTCGTAAGCAGAATGCGTGGATGCGTGAGCCATGCATGACCTCCGGCGTTATTCTGGTGCATCGCGCATGCCACGGCTCGAGCGCCAACAGAAGTTTCGACCTCGGAGGCAGCGGATGTGCTGGCGTGAGCTGAAATGAACCAGGAGTGACATTTGATTTGTTCGTCCGCTGAGCGCTTGGCTTCAAACTGCATGACGTCACGAGCGAGTTGGGCCGCGATTACCGCGGTCGCCTTCGGGCTGGCGGCTTGTTCGGGCAAGACCGAGCGCGGCATCGCGAGCGAGGACGGCCCGGCGGAGAAACCTGCTTCGGGTCCAGCGCAGGTCGAGCCGCCGCAGGTCGCTCTTAGCCCAGAGGTTGGAAAGCAGCCTGCGCGGCATCTGTTGATGGTCGTAGAGCTCGAGCCGGCCTCGCGCCTGGCGCGCACCCTGACTGCGCGCGCGGTAGAGCTGCCGCTGCCACGGCGTCGCGGCAAGTTGCCCGAAGAGGCGTGGCGCGTGGACGTGCTCGATGCAGGCGGCGCGATCTTGTATTCGACGCCCGTCAAAGACGCCTCGGAGGTGCGCGGGGAATTTCCGGACGCGCAGGGCAAGCTCTCGGGTGTGCGGGTCAAGCAAGCAAAGGCTGCGCTCACGCTGCGCCTACCACTGCTCAAGGACGCGTCCATCGTCCGCGTCATGAACGTGGAGGGGCCGAGCGCCGAGACCGAGCTCGCGCAGGTTCCGTACCCGCAGGTTGCGCCATGAGGCGCTGGCTCGCGCTCGGCGCGCTGCTGGGCGTCGCCCTGAGCGCCCGCTCTGCGCGCGCGCTGGACGTGGAGACGCTACGGGACTCGGGCCCGGTCGACACGCGCTTCAACATCGCGGTGCTGGGTGACGGCTATCGCACCCAAGATCAAGCGAAGCTGACCAGCGACGCGACGAGCATCGTAAGCTACCTGTTCGGTGTTTCGCCGCTGAAGGAGTACGCGGAGCTCTTCAACGTGAAGCTGATTCACGTGATTTCGAACGACAACGGTGCCGACAATGGTGACTACGGCGCCACTCGGGACACCGCGCTCGATTCGTATTTCAACTGCAACAACATCGAGCGCTTGCTGTGCGTCGACGGCGGCGCGGCGGCGAGCATCGCCGCGCAAGACGTGCCGGAGTTCAACTTTGCAGTCGTGATCGTGAACGACACCAAGTACGGCGGCTCGGGCGGCGCGGTCTGCGCCTCATCGGCGAACTCGGAGTCGTTCGAGGTGATGGCGCACGAAATCGGTCATAGCCTGGCCAAGCTTGCCGACGAGTACGACTACGCTGGCGGTATCGCACCCTGCAATGCTCAGCAGGACTGCCGGGAAGCCAACGCCACGCTGCGTACCGCGCGAGACGAGATCAAATGGAATGCCTGGATCTTGCCGCAGACGCAGGTCCCGACGCCGGAGATGAATCAGTTCGCCAGCGTCATCGGTCTCTTCGAAGGCGGGCGCTACCAGACAACCGGCACTTACCGGCCGCACCTGAGCTGCAAGATGAAGGACCTCGGCAGCGAGTACTGCTCGGTGTGCTCGGAGCAATTCGTGCGCTCGTTCTGGTCGTTCGAAAACATCCAGATGATCGAAGAAGCGCGGCCGGGCCCGACCTTGCAGGTGAGCGACTGCAATCCCATCGAGCTGAAGGTCACGACGCCGCCCATCACGCCTTCTACGTATCGCTTCACCTGGACCGTGGACGGTCAGACACTTCCGGACATGCTGGATACGATACAGCTCCTCCCCGGCGCGCTGATGCAGGGCACTCACGACGTTTCTTTGTTGGTGGAAGACGCGACCATGTTGGTTCGCAATGACCCCGATAACCTGCTACGCGACGCGCATTCGTGGTCCATCTCGGTGACGCGCAACGACTGCCCGACGAACGTTGCGGGGGCAGGCGGCGTGGCGGGGGCGGCCGGAGCTGCGGGCGCGGGCGGGGACGGCGGTGCGGGCGCGGGCGGGGACGGGACGAGCGGGATGAGCGCGGCCGGCATGTCCGGGCAGGGCGGCGTCGCGGGCAGCGGGGGCGGAGGGATGTCGGGCGGCGCTGCGAGCTCTCCCGCAGGGCCCATCGGCTCGCCGCCGCCTCCGCCGCGAGACTCGGGATGCGGCTGCTCGGTGCCGCCGGATCGCTCGGAACGAGCGCTGCCGGCGCTCGCGCTCTTGCTGGCGCTCGGGCTGCGCCGAGTCAGGTCAGGCTCAGCACCGCGGCCAAAGCCGTGCCGCTGAGCGTTCGAGAACGCGACAGCCGTACCGTGACCGCGCCGCCGTCGCGTTGAATACGCTTGAGCTCGGTGCTCAAGATGCGTAGCGAGTCGTAGCGGGCAGCATCGAAGCTCTGCTGTGCCCGCAGGCGCGCGCTGGGCTTGGGAATCGGTAACACCGTGTCCTCAGCCAGGTTGCCGCTGTCGATCAAGTTGGCGTCTTCCAAGATCAAGAAACGAGCGCTGGTCGAGCCTGGCTCTCGATAGCTGACGACGCTGCTCGACAGCCGACACAACCAGGCCGCCCGCCGCAGCACTTGAAAAGACTGGGCAATCGTGCGCTCCAAGTGACGCAGCACGCGCGCGCCGTCCCAGACGCTCGGCGTCGACTCGGGTTCGCCTTCTGGGTCTGTTTCGGTTTCGATGTCGGAGAGCAGCAGGAGCTGCCGCGCCAGCACCAGCGCCTTGCGGCGCGGGTCCGGCGCCGTGGCCAAGGTAGCGGCATGGCGATCCAAAAACGCTGCAAAACCTTCGGCGAACGACGCTTCATCTGGCGCCCAGCGTGCGGGCGCCCCCACGGCCGCGGCGCGGCGCCACGGCGTTTGCGGCTCCCCGGCCAGCAGCTCCGCCAGCGCTCCGAGCGAGCGCACCGAAAAGCGCGAAGACAGCGGGCCATGACGGTGCGTCGCGTCCGGCTCCGGGCTCACGCTGCCGAAGTCAGCCGACGTGAACCAGACGCCGCGCTGACCCTGCATGAGCTGCACATTGTACGGCGGATTGACGTGCTTGATGGTCTGCGTTTCGAGCAGCGCCGCTTCGAGCGCGCTAGAGGTGACGTCGAACGCGATGTCGCTCACCTGCGTCAGCATCTCGAGCGCGCGCTCGGTAGCGCCACTGCGCTTGGTGAAGTGCGACGAGACGCGCTTCTTGAGACTGGTTGCCTTGCCCACGTACAGCACGTCACCGTTCGAGCGCAGGAAGCGATACACGCCGGGCGAGTCGGGGAGCGAGCGGTAGCGCGCGGGTGGCAATGGGTAGCGGCGTTTGCGCGGCGGCGTCGGTCGCTCGGCTGTCGAAAGCCAGCTCGTCAGCTCTTGCCAGGTGTGGACGCCCTGGCCGGCCAGCGCCTCGACCAGGCGACGCCAGATGAAGGCCGTGGCCTGGACGTGGCCCAGCGAACGCCGCTCGAGATGCAGACCATGTCCCAAGAAGCCTGCCAGCGCGCGCAGGTTGCGGCGCGGCAGATCGGGAAACAACCGGCACGCGATGGCGTGGACGCACACCGCGTCGATCGGAAATGGCGACTTTGGCTCGAAGCGCTCTGACCAGTCGCGCAGGAATGACAGCTCGAAGCGCGCAAAATGAATCGCTGCGGGCATCGGACGGGCGTGGGGCAACAGCCGGCACAGGCGACGCCAGGCCTCTTCCGGTGACAGCGCCTCCGCGAGCAGGCTCTCGTCGAAACCCGTGAGCTGCCGCACCGGAGCTGAGATGCGCTCCCCGGCCCGCGGCCGGATCCAATGCGCCTCGGCCGTGCGCTGCCGCTCCGGGTCGCTGGCGCGCGAGATGCACCAACCGAGCTCCAGAACCGAGCCGCGCGCAGGCGACGCGCCGGTGGTCTGGCAGTCGACGATCAGGACCTCGAGCTCCGAAAGCGACTGTGGCAGCGCAGCCGTGACCACGGCCGTAGTTTGGGCACTACCGCCTCGAGAGACAAGTGCGCCTCAACGGACAAGTGGGGGTGGGCTCTAGGCGTGTGACGTGACGCGCTCGCTGCGAAAACCGGGCGTGTCGGCGCGCGCCAGCAGCGCATCGACCGAGAATACTCGCGCGCCGTGGGTCACGAAGAAGAGCGAGACCAGCGCCAGGACCAGCGGGTACTCATAGCCGCCGTTCTTGGCGAACAGACCATGCCCCAGGTGCACCGACATGATCGCGACCAGCATCGTGCACAGCGTACCCAGGGCCGCGATGCGGGTCAGAAAGCCGATCAGCAGGCCCAGGCCGCCCACGAATTCTCCCGCGATGGCCACGTAGACCATGACGTGTGGCTCCGGAATGCCGAGCGACGCGAAATGCTGCGCGGTGCCCGCCACGTCAACCACCTTGCCCCAGCCGTGTGCGATGAAGATGATGCCCACGGCCATACGCAATAGCGTGGCCGCGGTGTCTTCGGCTCCAGAAGCCTTTCGGGTCATTTCGAACCTCCAGCCCCCTGGCGCCTGCAAGGCTGGTGCCGGCTTGGCTACTGGCCCGACGGAATCGCGAGGATACTGGCCATGATGTCCTCGTTCTCGTCCACTGGCGGTGGTTCCTGATAGGCGGTGCGGGCAGGATAGGACGATTCGTCGGGCGCGATCGTCACGTAGTCCGAGGTCGCCGGTGCCGGAGGTGATGGAGCCCGCTGCGCCTGGAGCGGTGATCCGCACGCGCCGAGCAACAAGAAGAGCGAAGCGGAGACGCGAACAAACTGGTGAAGTGGCATGGCGCGGGAGCTTTGCAGCAGGTGTTCCTGACCCAGGCAACTGACGCAAATTCGCGCCGAAGCCTCGCCCATGCTGAATCGCGCCGCGACTTCGCCAGTTGAGGTTCCTATGCGGTGCGTGTGTCGCGAGGCAGATTGTCGCGTTGCGACTCACAGCCTCGCGAATGCTTGGGTGCCGCGCCAGGCTCGGGCGATCAAATCGCTGGCCGCTAGTGGCCTGTCTGGCAGCAGGGCTTGGTGACCCCGAAGCGAACCGAACCGACTGGACGGCTTATCCCCGTCCCCCAACCTCACTTCGGTCGCGGCATTTGGGCGAGCTCGAGGAACATCAAGCAGGTGGGAGGGCGGTCCCCGAGCTCTCCTGCCGCTGCCTCGAGCCTCAGGAACCCGAGCTTCTCGTAGAACGCGATGGCATCGGATTTCGCATCGACGAGCACTCCCGCACAACCAACATCCTCTGCCATCTGTTGCGCGAGCACTAGAACCGAGCGCAGGAGCGCGCTGCCGATACCCCGCCCTTTCGCCCGCTCGTCGACGGCGAGGCGTGCGAGCCTGAGCACGGGGATCGGATACTTCGGCAATCGCTTTCGCTTCACTGGATGCAGAGCCTCCGGAGCAATCTCTGAAGCGCTAACGGTCGCGAACCCAAAGATTTGCCCCGAAGCATCGACGATGACGTAAGTGGTTCCGATGTGGTGGCGAAACTGATTCTGACCCGCGTAGCGCAGAAAAAAGCGATCGAGATCGACGTTGCCCGAGCGAAACCCACTGCGATCGTCCGTTGGCTCCAGCCGTCGGACCTTCAGGTCACCATTTGCCACGGGCGGGCCTACCCGTCATTAGCTCGCGCAACGCTTTGGTTGGCTTGCGGGGCTTCTTGACCAGCTGGGCCACAACCTCGAACGACTCTGACGTCACCGTGACGCGTGGCGGGATGACGATGTCTGCTGGCAGCTCGCGCAACGCCTGCAGATGATGCAGGAGCGCCTCCTCCACCAAGTAGCCCTTTTTGACTCCGTGGGACTCCGCATAGCGTTCGACCTGCTCCTTGGTCGACGCCGAAATATAGGCGGAAATCTGCGTCTCAGCCATGCTCTACGAAAATGTAGAGCATCGCCCCCGTGGAGGCAAGCTCCGTGGACTCATCTGTCACGGAAAGCGGCGCTCAAGGACTCTAATGGGGCACCGCGCTCGGCTTCGGGATCGACCAGGTCGATTTGCGCCTTTTGAAGCTTGCCGGAGAGATCGACGTTGACCGCTTGCCAGCGCGTGTAGGCGTCGAGGACCCAGATGCCGGATTCGCGCGTGCCGTTGCCGGACCAGCCGTTGCCGCCGAAGGGCAGGTGCGCCTCGGCGCCGGTGGTGCTGTTGTTGATGCTGGTCATGCCGGCGCGGATCTCTTCCTTGAAGCGCAGCATGGCGTGGGCGTCGCGCGTGTAAATGGCGCTCGAAAGGCCGTAGGGAGTACCGTTAGCCGTGGCGATGGCTTCCTCCAGGCCGTCGACCTCGATCAGATTCACGGTGGGCCCGAAGCATTCCTCCTGCGCGACGCGCATGTCGATGCGTACGCCGTCGAACAGGCGCGGCCCCGCGTACAGGCCGCGCGCGGCGTCGCCCGAAAAGCCCGGCACTTCGTCGCCTTCCGCGACGCGCTTGCCGTCGAGCAGCAGGCTGGCCCCTTCGTCCAGTCCCGTCGCGCGCTGCTCGATCCAGCTATCCAGAAAGCGCTGATTGATGAAAGGGCCGTAGTCGCTGGTTTCGTCGAGCGGATTGCCGATTTTGAGCGCGCTGGCGCGCCGCAAGAAGCGATCGCGAAAAGCCGGCAGCACGCGGCGATCCACGATCAGGTTACCGGCGCTAGTGCAGCGCTGCCCGGCCGTGCCGTACGACGCCCACACCGCGCCTTCGACCGCGAGCTCCAAGTCCGCGTCTGCCAAGACCACGAGCGGGTTCTTGCCGCCCAGCTCCAGCGACGGCACCTGCAAGCGCCGCCCGCACACTTCACCAATCTTGCGACCGACCGCGGTCGAGCCGGTGAACGAGATCTTGTCGACGAGCCCTGCGTCCACTGCCTCGATCAGAAACTCACCCGCCGCGCCGGCGCCGCCGCCGTGCACGATGTTCAAGACACCTGCCGGTATGCCCGCGCGCCGCAAGAGCTCGAAGAACAACGCCGCCGTCCCGGGCGCGTCGTCCGAAGGTTTCCAGACCACGGTATTGCCGGTCAAAAGCGCAGGAATGATCTTCCAGCTCGGTACCGCGATCGGGAAATTACCGGCCGTGATCAGCCCCACCACGCCGATCGGCCGCCGGTACGTGAAAAGCTCCTTGGACGGCAACTCACTCGGCACCGATTGCCCGTACAGGCGTCGCCCCTCACTCTGGAAAAACTCGGCGGTGTCGATGGCTTCCTGAACGCTGCCGCGCGCTTCACGCAGCACCTTGCCGATCTCACGCGACACGAAGCGCGCCAGCCGTTCTTTCTCTTCGGTGAGCAGCCGAGCCAGCCGCCCCAAAGCGCGACCGCGCTCTGGCGCTGGCACGCGAGCCCAACCCGGCGCCGCTCGACGCGCCGCCTCGCATGCCGCAAGCACTTGCTCGCGCGTGCTGTCGGGCGCAATGGTCGTGAGGTCGTCACGGTTGGCCGGGCTGCGACGGCCGAGCACCGCCGCCGCTGGTGCCGAGGCGACGCCATCGATCACGTTGGGGACGATCAACGTGTGCGAAAGGCCCTCGTGCTGCGCGCGCGTCTGGATCAAGGCTGGTTCCTCCGGCTGGTGCGACCAGCCTCATTCGACGATGGGCGCTCGCCGGACCGGGTCGCCGTCTGGGATGGCCCACGAAGGTTTGACCCAGGGGGCATCGGGGGCACTGGCGCTCGGCTTGGGAGCTGAGGGCGCGCCGCTCGGCGCAGCGGGTGCGTCAGGCTTGCTAGCGGGACGCGCTTCGACGGGCCCTGCGCTGGGCGCCGAGACCGTTGACGGCGCATCGCCCGGCAGAAACTCGATGAGCGGCGCTTCTGCCGACGTGGAGGGGGCGGCCACGGGCGCCTGGACCTTGACCCTCGGCTCGCTGGCTTGCCGGGATGCCGCCGCGGGTAGCGCCTTCGGCAGCGCTCGATTCGGATCAGGAGCCGCGCGCTGCGCGCGAAACCAAAACAGGCCGCCGAGCAGGCCCACGAACAGTGCCGCCGCGGCGACACCGATCACCGCGGCAGTGCCATCGGATGCCTTGGGCACCGAGGATGGTGGGCTCTTCTGCGTGGTGCTGAACTGGCGCTCGGTCAGCCCCGAGACGGTGAGCGCGGGTACGTTCGGAGCAGGCGCCACGACGGTGGCGGCATTCGGCTCGATCGTCTCGTCCGCGTTGATCGTGATGGCATTCGACGCACCTTGCACGCCCGATCGCATACCCGCAGCGGGGCTTGTGACTGGGGTTTCCGAGGGCGAGTCGCGATCGGTGTCGGGCGCACTGGTGACTTCGATGTCGGGGGCAGCGCGCGGCGATTCCCGCGAAAAATCCGTGGGCTCGAGCCCCAGCGCTTCGCGCAGCGACTCCACCAGCTCCCGGGCGGTCTGAAAACGTTTCTCCGGATCACGCGCCACCGCGCGGTGCCACCACGCGTCGAAACCGAGCGGTACGCTGGCGATCGCCGAAGGCACCGGAATTTCGCGGATGCAAATGGCCAGCACCAGATCACCCAGGCCATCGCTGTAAAAGGGCCGCTTGCCGGTCAAACACTCGAACGCGATGACACCCATCGCCCACAGATCCGAGCGCGAGTCGACCATGCGGTTGCCCTGCGCCTGCTCGGGGCTCATGTAAAATGGCGTGCCCAGGATTGAGCCGGTGCGAGTGCGCGTGCCTTCCGAGAGCGCCTGGCGCTCGATCTTCGCCACGCCGAAGTCGAGCACCTTGGCCACCTCCTCGTCTTCGTTCCTCACCAGAAACACGTTTTCCGGTTTGAGGTCTCGATGCACGATGCCGGCGTCGTGCGCGCGACCGATGGCGCGCCCGATGTGCGAGAGCACGCGCGCGGTGTCCCTCGGCG
The DNA here is from genome assembly GCA_035281385.1 of Polyangiaceae bacterium. GTDB lineage: Bacteria > Myxococcota_A > Polyangia > Polyangiales > Polyangiaceae > PMG-095. The sequence goes on from DATEDZ010000294.1 coordinate 15,349, forward strand.
AGAGCCGCTTTTGACGCTTGATGCGCTGGGCGAGGTTCTCGCCTTCGAGCAGCTCCATCGCCATGAACGGGACCTTGCCGTCGATGCCGTAGTCCAGAATTTGCACGACGTGCGGGCTGCGCAGCGCGGCGGCGGACTGGGCTTCACGCATGAAGCGCGCCAGCGTCTCCTCGTCAGGCACGACCGTGCGGTCGATCACCTTGACCGCGACGGGCGCGTTGAGGACCAGGTGCTGAGCTTTCCAGATCGTGCCCATGCCGCCCGCCCCCAGCTGCACATCGAGCCGATAGCGGCCGACGAGCACGTGACCTGCGGAGACAGCCGATTCCGCCATGAGCTAAGGTTACCGACCATAGCGCGGATTCTGGGGCGCGCCTATGATTCCGCCCTCATGGAACGCATCGTCTGTGACTCGAATGAGCTTCCAGGGCGTGCCGCAGCGCGTATCGCGCTCGAGCTGACAAAAGCCATCGGTCGCTCGCCGCGCGGGCGAGCGTCGCTCGCGCTGGCAGGCGGCACCACACCCAAGGCAACCTACGAGGTGCTGGCCGGCTTGCCGCTCGATTGGTCAGTGATCGATGTCTTCTTCGGCGATGAGCGGTGCGTGCCTGCTGACCACGAAGGCAGCAACTATCGGATGGCCAAGGCGGCCCTGTTCGATCGCATCGCGATTCCGAGCGCGCGCATCCACCGCATGCAGGGCGAGCTCGCAGATCGGGACGCGGCGGCGCGGGCCTACGAGACCGAGCTGCCACAGCAGCTGGACGTCGTGGTCCTGGGCATCGGGGAGGACGCCCACACCGCCTCGCTGTTCCCCGGCTCCCCGGCGCTGCGCGAGGAGCGCCGTCGCGTCTTGCCAGTGATCGGCCCCAAGCCGCCACCCGAGCGCCTGTCGCTCACTCCACCGGCGCTACGCTCCGCTCGCCTCTGCCTGGTCCTGGCCAGCGGCACCGGCAAGTCCGAACCGGTGCGCCGCGCCCTGAAGGATTCCATCGACATCGAGTCAACCCCCATCCAGCTCGCCCGCGACGGAGTCTGGTTCCTCGACACCGCCGCTGCGTCAAAGCTGTGAGCGCTCGCGCTCGCTCGCAGATTCAACCCATTGCGGCCGCCAGCTGGGTGAGAGCAGCAAGGCTGCTCACGCCTTCCGGGAGGTAGGGGAGGCGCAGCTGCAGGGCCGCGATCGCGCGCAGCCGCTCCAGGCTTTCGGTCTGGACCTTTTCGCGGGCGGCGCGGCGGATGCCGCTGGCCAGCGCCTGCTCGGCGGGATCGGGGCCGGTCGGCTCCTCGAGCACGGCCAGCTCGTCCACCTCCAGAGCCGTCAGTAGCTCTGGGACGACCTGATTGATGACCAGCGCCAAGAGCGGCAGGCCGAGCTCGCCTTGCAAGGCCTGACACAGCTCCAGGCTCTCGTTGACGGGCATCTCCTCCGGCAGCGTCACCACCACCACCCCCGACTGCGCAGGATCGCGAAACTGGGTCCAGGCGCGCTCGGCATCGGTGCGCAGCACGCCGGGCGGTGAAAGCTCCACGATCGTCTTGGGCACGCGCAGCATGTCGAGGCTGTGTCCGGTCGCAGGCGCGTCCAAGATCACCACGTCGAAACGCGGCGAGCCGTCGTCCAGAACCTCGGTGGAGTGGTACCAGGCCTTGCCGAGGGCGGCCCACTCCTTCAGTCCGGGAGCGCCATGAAAGAAGCCGCGCACCAGCTTGTTGTCGAACAGCGCGCTGACCAGCCGCTCGCTCCTGAGCACGATCGCCCCGTACTCCTTGAGCGCGACGTCCGCATCGAGCAAGACGCCGTAAAGGCGGGGTGAGAGCTCGGTGATCTGGGTCGGCAAGGAGGCGCGACCGAAAAGCGCGGACAGGTGCTCTTTGGCGCTGGTCTCCGCTACGAGCACGCGCTTGCCCTGGCGCGCGAAGCGCTCGGCGAGCGCTGCCACCACGGTCGTCTTGCCGACCCCACCCTTGCCCGTCACGAACAGGAAGCGCCTGATGAGCGCGTCGTCAACCGAGTTGGCAGTCATGAGGGAAGCAGGAATAGATGTGGACCGAGGTGTGCTAATGACGCGGCTCCAGCGTCATTGCAAGAGCGCTGATGCTCGAGTCCCATGCGCCCCGCTCTCTTCCCCGTCTTTGGTGCTTCCGTCCTGGCGCTGACCTGGCTGACCGGCTGCGAAGGCTGCCAGGGCCGCGCCGAAAAGCCGCCCAGCGAAGCTGAGCGGGTGCAGCTACTGGCCAGCGCCATCGCCGCACCCCCGTCCGCGCAACCGAAGAAGCTCGACTCGATCGGGCACGCGGCAAATGTGATCCCGGGCCAGGGTCCTCCCCGCATCGAGACGAAGGTACCGCGGATGGGTCCGGCGTTCCCGATCTTGCCCGGTGAGGGCATTGGTCCCATCCGATTCGGCGCTACCAAGCAGACGATCGAACGTCTGATGGGCGCCCCCTGCGATGAAGCGACCGAAACCTCGTGCCGCTACCTGACGAAAGCGGTCGACTTCAAGCTCGAAGGCGGCGCCACGACCGAGATACGCATCTCGCGTAAGGGTCGCGCAGCCAAGCGCGCGCCCGACGGCTCGATCATCGAGTACGGCTTTTTCAATGGTGCCATCCTGCCCGACCTCTACTTCGGCATGCACACCGGGGCGCTGCAGGAGGTGCTGGGCAAACCGCAAAAGGTCGAGCCAATCTCGCCCATGGGCCCCGATGGCTTTTCGGAGCGCCATTTCTACGACGGCATGACACTCGAGTACGATCTTTGGTCGAACGGCAATTTGGTGCTGGGCGCCGCTGTCCTGACCAAAAGCGAAACCGCCGCGGCGGCCCACGCCAAAGCTGACAAAGAGCGCCAGCGGCTCGCTGAAGAGACGGCCAAGAAGAAGGCCAAGGACAAGCGCAAGATCCCGCCCCCGACCAAGGATCCGCGCTAGGGCGTGTCCTGATTTTACGTGAGCGCGCCGCTCGGCACGAGGCGATTGAAAACGCGTCCGAGTAACTGAAAGCGCGCCGGCACGGCCCCTGCGAGCTCGAAATCAGCGTGCTACAAGCAGCGATGAGCGCGACACCGCGCGGGAGGAAATCATGATGAGCGATAGCGCCGCATGCAGGGACCTTGCAGCCGATCGGGCACGGGCCCGCGTAGGGGTTTCTGAAATTGAGGGAATCCGCGCTAGTCTTGATGCGTGAGGTGCTTCTGCTGCTTCGGCTGCGTGCTCTCGCTGTGTGTCGCCTGCAGCGAGCCAGCGTCGACTGGGCAAGCCCCGGCCAGTTCGGAAGTCGCAGCACCCCACGGTGGGGCGCCAAGCCCGACTGACGAAACCTGACGACCCGCCGGATGCGGGCGAC
>DATEDZ010000295.1:0-34454 GCA_035281385.1 Polyangiaceae bacterium
TCCCTCGCGCAAGGCTCGCGGTTCGCGACAACCCCACCGCCCACCGGCGCGCAGCGCCCTGCGGGACCCTCACGTCCGGGCGAAGGCCCGGCGTGAGAGGGCCCCCGCGCGCGCGCAGGCGAAGCCGAGCACGCACGGGCCATGCAGCGCCACCCCAGCTCAGAGGAGCAGGCATCAACAAGGTATTCACAGCTTCGCCTTGAGCGCCGCTGTAGGTGAGCTGGTATGCCTGGCCGCCACGGTGCTGTGGCTGCCCGCGCTGCTCGCGTACCTCGAGCAGCGCCGCCGCAAGAACGGCCTTGCAAGAGCCGGCAAGCGCAGTTAAGCCCTGGGTCGGGAATGACCATCGCGGCGCGCGGGCCTGACCGGGCGCCACCCTCTCACCAGCTTCACCCGTGAAACACGGCCTCGATGTTGTGACCGTCGGGATCGAGCACGAACGCGCCGTAGTAGTTCTGGTGGTACTCCGGCCTAACGCCGGGTCCGCCGTTGTCGCGAAAGCCAGCCGCCAGGGCCGCCTCGTAGAACGCGTCCACCTCCCCACGGCTATTGGCCTTCAAACAGACGTGGGCGCGCGCGACGGGGTGCTCCGAATTGGCGCCGATCCAGAATTCCGGTTTCTGCCCTCTACCCCAGCCGCCCACGCCGGGATACTCGCGCAGCAACGTGATGCCGAGCGGCGCCAGCGCCGCGTTATACATCGCCTTGATCTTGTCGAAGCTCGTAACGTTGATGCCTACGTGATCGATGATCGATTCCATCCCAATACTCCGCTTGAGGGTTAGAGCTGACTGTCGAGCCTGCGGCACAAGGTGCCCAATACCTTGACGCGCGCAAATCGCTTGTCGTTGGCCTCTACCAGCGTGAACGGTGCGTCAGGCGGGCTGCAGCGCGCGATCATTTCCGCGGCCGCTGCCTCGTACTGATTGGCCTGTTCACGGTTGCGGTAGTCCTCGGCGGTGATCTTGTAGCGCTTGGCGGGGTTGGTCTTGCGCTCGTCGAAACGGCGCAGCTGCTCCTGCTCCGAAATCTGGAGCCAGAACTTGACTAGGATGACCCCCGCCTTGGTCAGCTCGCGCTCGAAGTCGTTGATCTCCTGGTAGCCGCGCTGCCACTCGTGCTCGTCCGCAAGACCCTCCACGCGCTCCACCAGCACGCGGCCGTACCAGCTACGGTCGAAGATCGTGAGCCGGCCGCGGCGCGGCAGATGTCGCCAGAAGCGCCACAAGTAGTGATGCGCTTTTTCTTCGTCGGTCGGCGCCGCGATCGGGATCAGCCGGTAGCTGCGCGCGTCGAGCGCCCAGGTGATACGGCGGATGGCACCGCCCTTACCTGCCGCATCGGGGCCTTCGAAGACCAGGATGGCGCTGCGCTTTTTGCGCTGTAGCTTGCGCACCAGGGCGTTCAAGCGGGCTTGCAGCCGTCCCACGCCCTCCTCGTAGTCGTGCTTGGTCAGGGCCTGCTTCAGATCGAGCTCATCGAGCAGGGTGTGCGGATCCTCGATCTTGGGTAGCGGCACGGGCTCGCGAGGCTCCTGGTGCTGCTCTGCGGCGAGTCGCGCCTCGATCGCCGCCAGGATCAGACGCGCCGCGGTGACGTTGCGGTTGCGCTCGTCCTCACCGTCGATCACCTGCCAAGGAGCGACGCTGGTGCTGGTCACGTTCAGCACGCGCTCGGTGACGCGCACGAAGGCGTCGTAGCGGCGATGGTTCTTCCAATCCTGCTTGCTGACGCGAAAGCGTGTGGTCTTCTTGCTTTCGAGCGACTTCAAGCGACGGTGCTGGGCCTTCTTCGAAATATGAATCCAGAGCTTGACGAACAGCGTGCCCCCGTCCGCCAGCGTGCGCTCGAAGCCATTGATGCGCGCTAGCCGTCCACTCAGCTGGCCCTGGGAGCCATGGCGAAACACCTGGTCCAGGATCGGCTGCGTGTACCAGGAGCCGGCAAACAGCGCGATGCGGCCCGCTGGCGGTAGCCACAGCCAATACCGCCAGAATTCGGGGTGCTCGCGCTCTTCCTCCGTCGGCTCGGCGTAGCTCTGCGAGACCAGAAAGCGCGCATCGAACCACTCGTGGAGGGCATTGACCACCTCACTCTTGCCCGCGGTGTCGGCGCCATTGATCAGCACCACGACCGAAAAGCCTACCTTGCGCAGCCGCGCCTGCGCATCGAGCAGCGCCGCGCGCAAACCCGGTAGCACGGCGTCATACTGATCCTTGCTCAGCGACCGACCAAGCTCCGCAGCCTTGAGCATGCGACCGATCCTGGTCGCCCTGCCCGCCGATCGCAAGCGTCTGTGCAGAAAGTCGCCTCGACGCCAAGACTGGGCAGCGCGATCGGGCCGGCGGTGGTGAGCTCACAGCGTCCACCGCACTCGTAGCGCAAGGTTTCTTTGGCCAGAAACTGAGCCCAGCCCGCTGACATGGCGGCCAGAGCTGCCGTTCGTCGAGCTTTCGCCGGCGAAATCGCCCGACTTGTTGAAAATGATTTTCATTATCGTTTAGTCGGCGTAGGCTGCTCGCGCTCATGAGCCAAACCGCGTCCGAACGCAGCGTTCTCGAAGGACCCGTGCTGAGCACATTCGTGTATTACGCGGTGCCTTCGCTGATCGGCCTCGTCTCAATCTCCACCGCTAGCGTCGTCGACGGCATGTTCGTGAGTCGCTTCGTAGGCGCCGACGCGCTCGCGGCCGTCAACCTGCTGTTGCCGTACTTCACGTTGCTTTTCGGGGTTGCCCTGATGCTGGCCATGGGCGGCTCGGTGCGCGCAGGGCACAGCCTCGGCGCCGGCGATGTGGCGGCGGCCAGCGCCATGTTCAGCAAATCGCTCGTCGCCGTGGTGCTGCTGTGCAGCGCCGCGGCCATCGCGAGCAACCTGTACGACGAAGTGCTTTACCGCCTGCTCGGCGCGCCAACCCGGCTGTTCCCGCTCATGCGCGAGTATTTTCGGGTGATCTCGGCGGCCCTGGTCGTCCAGCTGGGCACGCTCGTCGTCTACTATTTCGTCAGGCTCGACGGCAGGCCGGTGCTCGCCACCTCGGCTGTCGTGACCGGCGCTCTCGCCAACATCGCGCTCAACGCGCTATTCGTGGGCTACTGGAGCTGGGGCGTGCGCGGGGCGGCTTATGCCACGGCCCTGGCCCAGCTGCTGCAGCTCGCCGTGCTGCTCAGCCACTTCCGCTCGGGAAAATCGCAGCTACGCTTCAGCGCGCGGCAGAGAAACTGGAGCGAGCTCGGGCGCTCCGCGGGCAGCGGCGCTTCCGAGCTCGTAAGCGAAGTCTCGGTGGGCGTCGTGGCGCTCTTGCTGAACTGGTTGATGGTCAGCCGCGTCGGCGTGCACGGCGTCGCAGCCTTCACGGTCGTCAACTACGCCACGTTCGCCAGCCTGATGGTGTACTACGGCGCGGCAGATGCGCTCCATCTCGTCGTGAGCCAAAACCTGGGCGCCGGCAATCTGCAACGTGCTCGCGCCTTCTTGCGCTGCGCGCTCGTCTGCACGGCGAGCTTCGGCGTGCTGCTTTCTGGGTCATTGCTCGCGTTCGGTCCGAGCTGGGTGCGCCTGTTCGTAGCAGGCTCACGACCCGAGGTAGGCGGGCAAGCCCTTGCGCTACTGCACGTGATGTGGCCGCTGCTCCTGGTCAATGGCGCCAACGTGGTGTTTACCGTGTACTTGGCCGCCACGCAGCGTCCGGCACCGGCCAGCCTGCTCGCGCTGTCGCGCAGTCTGGTGCTGCCCGCCGCCTTCCTGCTGGGCATTGCGTTCCTGTTTCCATCGCTGCCGTTCGTGCTCGCCCTGCCGCTGGCCGAGGGCTTCACGTTTCTGCTCGGCGTCGTGCTCTTGTCGCGACGCAATCCCGAGCCGGCGTTGGGTTCGGGCAATGCAGGGGTGGCCGTGTCATGAGCCTGCTGCGTCTGGCCGAGCAAGCCTGCTTCGAGGCGTTCGTGAACTGCTACGTGCAGGAGCTCGGCGCCGGCCGTTGGCACGCGGCGACCGCTTGGCGTAGCGAGCGCGATTCGAGTTGGCCGGGGCGCGGCAGCTTCGTCGTCGAGCTCGTCCTACCGCGACAGGCCGGGCGCCTGGCCATCGACATCGTCTACCGTTCGGCGATTGGCCGCCATCGCTGCGGCGGCGTACGCAGCGAGCTCGGAGGGGCGTGGCGCGACGCCGAGCGGCTTCACGCCGTGCAAGCGCTGGTGCAGGAGCTGTACGCCGAGCGAGCGCCGCTGAACGCGGCAGCGCGCGCTCACGAGCTGGAGCTGCTATTTCGCTACGTTCAGAGCCAGCAGCTGATGAGTCGCTACCTCGAGGCGCGCGCTCACGATCGTGCGCTCGACTCCGACCGCTTCATCGACTCCGAGCAGTCGATGCTCTACGGCCATTGGCGACACCCGACGCCCAAGAGTCGGCAAGGCATGACCGATTGGCAGCACGAAAGCTTCGCGCCCGAGCTGCGGGGACGCTTTCAGCTGTATTACTTCGCGGTAGCTCGCTCGCTCGTGCGACAGCAGTCAGCGCTCCCCGAAAGCACGGAACAGCTGCTCTCGCGCATGTTGGTCGGCGACGCCGTAGCGCAGCGTGCCCTGCGGACTGCCCACGACCGGGGTGAGGTGCTGGTGCCGGTCCATCCGTTGCAGGTCGATTGGCTGCTGCATCAACGTCACGTGCGGAGCTGGCTGGCGAGTGGCTTGCTGCGCGACGTGGGGCGGCTCGGCCAGCGCTTTACCGCCACGTCGTCGGTTCGGACGGTGTACAGCGAGCACGCCGAATGGATGATCAAGCTGTCCATTCCCGTCAAGATTACCAACTCTCTGCGCTTCAACCGCCGGACGGAGCTGCCGGCGGGCGTATGCATGGCGCAGGTATTCGAGGCGCTCGGCGAGCGCGCCGGGCTACGTTGCATCGCCGATCCGGCCTACCTCACCGTCGACGGGCCAAACGACTCGGAATCGGGCTTCGAGCTGTTGCTGCGCGAAAATCCGTTTCGGCGCGGCAAAGGCGGCGGCGTCTACTGCGTGGCGGCGCTGGTGCAGGAGTCGCTACCGCACCGCGCCTCGCGGCTGCGTACGTTGCTCGAAGGCTTGGCGCTGACCGAGGGCCGCGACGTCGAGGCGGTGAGCTTCGACTGGCTGGCACGCTACCTGAGCTGCGCGATACAGCCGCTGATCCGCCTGTACGACGAGCACGGCATCGCGCTCGAGGCACACCAACAGAACAGCTTGGTCGACGTCACGGCCGGCTACCCTCGCGCCTTCTTCTTCCGCGACAGCCAAGGCTACTACCTTTCCAACCAGAAGCGCGCGCAGCTCGTCGGGCTCGTGCCGGAGCTAATGCAACGGCCCGAGCTGTTCTTCGACGATCAGCTGATTCGGCAGCGCTTTTCCTACTATCTGATGAGCAATCACCTGTTCGCGGTGGTGCAGCGTCTGGGTGCTGACGGGCTGCTCGACGAGGACGCAGCGCTGGCCTTGGTCAAGCGCCGGCTCACCTCGCTACGCGCCGAGCTGAACGGGTTGGGGCGCGCCTTCGTGACGAGCCTGCTCGACGACTCGACGCTGCCCTACAAGGCCAACCTGCTGACGCGCGTGCGCGATATGGACGAGCTGACCACCGAGCTCGGGCAAGCCGTGTACGTCGAAGTGCCCAATCCGTTGACGCGCCCGTTGCGTGCGCTGGCGCGGGAGCTGGAAGTTGCCTGAGATGCGCGTGCTGCGGCAGTTGGTCGAGGCGCTGCTCTTCGAGCGTGTCGCGATGTGGTCGAGCGAGCGACACCCAGCGCATGGCGGCCTCGACGAGGAGCTATCGTTCGGCGTTGGCTCGAGTTGGTACTGCTGTCGCGGCCGCGTCGGAGCGTTCGGGCGAGTGCGGGTGGTCGATGGCTCGGTGCGCAAGGTCGAGCAGCGGCAGGCGCGACCAGTGAGCTGGCAAGAGCTGCTCGAGGACGTTCCGGGCTCGCCGGCTTCCAAAGCGGAGCTAGCGGGCGAGCTCGAAAACACGGCGCGCTTGTGCCGTTGGAACGCGGAGAGCTTGCCGGCGCTACGCCGTAGCCGTCGCGGGCTTCACTACGACGAGCTCGAAAGCTTGCTGCACGAGGGGCATCCGTACCATCCGTGCTTCAAGTCGCGCACCGGCTTCTCGCTGGCCGACCACGCGGCCTACGGCCCGGAGGCGGGAAACACCTTCGCGCTTCGGTGGCTCGCCGTGCGGCGCTCGGCGCTGCGCCAGCAACGACCGCTGCTCGACCACGAGTCTTTCGAGACGAGCGCTGGTAGCCGATTGAGCGACGCTCGCCAGCAGGCCCGGGCGCCAATCGATGAGTTCGGACTGCTGCCAGTCCACCCCTGGCAGTGGCGCAAGCTGCAAGGCATGCCCGCGCTCGCCGAGGGGTTGGCCAGGCGTGAGCTGATCGACCTCGAGCTCGAGCTCGGAAGGTACCGCGCGACGCAATCGCTGCGCACCTTGATCCCGGTCGAGGATCACCGCGGCGATCACGTCAAGCTGCCGCTGGCGTTGCGCAATTCGTCGTCGCTCCGCACCCTGCAGCCCGAAACGGTGCACGCCGCCCCGGCTGTCTCCGCGTGGCTCAAGGGCTTGGTGCAAGGCGATGCCTTTTTCGACGAAGTCGCGGGCGCGGTGGTGCTTGCCGAGCACCACAGTGCTGCGTACTCGCCGCTCACGCCCGAGACCGCAGCGCTGGAAAGCAACCTGGCGGTCATCTGGCGCGAGCCGATCGAGCGGCATTTGCGCGCCGATGAGGCCGCGCTGCCATTCAACGCGCTGTTCGCGCTGGAAGCCGACGGTCGCCCGTTCATAGAGCCGTGGATCGAGCGCCACGGCTTGGCCACCTGGCTCGGGCGGCTCTTGCGCGTGACCTTGCTGCCGCTCTGGCGCTTGCTCGCGCACCACGGCGTCGCGCTCGAAGCGCACGCGCAGAACCTGCTCTTGCTCCACCGTGACGGTATGCCCGAGCGCCTGGCGCTGCGCGATTTCCACGACAGCCTCGAGTACGTGCCGAGCTTCTTGGCAGAGCCCGAGTCGGCGCCCGACTTCACGCGCATCGACCGGCGTTTCGAAGGCGCAGGACCTGGCCGCCACTATGCCATGTCTTCCGTGCTCGAGCTGCGCGACCTGTTCATCGACACCGTGATGGTGTTCAACCTGAGCGAGCTGTCGTGGCTACTCGAGCGCGAGTACGGCTTTCGCGAGACGGAATTCTGGCGACTTGCTCGCGGAGTGCTCGGCGACTATCGGCGCTCGCGCTGGAACGACGCCGGGCGCGCCGAGCGCATTCGTTTGGGCGCGGCCTTCGTTCACACCGAGAGCTTGCTCAAGGCCAGGCTCTCTGCACCGACGAACGAGCTACTGAAGCACGTGGTGCCGAGCGACCTCCACGAGCAAGTCGAAAGAGAGATTCATGCTGGCCATCAATGACGCAATCTTCCCAAACAGCTACTTCGACGCTCGCTTCGTCGATTTCGAGCGCATGCCGCACCTGCAGCGCTGCGCTGGCCGGCGCTTTGCCGTGTGCCTCCCCGAGACCGAGCGCTGGCTCTCGCTGTGCCTCTATCTTCGACAAAACGGCGCTTCGGTAGCTCCGCTGCACCCGAGCACGCCCTGGGAAGCTGCCAAGCGGCTGGCCCGCCGCATGCGCTGCAGCCAGCTGCTCTTCCACGACGAAACCAGCAGCATCCAGCTCGACGACTCGCAGCGCGATGACGCTGGCATGCTGGTGCAGCTCAGCTCCGGCACGACGGGTGAGCCGAAATGCGTCGAGCGCTCTTGGGCCTCGGTCGACGACGAGGTTGCAGGCTACGTGGACGCGCTCGGCGAGCTGGGCACGCGCACGCCGCTGCTCGCCTGCCCGGTCACCCATTCTTACGGCCTGATCAGCGGCGTGCTCGCGGCGCTGCGGCGTGGAGCTATGCCGGTGATCTTGACCCACATCAATCCGAAGTACTTGCTGCGTCGTGCCAGCGCGGACCAAAGGGCCATCCTGTACGCCTCCCCGACGCTGCTCAACGTGCTGGTGCGGCTGCTGCCCGCGGGCACGAAGCTGTGCGCGGTCATGACGTCCGGAGCCCCGCTGCGCGCGGCCTGGTTTCGAGAGCTACGCGAACGTTCGGCTCGCGTTCTGCAGCAATACGGTTGCTCGGAGCTGGGCTGCATCTCGCTCAACCTGAACACGCAAGGCGCCGACGAAATCGGCCTACCGCTCCGCCACTTGGACGTGACTGCCGGCCCGAGCAAGGACGCGCCCGAGGAGATTCGGGTGCGCGTCGGCGAGCGCTTCGCCAGCACCAAGGACCTGGGCTACTTCAACGCGCGTGGCTTGTGCTTCGTTTCGCGCGTCGACGACACCATCAACGTCGCTGGCATCAACGTGTACCCGCGCGAGGTGGAGGAGGTCATCTTGGAGTTCTCCGGCATCGAAGAAGCGGTCGTGTACAAGCGCGCCGATCCGTACGCAGGTGAGCGAGTCTGCCTGAAGTTCACGGCGGAGCAAGCGGTGGACGTGAGCGAGCTGCGCCAGTTCTGCGTGCAGCAACTGACGCCTTTCGCGGTGCCGCTCGAGATGCAACAGGTCTCTTTCATCCCCAAGCTGGAGAACGGCAAGATCAACCGCCGGCAGCTGGCCGAGCCGACCGAAGAGCTGCCGCCATGACTCGCCCCGAGCTGATCCGCGTGATTCGCACCCTCATGACCGAGACGCTGGCGCTCCCGTACGTGGCCCGCTTCAGCGAAGAGGCTCGTTTGAACGAAGATCTGTGCCTCGACTCGGTGATGATGCTCCAGCTCTTGGTGAGCCTCGAGCTGCAGCACGGCGTGGTGATACCGGAACAAGCAATCCTCGAGAAGCAGCTGGGCAGCGTCGGCTCGTTCGTCGACTTCTTGCTAACGCACCGCGTGCTCACCACCGAGCCGGCGGACGGGCTCTCGGTGGGGGGCGCGCCGTGATCCGCGTTCACTGCTTCGTGAGCTGCGTTTGCGAATCGCTCAAACGCGTCCCAGGCGTCGACCAGCGACCGTACTATTTCGGCGTGTGGGACGCGCCCTGCTCGATCACCGACGACTTCGCGCTCGCCTACCATGCTCCCGGCTCGGAGCAGACCTTCTTCTGCGATTGGTACGAGCGGCTCTACGGAGCGCCGATCCGACCTTGGTACGACCACGCGGCGCCGCAAGCAGCCAACGTGCGGCGGCTACAAGGGCTGGTGGAGGATCGCCCGCCCGGTCGCAACGTGATGGTCATGCTCGACCTCTATCGGCTCCCGGAACGAGACAACAAGTTCAACCAGAACCCGTTCCCGCACTACGTGATGTTGCAGACGACGCCCGACCCCGAGCAGTGGCTGATGCAGGATCCGGACTTTCGTTGGGAAGGCGTTCTGCCGAAAGCGCGCATTCTCGAGGCCGCCCGCAGCCCGGCCGTCGCGGGCGGCTACCTATTCGACGACGGCGACATTGGGCCGGCTTCGGAGGGCGCCGTGCGCGAGTACTTTCGGGTTTGCTTCAAGCCCAACAACCCCTTCACGGAGGCGCTTCGCGAGACCGTGCGAGCGCACCTCGATGGGCGCGCGCCTGGTGGCTTGACGAGCCTTGCGGGCGCGCTGCGGCAGATTCCGGTGTTGGCAATTCGCAAGTATGCCTACGAGCACGGCTTTGCCTTCTTCTGGCGGGCGCTGGCGTTGGACGTGCCAGACTTCGAAGCCTGGTGCGACGAGGTCGACGTGCTGGTGAAGGCCTTCACCGTCCTCCAGTATCGAGCGCTGAAAATGTCCATGTCCGGCGACCCGGATCTGGCGCCAGGCGTGTTCGAGCTCCTCGATCAGCAGGACGCGCTCGAGCGGCGCATCAAGCAACGCTTGCACGAAGTCTACGTTGAATGGTGCGCCGATCTCGACGCGCCAGTGCGTCCCGCGCGCACGAATCCAAGAGGGATCGTCGAATGAGGCTCGCGGTCTGCACCATCTCGTTTCGCCATCACGTCATCTCGCTCGACGAATTGGCGAGCTTCGCGCAAGCCGAGCGCTTTCAGGGCATCGAGCTCTGGGGAACCCACGCCAAGAACCTCGCGGATCAGCCCGAGTACGGCGCCCGCTGGCTCCGGCGCTACGGCTTGTACGTGCCGATGCTGAGCGACTACCTGCCGCTCGAAGCGCCAGCAGCCGAGCTGAGGCGCAAGCTCGAGACGCTGTCGACGCTTGCGCGCCACTGGGGCGCGCGCAAAGTGCGCACGTTCGCCGGTCGACGCAGCGCCGCCGAAGCCTCGCGCGGCGAGCGCGCGCACGTCGTTCTGCGCCTACGCGAAGCCTGCCAGCGCCTGGCCGACCAGGACCAGTTGCTGCTCGTCGAAACGCATCCGCGCACGCTCGCGGACACCACGGATTCCACGCTCCAGCTCCTGGCCGAGGTGAATCACCCCGCTCTTCGCGTCAACTTCGACGTCCTGCACCTGTGGGAAGGCGGCGACGATCCGAGCGTCGCCCTGGCGCGACTCCGACCCTACGTGTCGCACTATCACCTCAAGAACGTCAGCTCGCGCGAGCGGCTCGACGTGTTCGCGCCCGACAACGTCTACGCGGCGGCCGGATCGCGGCTCGGCATGGTGCCGCTGTTCGAAGGCGCCTTCGACTACGGCACGTTCCTGGCCGACCTCGCCGGCGACTCCCGCCTGGAGGCCTCGCTCGAGTGGTTCGGCGACGACGTGATGAGCACGCTCAGCCACGACCGGCACGCGATCGAGCAGCTGAGCGTCGCGCACCCGTTCAGAGCCACCGAGCGGCTGACCGCATGACCGGCTCGCGTACGAACCTTTGCCATTGAGTGTCACGGGGAGTGCATTGCGCCATCGGATCCGTTTGGCCGCTGCCGCCGCGAGCGGCGTTCTTTCACCGGAAATCGTCCACGCTCAGGCTACGGACCCTGCGGCTCCTGCCGCGCCGGAGCAGCCCGTGGAGATCACGGTTACGGGCAACGCCGGCAGCGGCAAGCGCCGGCAACAGTCGGCCGAGGCCGTAAGCGTGGTCGAGCTCCGGCGCGCCAAGCAGCAATCCGCCGATTTGGGCGAGGTGCTGGCGCGCACGCAAGGCGTGGCGGTGCGGCGAGAAGGAGGGCTCGGCTCGGAGGCGCGCTTCTCTCTGAACGGCCTGTACGACCAGCAAATCCGTTTCTTTCTCGACGCTGTGCCGCTCGAGCTTGCCGGCTATCCGTTCGGCATCGCGAACGTCCCGCTCGATCTGATCGATCGCGTCGAAGTTTACCGAGGGGTCGTGCCGATCCGCTTCGGCGCGGATGCTCTGGGCGGCGCCGTCAACCTGGTGAGCGACGACGGCTACTGGCCGATGGCCGGCGTGAGCTATCAAGTCGGCTCGTTCGGGACGCACCGCACCAGCGTGAACGCGCGCTATTACCAGCAGCCGAGCGGCGCGCTCGTGCGCGGCTCCGCGTTCCTCGACAGCACCAACAACAACTACGAAATCAACGTCAGGGTGTCGGACGCCGAGGGTCAGCTTGCGCCGGCCACCGTGCGCCGCTTTCACGACGACTACCGCGCCTACGGGGCGAGCCTCGAAGCCGGCGTGGTCGAGCGGCCATGGGCGAAGCGCCTGCTGCTGCGCGGGTTTGCGGCTAGCTTCGACAAAGAGCTACAGCATAGCACGATCATGAGCTTGCCTTATGGCGAGGTCGGCTACGGTCAAAACGTGCGCGGGGCGACGCTGCGCTACGAAGTCTCGCTCGCGCCCAGCGTCGAGCTCGAGCTGGTCGGCAGCTACGCGCGGCGCAGCGTCGACTACGTCGACCGCAGCAGGTGGAGCTACGATTGGTACGGCAAGCGCGTCTTTCAACGCCCCACGGGCGGCGAGATCGACGCGCGGCCCCACGACCAAACGGTGTGGCACGCTGGCTTCTTCGCCCGCGCGCTGCTCCGCTGGCAGCCCAGCAAGGCGCAGGCCCTGCGCGCCAGCGTTACACCTCAGCTCGCGTCGCGCAGCGGAGCCGACCACCTGCGGGCGGCTTCGAGCGCGCGTGATCCGCTGACCGCCAAGCGCGAGCTGCTCAGCCTGGTGAGCGGCCTCGAGTACGAGCTGAACCTCTTCGATGCGCGCCTTTCGAACGTGATCTTCGTCAAAGATTACTATTACGGTGCCAAAAGCGAAGAGCTGCTGCCCGGCAACGTGTTTCACGAGCGGCGGGCCCACGACCATACGCAGGGCGCGGGCAACACGCTACGCTACCGCTTCGTGCCCTGGCTCTACGCCAAGGCTTCGTACGAGTACGCCACACGCCTGCCCAGCTCGGGCGAGCTGTTCGGCGATGGCGCGCTCGTGCTGGAGAATCTCGAGCTCTCACCGGAGGTGAGCCACAACGCCAACCTGGGACCGCGCTTCGAGCTCAGGCGTCAGCCCTTCGGTGACCTCACGCTGGACATCAACGGTTTCTGGCGCAACAGCGCCAGCCTGATCGTGCTGCTCGGCACCGACCAGTTCTACACCTACGAAAACCTCTACGCGGCCCGAGCTCTGGGGCTCGAAAACGCCGCCAGCTGGACGTCGCCGGGGCGACTGGCCACGCTCGACGGCAGCCTCACCTGGCTCGACCTGCGCAACGCCTCGACCGAAGGCGCTTTTAGCAAGTTCGAGGGCGATCGTATCCCGAACCGGCCGTACCTCTTCGCGAGCTGGGGGGCGCGGCTCCGCTTCGACGGCGTGGTGGACGCACGCGACAGCATCGAGCCATTCTACCACGGTCGCTACGTCCGCGAGTTCTTCCGCGGCTGGGAGAGCGTGGGCGTGTCTCGCGAGAAACAGAGCGTCGACACCATGATCACTCATACGCTCGGGGCTTCGTGGACCGTTACGCGCGACGCCGGGCGCGCCACGTCCACGTTCGAGATCGACAACGTGACGGACGCCAAGGTATTCGACAACTTCGGCGTGCAGCGCCCCGGGCGCGCCTTCTACCTGAAGGCCAGCGCCGAGCTACGCTGAGAACGCGAGCAGCGCGGCGGGCCGAAACCCCGCACCGCCTGCGTTTCGCGTTTCGATCCTGCGCGCTCCCGCCAGGCGCGCCTCCGGCGCTCTCGACGGCTTACTTGACCAGAATCGCCTTGGCGGGGAAGCCCGGCACCGTGAGCGCCTGCGTGAGCTCGCCCGGCTGCGACACGTCGAAGTACGACCCCTCGCTGAAGTCACCCTTCACGGTGATCACGTAGGGCGTGTTCTTGCCCGCCACGCGCGTCGTGAAGGCTAGGCCGTAGGCCGATTGCAGCTCGATGTCCGGCACCTTCTCCAGCGTCGCTTCCTCGCTACCGAGGGTGAGCCGATGGAGCTCCCACTCTGAACGCTTGGCGGCGCTGCCAGCGTTGGCGACCGTGAGCGCTGGCCCTGCGTGCTTGAGGATGAAGGCCTCGTCGCCCGCGCCCTGCATGATACCGCCGGCGGAGCCGCCGACAAGGTCGTCCAGGCCCACGTAGTAGTCCTGATCGAGCTCGTTCTCACCGGAGTTGATGCGAATGATGCAGCTTTCGGCCACGGGATCGCCCGCCAAGCCGGCCGCAATCACGGCGGTCTGCGCGGGGTGGCTCGCCAGGTACAGGTTGTTTTCGCTGTCGTGCGCCTGGAAGGCGACGTTGCCGCAGCGCGTGTCGTCGACGTACGTCACGCTGTCGCCCGTGGTGTCGATGATGGCGACGCGCGTGAGCAGCGCGGCCGTGTCGTCTGGACGCCAGTAGCGGGCCGAGAGCAGCAGGCGGTCGCCGTCTTCGTGCACGAAATTGAGGCCGGTGAAGAAATCTCCTTCCGGAAACCCATCGAGCGTGAAGCTGTCGATTGTCTTCATCGTCTCCGGGTTCCAAATGACGACCTGCTGGGTCTTGCCGTCGATGAAGTAGGCCCGGTCGTCCGCGATGAAATGCAGCGGATCTTTGATGCCGAGCCCGGACGCGATGCCGTACTGCGCTAGGCCGACCTCGCTGTCTTTGACGAGCTCGTTGGCTTCGTTCAGCACCCAACGCTCGATCACCGGCGCGCTGCCGTTGCCCACGTAGATGACGCCATTGCCCGGAGAGGCAAACGACATGTCGTCGGGGAACTCGACCACCTTCTCTAGATCGATGGCGCCTGCTGCCGAGATGTCGTCGGTGACCGCCAGGTATCCGACGTACTTCTCTTGGATGGTCAGGTAGCCGCCGACCACGTAGATGCCCTCGTCGGTCGGCAGTGGCTCACCGCCGCCGGCACCTGCGGCGCCCGCCACGGGCTCATTGTCGGAGGACCCGCCGTTGCCGCCGCTAGCGCAAGCGACGACGGAAAGGAGCGCGAGCGCCCCGCCAAGCGTGAGCCAACGAGATTGCTGTCTGAACATGACTTTCTCCAAGAATTCGGCGGAATTTGCAGTCAAATCCGCGACGCTGGAGCGTTTTGCCCGAGCCCCAGGAGGGCGTCAATGAAAATGATAATCATTTTCAATTTCATTGGCCGAGGGGGCCTGCCAGGGGTAAACGTCGAGCGTCAGCCACCGGCGGCGACGGCGACGGCGACGGCGAGCCCGAGCAGGACGCACGTTGCCCAGGCAGGACCTGCGCGCAGGCGCATGACGACACAGGCAAACACGACATACAGGGGCAGGGGCAAGAGTAGTCCGAGCGCCGCGCGCGCTTCTTCCGATACCGGCAGCCATCTGGCGAGCAGGAGCGCCGTGTAGAGCGCCAGCGGTGGCGTGCTGATCAGAGCAGCGGCGAGCGTGAGCGGCAGGCTGCCGGGCAACCCAGAACGCCGATCGGATTGGCCGCTCGGCGTTCTAGCCCCTTCCTGGTGGGGACGGCACGCGCCGCCCCCCTCGGCCGAAGTGAATTCGGCCGAGCCGCCCCCCACGCGGCCGCGCTCGGCGCTACTAACTCGTGAACTTCGTTGCCAAAGCAAGCTGTTTGTCGCTCTAGACGGCATGCAGCACCCAGCCCAGCAGGCCAGCCCCCAGCGCCGCGAGCGAAGCGGCGACCGTAACCCCCAAAGCGAGCGGCCGAACCGGGGCGAGGAGCGCGTTGACGCTGGCCGCAGCAGCTAGTGCAGCTAACGCCGCACAGGCGCCGAGCGCAGCGCCGTGCTCGCCAATCCAGCACGCGAACGCAGTGCCTAGCAGCGGGAGCGAAAACCAGGGCAAGAGCGGACGTGATCGGTGCGCCCACAGGCGACGCTTGGCGCGACCCAGGTACCAAAGGGCGTGAGCGAGCCAGGCCGCGCCACTACCCGCCAGCTCAAGCCACACCCAGCGAGCTCCTTGCGTCCCTGCCGCTAGCCCTGGCTCGGCGCTGCGTGGCGACTCGACTCACGGCGAAGCACGCCCCTCCCAAGCAGAGCAGCGCCACATCGACGGCATGATTGGCAAATGGCGAGGCCACGATGCGCGCCTCGTTTCCGAGCTGCAGCAAGCCGACCAGCGGCGTCAGGACGAGCAGCGTGCCGGCAGCGGCGGAACAAGCCCGCCAGAGACGCGGCGCGCTCCGTACCCCCAAGCACGCGATGGCCACCAAAAGCCAGCTCCACCAAAAGGCGTGCCGCTCGAAGCGCAGGGAAATCGCGAGGCGGGTGGAGCAAACCATGGCCGTGCACGCCACGAGCGCGCCAAAAGCCGCTGCGAGGGTCAGGCGTTGCAGCAGCCACCTACCGCCGCCCGGGGCTCGCCGCTCGAGCCAGAGCCAGTTGCCGGTCAGGATGGTCGCGCAGCCCGCGAGCCCGAGCAGCGCGTACAGCAGCCGCAACGGAACGCCGGCGAACTCGACGAAATGCAGCGCATAGGGGATCTCGCCGATGCGCGTTAGCAGGGTCGTGGATTGGCGAGGGGCCGCGAGCAGGGCTCCATCGCGTTGACGCAGCGCCACGCTGGCCTTGCCACAATGGAATTCGGCCGCCGCCTCGCGATCGCCGTGATGGATGAGCGTCACCGAGCGACAGTCGCTCAGCGCGTCAGGCGTCGCATCGGCAGGCGGAAGCTCACGCTTCGCGCGCGCCAGCAACTCAGCCAGTGGCAGGGGCCGAGCCGGAACCTGTGCGGCCTGAATCTTGGGGGTTTCTGGACCGAATTGCGCCAGCGTGGCCGCCTGCTCGCTGCCGCGAAACGCGACCTCGGTCAGGCGGGGAACGAGCACCGAGTCGAGCCCCATCCAGGCGCCGGTGAAGGCATAAACGGCAACGAAAGGTAGACCGAGCGTTCCGAGCACCTTGTGCGCGTCGGAAATTACGACCCTGATGCCCTGCTTCGCCCGAAATTGGTGAACCTGCGCGAACAAGAAGCGTAGCTGAATCAAAAGCCCAGTAGCAGTAACGAGCACCAACACCCCCGAGACCAGCCCCGCCACCACATACAGCCACTTGGGCGCGGCCGGCGGCTGCAGGTAATGCATCCCATAGAAGAAATCCGCCATGCCCGAGCGGGGCTCGACCAGTCCGTGCCGCTCGATATGCCGGTATTCGCGCTCGTCGTTGCTGCCCGTATACGTGGCACTGAAGCCGGGTGCGTGCGCGGTCGGCAGGAACACGCGCAGCCGTTGCGGCGAGACGTCTCCCTGCGCCACCGCTCGAGCCAGCGTGCGATCTACTTCGGGCAAGGTGGGTACGGGCCCCCGCGGCTCTTGCCACGCCAACAGCTCCGGAAAGAACAACGTCCAGACGCCGAAGAAGAACATCACGTGGGCGAGAAGCGAGGCCACGACTCCCGCCCACGCGTGCAAGTCCCACCAGGCTTTGTAGGTGGAGGGAGTGAGCTTGAAGGACACGCGCGCCCTGGGGAGAACACTGCGCTAACTAACACGCCGCTTTGCTTAATGAAAGTGAAAATCAATTGCAAGAGACCGACATTTCGGCCGCAGTGCCGCCGAGCGGTTGGAACGACTCGCTCTACTCGCCGAAGCTGCCGGTCCAGAAGCCGTCGTCGAGGCTTAGCAGGTAGCGGGTCGCGGATTGGTCCAGCGAAAGCTCCGGGAATCCCTGGAGCATTCGCATCGTGCCCCCGAGCGAGGTGATCGCACCCGTGGCCACGTCGATGATCGTCGCCGAACGGATTTCAGTGCCCTCCGCACCGAACACCGCCACGACATGGCCGGCAGCGTCGTGGAGCTCGGGGGCGTGGTCGCGCTTCCAAAACTGAACCACCTGCCCCTGCGGATCCAACAAGTAATAGCCAGGCTCCGCCAGATCTTCGGCGCCCGGTGGGGGAAATAGCACCTCGGGCGCCCACAGCAGGGCGTATCCGGTGTTCCCAACCCAGAGGAGCACCAAGGCCGCCGGTACGCTGCGGATGTCTTGCGCCGCGCTGGGAGAATCGAGGGGCGCCACCACCAAGGTGGCTTCGCGAGCATCGTCGGGATTGTTGCGCAGCCACGCCACGCGCCGTTCGTCTCTGGAGAGCGTTCCGAGCTGGAGCGTGCCTTCGAGCTCGATGGACTCGGCGCTGGTCACGCGGCTCGGTAGGCGATAGCGGCCCTGTTCCCACTTGTCACCAGATAAACGGCGGTTGGCGAGCAGCGTCACTTGATCGCGCAGCAGGGCCAGGGGCACGAGCTCCTCGAGCTCGGTCAGCCGCTCTTCGCCGTCGATGACGAAGTGCTGCCGTGCTAGGCTCAGCAGCGCGACCTTGCCTGGAGGATCGGACTGCAGGATGCTTTCCTCGAGCTTATCGCCCATAGCGGGAGAAGTGAAAACGACCTTGCCGCCCGCACGTAGATCCAAAAGCTCGGTGAGCCCAAACGTTAGACACGTGGTGTCCCCGCAGTACGTCTGATCGAACGCGCCGTGCAGGACGTACGGCTGGTTCGGGACGGACACGTACCGCTCTGTTCCCAAGCTACTGAGCGTCAATGCAGGCAGCGTGATCGGCTCGGCTTGCCGATCCAACTGCACGACCCGAAGTGTCGCGCCGCCAACGAACACCTTGCAGTCGCGCGGGTCAGACCAGACGCTGCCGCACCTGAGCTGGTGCTGCGCCACCGTGTCGAGCTTGCTATCGTAAACGAGTAGCTGGTCTCCCCTGCACTGCACCAGGTAGTCGGTCCCCAGGCAGTGGACCAGCCGATCGAGATGGGCTTCAGGGCGCGAGACTTGCTCACGTGTGAAGAGATCGATCGCGGTGAGTGATGGAGGCGACGTGGTGCTCCCGAACGCGAGGTCGAGATAGAGCTGGTCACCGCGTTCGGAGAAGTGCACGCGCTGCGCCCAAGTCCACCGGTCGTCTGCCGCCCCGTCGGTCCGCGCCAGCATCCGCTCGCTCTGATCCGGTTCCCGCAATAGCAGCTCCTGTCCCCCCGCCGCGACACGCACATACGCCAAATGCCCACATCGCGACATCCAAGCCGCCACCGCGCCTTCCAACCGCATGGGCTCTCTCGCCTCCGCCGCCTCCACGGGACACTCCGGGAGCTCCGGTGCTTCCGGCGTGACTCCAGCGCCGCCTAGCTGCTTCGTTCGACCACACCCGAGCGACGAGCTGATCAGCACGGCGAGCCCCCAGCGCGCCCACTGGCGCCAGCAGCTCCACGCACCAATCCTTCTCATCTTGCCCAAAGCGCCGGTCGGACGCCCGCTCAAGCTTAGCATCGGCCCACGAGCTCAGCCCGCCGCTGTCTCGGGCTCGGGAAATGTTCCCGTGTTACGCTCCAGGCGATGGCGCAAAAGGCGGAGGATCCGCGCTTGGCTCTGTACCAAGAATACCTCGAGGTACCGAAGCACCAGCGCGCCGAGATCATTCGCGGAACACTCTACGTGACGCCGCGTCCTTCCCCGCCGCACGCCAACGCGACCTCGGTGCTGGGCGGGGAGCTCAATGGGCCTTTTCAGCGTGGTCGCGGTGGACCTGGTGGATGGTGGATCCTGGACGAGCCCGAGCTGCAGCTGGTGCCGCACGAGCCGATGGTTCCAGATCTTGCAGGCTGGCGGGTCGAGCGGCTGCCTGCGCTCCCCGAAACAGCGTATTTTGCGCTCGCGCCCGATTGGGTCTGCGAGGTGCTCTCGAAATCCACCGAGGCGGTAGACCGCACGGAAAAGCTCCCGATCTACGCAGCGCAGCGCGTCGGGCATGTCTGGCTCGTGGATCCGAGCGCTCAGACCCTCGAAGTCTACGAGCTTGGCGAGGCAGGTCGCTGGCGCCAAGTTCGCATCCATCAGGGTAACGTTCGCGTACGCGTCGCCCCCTTCGAGGCCATCGAGCTCGAGCTCGGCGCATTGTGGAGCCCACCCTCCCCCCTTGGCGGATGAAAGGATATTGGCGGAAGAACATTGGCGGAAGGTGCTCAGCCGAGGAAGTCGTCCGACCAGGGTGGCACTCCCGACTCTGCCCAGCGGTCGACGTCGGCGATCGATAGGACGCTGCAGCTCGAATTACGAGGCAGCTGACGGTGCGGGGGGAACGGCACCCGCTCGCGTCAGATCTCGCAAAATGACCACGCGCGGCCGCCGGCACCTTTCAGATTTGAAATTCAATCGAGCCTCGGACTCGCGTCTCGGGAAGGGACGGGGCCCGACGCGACCTCACCTGTCGATCATCGAAGAGAATCGGAGTTGCACGCGGTCCTCGGCGGAACTAAGCCCCGGGAGTGGGGCAACGAAAAACCCGGTTACTACAGCTGACGCTCGGCCTTTTGGCGAGCGCGATTCCTTTTGTCACGCGCTCGTCGCACGCGCAGTCGAGCCCAGCCGAACCCGCGCCAGCAACGCCCGCTCCTTCGGAGCCGCCCGCTCCGACCAACCCGAACGACTCGTCCGAACCGAGCTCGGCGGATCGCGCGCTGGCGCGCCAGCTGGCTCAAGAGGGTTACAACGCGCTCAAGGCCAAGGACTACACGTCCGCCGCAGATCGCTTCACGCGCGCGCTCGAGCTGGTCAACGCTCCCACGCTGCGGCGTGATCTGGCACGCGCACAGGTCGGGCTCGGCAAGCTAGTCGACGCCCACGAAAACTACGGTCGCATCATTCGTGAAGGCGTAGCGGCGGGCGCCCCACAACCTTGGGTCAAGGCGCTCGCCGATGCCAACGCCGAGATTGCGAGTGTGGCGTCACGCCTGCCCCACCTCGAGATCACCGTGCAGGGCCCGAGCACGCCCCGCGTCACCATCGACGGAAGGCCCATCGCCGCGGCATCGCTCGGCCTCAAACGCCCCATCGATCCAGGGCAGCACGAGCTTCGCGCGCTCGGCAATGGCTATTACGCGGCCAGAAAGATCGTCACTCTGAAAGAGGGTGAGTCGATCAGCATCGCATTCGAGCTGGAGCAGGCGCCGCCTAACGCCTCGCCAACGGTGTTGGAAGAAGAGGAGCGCAGCGAAAAGGTCATCGTGACATTTGCCGAGCCCGCCTGGCGCAAGCCCGCCATGATCAGCGCCTATGCGGTCGGCGGCGCCGGTCTGGTGCTGGGCGCAGTCACCGGCATCTTGGCGCTGCGCCAGCACGGTAAGCTGACCACCGACTGCCCGCGCGATACCTGCGGTAAGCCGCAACGGCAGGACCTCGACCGCTATTACACGTACGGGCAACTCTCGACGATCGGCTTCGTGGTCGCGGGCG
The DNA here is from genome assembly GCA_035281385.1 of Polyangiaceae bacterium. Classification (GTDB taxonomy): domain Bacteria; phylum Myxococcota_A; class Polyangia; order Polyangiales; family Polyangiaceae; genus PMG-095. The sequence goes on from DATEDZ010000295.1 coordinate 20,547, forward strand.
TTGGCGCGGCGGGCGGTACCGTGCTCTTGTTCATGCGGCCGCAGCCGGTGGAGCAAGACGCTGCGCCGGTCTCGACGGCGCGCCGTCCTGGCGCCGCTCGCAGCGCGCAGACGCGCGTCCAGTGGTCGCCGTTCGTGGGGCTGGGCAGCGCCGGCGTCGGAGGGACGTTCTGATGTCGGCCTCACGTCTCATGTGCGCGCTTCTGGCCGGCTGGAGCTTGCTGCTCGGCGGCTGCACCAGCCTGCTCGGTGACTTCAAGTACGACCCCAACGCCAACAGCGGCAGCGGCGGCGGCACGAGCGCCGATGACCAGGGCAAGATCGTGATCTTGCCGAATGCGGGCCTGGTCACGACCGAGCAGGGTGCCAAGGCCACCTTCACCATCTATCTCAAGGAACAGCCGACCGATAACGTCGCGATCGCCTTCCAGAGCAGCAACGAGGCCGAGGGTCTGGTGAGCCCGATCAGCGTGTCGTTCACGCCGGACAACTTCGATGCGCCACAAACGGTGCAGATTACCGGCGTCGACGACGAGCTGCCGGACATGAACCAGGCCTATACGATCAGCACTTCGGCCGCCTCGACTTTGGATCCCAACTACATTGGCATCGATCCGCTCGACGTTCAGGTCGTCAACGTGGACGACGAGACCGCGGGCTTCCTGGTGACGCCGACGGGCGGGCTGGTGACGAATGAGTCGGGCGCAGAGGCGACGTTCAGCATCGTACTGAATCACGCACCGACCGCGGACGTGACCATCGATCTCAGCAGCGACGAGCCGACCGAGGGCACGCTCAGCACGCCATCGCTGGTGTTCACACCGCTCAACTGGATGGCGCCGCAGCTGGTCACGGTGACGGGCGTCAACGATGACGAACCGGACGGCGAGCAGATCTACCACGTCGTCACCTCCGCCGCGGTCAGCGCGGACACGGCCTATGACAAGCTGGATCCGGACGACGTCGAGGTCAAAAACCAGGACAACGATACCGCCGGCATCACGCTGATCCCGGCCATGGACTTGATCACGTTCGAGTCCGGCGACATGACCACCTTCGGCATCGCGCTCAACGCGCCGCCGACCGCGGACGTGACCATCCCGCTATCGAGCAATGACGACAACGAAGGCACGGTCACGCCCAGCAGCGTCGTGTTTACCACGCTGAATTGGATGGCGCCCCAGGTGATCACCATCACGGGTGTGGACGACGATCGCGCCGACGGCAATCAACCCTACGCGATCCTGACCGCCGCCGCGGTGAGCGACGACGCAAGCTACGCCGGCCTCGACGGGCCCGACGCGCAGGTCATCAACATCGACGACGACAGCCCCGGCATCACGGTCACCTCGGCCCCGGTCCTGGTCACGAGCGAGAACGGAGATAGCGCGACGTTCACGGTGCAGCTCAACTCCAAACCGCGCGGGGACGTGCTGCTCGACGTCGTGAGCACTCGCCTGGACGAGGGTGTGGTCTCGCCAGCCATGTTGACCTTCACCGAGACCAACTGGAACGCGCCGCAGGTCGTGACGGTGACGGGCGTCGACGACGACGTCACCGACGGCATGCAGTCCTACACGGTCCACGTCACGCCCAACCCGAGCGGCCAGGATGCGGCCTACGCGGCGCTGGTGGAGAGCGACGTCAGCCTGTCGAATACCGACAACGACAGCGCCGGCATCATGCTGGTGGCCCAGTCCGGTCTGACCACGACCGAAGTCGGTGGCTCGGCTACGTTCACGGTGGCGCTCAACTCGCAGCCCTCCGCCGAGGTGACCATCGCGCTCACCAGCAACGACAAGAGTGAAGGCAGTGTGACGCCGGCGCAGCTGCTGTTCACGCCCGACAACTACAACGCGCCGCAAGTCGTGACCATCAAGGGCGTGAACGACTCGATGGCCGACGGCAACCAGCCCTATCGCATCATCACCGAGCCTGCCGAGAGCGACGACCCCAGCTACTCGGGCATGAACGCGAACAATATCAACGTCACCAATCTCGACGACGACAGCCCCGGCATTTTCGTGAGCCCCTCGAATCAAGTCCTCACGACGACGGAAGCGGGCGGCAGCGCCACTTTCACGGTGGTGCTCAGCTCGCAGCCAGCCGACAACACCGACGTGACGATCGGTGTCTCGAGCACGAACACCGCAGAAGGCACGGTGAGCCCCAGCAGTCTGAAGTTTACGACGTCCAACTGGAACGCGCCGCAAGTCGTGACCATCAAGGGCCAGAACGACGACGTCGCGGACGGGGCCCAGGAGTATCGCGTGGCGCTGGCGGCGGCCATCAGCAACGACCCCAACTACGGCGGTCGCGACGCGCTGGATGTGAAGGTCCGCAACGCCGACAACGACAGCCCCGGCATCACGCTGACCGGCACCAATGGCCTGACCACGACCGAAGGGGGCGGCATGGCCAGCTTCCGGATCGTGCTCAATTCCAAGCCCACCGCCGACGTGAGGGTGGATCTGAGCAGCAGCCGGACGGCCGAAGGCACCGTCAGCCCATCCAGCGTCCTCTTCACGAACGCCAACTGGAGCTCGCCACAACCCGTGACCATCACGGGCCAAAACGACAACGTGGCCGACGGCGACCAGATTTACCGAGTGGTGACGGCGCCCGCGATCAGCAAGGATCCCAAATATAGGAGGCTAGATCCAGCCGATCCCAATGTCACCAACACCGACAACGACTCGGCCGGCATCACCATCACTCCGACCAGTCCGGTAAACCCCGCTACGGGCGCGATCACGACGACCGAGGCCGGCGGCACGGCGACCTTCACGGTCGTCCTCAATTCCCAGCCGACGGCTGACGTGACCTTGCCGCTACACAGCAGCAAGACGACCGAAGGAACCATCAGCCCAAGCAGCGTCAAATTCACGGCCACTGACTGGAATGCGCCTCGCACCATCACCGTGACGGGCGTCAACGACGATGTCGCCGACGGCCCACAACCCTATAGCGTGATTACGGACGCGGCGACGAGCACCGATACGAAATACGCAGGGCGAGACCCGCGTGACGTGTCCGTATCCAATGTCGACAACGACAGCGCCGGCATTACGGTCAGCGAAATCAGTCCAATGAATGGCACGCCAACCGAAGGCGGCGGCAGCGTGAGCTTCACCATCGCGCTCAACTCGCAGCCCAAAGGCGACGTCACCATCACGCTCTTCAGCTCCGACGAATCGGAGGCGACGGTCACCCCCACGTCCGTCAGTTTCAACGCGCTGAATTGGTCGGGCGCGAAGAAGATCACGGTCACGGGCGTCGACGACAACGTCGCCGATGGCGAGCCGCCCTACGACATCGAAATCAACCCCGCGACCAGCACCGACGCCGACTACGACGGCTTCGACGCGCCCGACGTCCCGCTAAAAACCGTCGATGACGACAGCCCTGGCATCACCGTCACGGCGCTGGGTGAAAAGAAGACGTTCGAGGCAGGTTTGCCTTCGTACACCTTCAGCATCGTCCTCAACTCGCAGCCCCAAAACGACGTTTCAATCCCCATTTCCAGCAGCGACACCAGCGAAGGCACGGTGAGCACCAGCATGGTCATGTTCTCGACGACCAATTGGTCGTCGGCCAAGACCGTCACGGTCAGCGGCGTGGATGATGACGTGGCTGACCGGGACCAGACGTACTCGATCGTGGTCGGACCCGCCATCAGCGACGACCCGGGCTACGAGGACCGTGACGGCGCCGACGTCACTCTCACCAATATCGACAACGACACGGCCAGCATCACGGTCAAGGACAAGACGGGGGAGGCGAACGAAGACGGCGACAGTATGACGTTCAAGGTCGTCCTGAACTCCAGGCCCACCGCCACGGTGAGCATCGACGTTTCAGGCAGCCCAGCCGCGCAAGCCAACGTGATCCCGTCCGTTCTTACCTTCGAACCGAGCGACTGGAGCTCTCCGAAACTGGTCACGGTAACGGGCGTCGACGACGACGTCGCCGACGGCGATCCCACCTACACCGTCAAGCTCGGCCCCGCTTCGAGCACCGACCAGGACTACGACGGCATCGATCCGATGGACGTGAGCACGCCGATCGTGGACAACGACAGCGAAGGTATCACGATCGAGATCGTCGACAACGAGAGCACCGAGACCGGCCAAACCGCCAGTTTCAGCATCGTCCTGAATTCGCAGCCGACCGAGAACGTCACCATCCCGCTCTCCAGCAGCGATGCCAACGAAGGCTCCCTCGACGCGGCGGATGCTTTGGTGATCTTCACCCCCGACAACTGGAATACGGCGCAGGTCATCCTAGTCCACGGTGAGGACGATCAGGTCGACGACGGGAACAAGACGTATAGAATCGTCACCGGTCCGGCTGTCAGTGAGGACTCACGCTACAGCGGCCTGAACGCCGACGACGTCGAGCCGCTCACGAACCGCGACAATGAAGAGGCGGGCATCACGGTGGAGATGCTCGACGGCACCAGCAGAGAGACTCCTGTCGTGAACGGCGACAACGGCACGGCGACCTTCCGGGTCACGCTCAACTCGCAGCCCACTGATACGGTCCGCATCCCGATCCGAAGTAGCAACACGCTCGAAGGCAGCCTGGCCGGGGTCACCTTCATCGAATTCACGACGACCGATTGGGCCTCGCCACAGACCATCACCGTCGTGGGCGTCAACGACGACAGCGTCGACGGCGACCAGGACTACGAGATCACGCTCGACAAGCCGACTAGCAACGACACCAACTACTCCGCACTCAATCTCCTTCACGTGATGCTCAGCAACGTCGACGACGACAGCCCGGGCGTCGAAATCAGCCCGCCACCGGACCAGCCTCTCACGATTTCGGAGGACCTGACGGAACCAAGACGGCGACCTTCGACATCGTGCTGCTTTCGCGGCCCAGCGGTGGGGTTACCATCCCGCTCTCGGTCAGTGACGACACCGAAGCCACGCTGGGTCCAGTCAAGTCGGTGAAGTTCAACGCGTCGGACTGGCGAACGACCAAGCACATCACGGTCACGGCGGTCGACGACGACATCAAGGACGGCCCGCAGGCAACCAAAGTGCTAACCGGGGTCATCGAGAGCACTGACACCGACTACAACGACAAGAACCCGCCCGACGTTTCGCTCACGACCGTTGACGACGACCGCGCGGAAGTGCACGTCACTCAGCCTGACCCGGCCGAGAAGGCAACGGGGGAGGCGCTCGGCTCGCCCACCGTCACGTTCCAGGTCGTGCTCACGTCCGCTCCCAGTTCCAGCGTCACCATTCCGCTGTCCAGCTCCGCCCCGGGCGAAGGCGAAATCCTGTCACCGATTGCCGGCAAGCTGGTCTTCGACGCTACGGATTGGAACATGCCGAAGACCGTAACCGTGAGCGGCGTGCAAGACGACGGTACCGTTGACGGCAACCCCATGTACGACATCGTGCTGGGGCTGGCCCAAAGCGCCGATGGCGACTACGACGACTTCGATCCCGAGGACGTGCGGGGGCTCGTCAACATCGACGACGATGTCCCGTAGAGCATCGTTTCAAAAATCGCGCAGCTGTGGATCGAGTAAATTCGGCCAGGTTACCGCTCGTCCGTGAAAGTCGCTATGATTGGCGGACGCTGCGATGGCTAACGATTCCCGCGTCGTAGACAAGGGCTGGGACCTGCCCGAGTACACCGAACAAACGGCGGACGATGCCGTCACGCTTTCCGTCTCGGCTATCACCGCCGAATGGTTGGTCAACACCAAGGACTCGGTCGTGGTTCCGATGAGCACCGCCGACGTGGTGGAGGCACTACGAGCTCACAAGCTCACGGAGCGCTCACTGGTCTGGCGCCACGGCATGCCGGCATGGACATCGATCGAGCGAGTGCCGTCCCTCAAGCTCGCCGCCCGTCTGCCAGCCACGCTCGGCCCGAGCAGGCCGAGTCATCCAGCGCAGGCTGCAGTCGCCAGCTCGCCCAGCGCGGCGCCTCCGCCACCCAGCGCGGCTCCGTTCGGGCGCGCTGCTGCCTCGCCGAGCAGGCCGCCAGTCAGTCCCAGCCAAACGCCTCGCCCGAGCTCCTCGCGCCCGATCGGGCTGAGCCCCCGCAGCACCCTGCCCTTCGGCATACCCGGTCCAAATCCCTCTCGGCCCGCAAGCGCCAAGCCCTCCTCGCCCCCGCGCGCTACGCCGCCGCGCAGTGAAGAGCCGGAAGTGCTGGCGGTCTACGATCGACCGGCGGCAACCATCAGCTTCGCTCTCTCCCTGTCGGAGCCGGCGGTCCTGCCCCCGCCCGTGCCAGAGCGGCCAGTAGCGGCGCAGCCCGCTGCCCCGTCTCCACCAAAAATGCCACCACCACCGCAGACGCTCGCGCCGACCACGACGGATGCTCGCAGCGCGCCGCCCCGCCCCTACAATCCCGACCTGAGCGTGGTGGCGGCGAGTCAGTTTCGCGAGGTGCAGCGCTCGTCCAAGCGGCGCCTGCTGGTTTCGTCGCTCGCCTCTGCCGCCGCAGCCTCGGCCCTCACGCTGTGGCTCTCGGGCAACCTGCCGTGGTCGCGCTCCGCCGAGTCGAAAGCGCCGCCGCGCCCCGCCGAGTCGCCTGCCGCTCAGGTCGTTGCCGCAGCGCCGCCTGCTCCCGCTCCCGTCGCGGTCACGCCCGCCCCCGCGCTTGGCCAGGCGGAAGCAGCGGCGGCGACGAGTGCCGTGCCATCGCCTGCGCCTCTCGCTCAAGCCATGGCCGCGGCCCTGACTCGGCCCAAACCGGCCGCTGCCAAGCCGAAAGCGGCCAGCGCCGCGCACGCCGTTGCCCGCGCTTCGGAGCCCGCTCGGACGGCCGCCGCAGGCGATGCCAAAGCGGGTTCCAATCCCTACGACGTCAAGCTCGAGGACGACTCGGCACAACCTGCCAAACCACGCGGGTTGATCGAGATGATGCAGGAAAGCGAGCGCCCGTCGGCCGAAGCAGAGAAGCCCGAAGCCTCGGCGGCGACTGGTTCGAGCGCACCAGGCTTCTAGCCGCTGGCTGGTCGCGGTAAGTAACGAAGCAATGCCAACGATTCGCTGGCTCGATCACGTCAACATCCGAACCGCAAACCTCGAGGCGCTGGTACGCTTCTACGAAGACGTGATCGGATTGAAGTCGGGGACCAGGCCTCCGCTCGGCTTTCCCGGCGCCTGGATGTACGCCGGGGAGCGCGCGGTCATTCATCTGGTCGGTGTGGCGGAGCAACCGCAGCCGCAAGGCGCGCTGCGGCTCGAGCACTTCGCCCTCGCAGGCAGCCGACTATCCGAGCTGAAAGGGCGCCTGAAAGAGCGCGCCGTGCCTTACGACGAGAGCCGACAGCCCGGGACCGGCAACGTGATCATCAACCTCAAAGATCCGGACGGCAACCGACTTCACATCGACTTTGCCGGCAGCGAGGCCGGGTAAACGGATGCTACGCAGGACACGGGCCGCGCTGGGTGCGATGAGCTAGACGTGCTCACGGCCACGCTGCCGCGACATCACCACTCGATGCCGAGGCGCCGCACCAGGCCCTGCCCGTCACGCAGGTCGGCGACGTAGACCAGGTTGCCGCGCACCAGCGGAGCCACCGCGGCCGCCCCCGGGCCACCCAGTCCAGTCAGGCGAGCGATGCGCGGCTCGTTCGAGCCCGGCTTCCACTCGAAGCCGTGCAGCTCACCGCGACCCTCCGCTTCCACGGTCACGACCACGCGACACACGGCGCCACGGCACTCGAGCCCCAGCGCGCGCACGGCGCCAGCCTCGATTGGCACCGCCAGCACGCCGCCCGAGATGTCACCATTTTCTCCCAGACTTGCGAGGCGAACGCCGGCAGGCGAGCTATCGGCAGCCTCCTCGAGCCAGGCCAGCATGGCGCCCGTGTCGAGCGAGCTGACCTGCGGCGCGAACGAATGCGGGCGCGTGCTGCTCAGGCGGTGCTCCGCGCCGTCGCGTGCGGCGTCGTTCGGCCGTAGGAATGCTCCGTAGATGTCGGCCCAGCCTGGCTCTTCCGCGGCGCGCGCATCCGCCCACACCGCGTAGGGCTTGCCAGCGACGCGCGTGAGCAGCAGCTCGGTGGCAGCCCCGTCGGCGCTGGTAATGCGCTGCTCCGCAGAAGCCTTGTCGAGGGCGCGGCTGATGCGCGCGGCGTAGACCTCGGCGTCACGGCTGCGCTCGTCCACCCAGGCGACCAGGTAGCCGCCATCCAGCGGCAGCCCCGCGACATCGGTCACCTCCCCGGACTTGCGGGTGAGCATACGCTGTTGCGCGCGCTTGCCGTCGGGTGTAGTCGAGGTGAGAAACACTTGCGGCTCGCCCTTGTCGAGGCCGGTCCAGACCGCGAGCAGGTCTTTGGCGCTGGCGAGATCGGGCAGCAGGCTGAGCCCGCCCAGGGAATGGCCGCGCAGCGAAATCGGCTGCTCCTCGCCGAGCGCGGCGAGAGCTCCATCGCTCGCGAAAGCGCGCACGGCGATGCGAGCGCGCAGCGGCTCGAGCCGACCGTCCTCTGCGGGCTTGGTCAGCTTCTGCCAGGGTGTGGTGGGATCGAAATCGGTGACGTAGCCGAGCAAGAGTCGCCCCGGCAGCTCCGCCAGCGAGATGTGTGCGAGCGGGCTCGAGGCGCGCAAAAGGACGTCGCTGGCGATGACGCGTGGCTTGCCGGGCGGCACGGCTTGCTCGGCGGCGGCTCGGTACTGGTTCTCGCGTAGCGGGAGCGGCACCGTGAACAACGCCGCAGGGCTGCGGCTCGGAGCCGCCAGCGCGAAGCAACCCTGGCGCGAGCACGTCAGACCCCAACCCAGATCCGCCGCGCGACCGCCGAGCGCGTCGAGCACCAGCGGCTCGGAAGTCTGTACCTTCAAGCCCGCGTCGAACGCCACGAACGTGGGCACGGGCAGGCTGCTCTCGCATTCCTGATCGATATTGCACACGGGTGCCAGCGTGAGCGCCGCCAGGCCCGACCCGTAAGGCACAAGCTCGGGCGCGCCACCATCGACGCGCCCGTAGAGCAGCCGGGCCTGGGCGCCGCTGGCGCGACCCGAGGCGTCGAGCGCGGCCAGCTCGAAGGAGCGCGCCGACTCGGGCCGTTCGGCAACGTTTTCCCAAACCAGAAACGCCGGCGCGCCCGCCGACGCGCCGGGCGCAAGCGCCACGACCGCTTGCTCACCCAGCGCCGGCACCGCGGGCCCTGCTGGCGAACGAATCGTGCCGCGTGGGTCGACGACCGCAGTCACCGCCCGCGGCTCGAGCTGGCCGTGATCGGACCAAGCCAGCACGAAGGCGTCCGGCGCGCCCACCAGATCGAGGTCGAGCGCGGCGCGCCCACCGAGCTCCACGCTCTTCTCCGGCTTGCCCGAGCCGCTCAGCAGGTCCAAGGTCACGCTGCCGGTCGTGCAGACTTGCCCGCTCGCCTTCACGCTGGCGAGCGCCGCGTGTGAGCCGGAGCTGGCCGCCTGCCAGGCGCAGACTTTGCCGGCGATGAGCTGCGGCGGTTGCGGCTTGGCATCCACCGAAATGGCCAGCCCATAGAGCGCCGCCGGCTCACCCGCTTTCGCGCTGAAAGCTTGTTCGGCCCACAGCACCAGCGGCTTGTCGAAGGCGATCGCGAAACCGACCCAGAGCACGCGCGCGGAGCGCTCCGCCAGGCTGCTCGGACCCCAAGCGGCGGCGCCGCTTGCGGTGACCGCGGTCAGCTCCAGGTTGGTTTTCTGTTCCGAGCGCCGGGTCGTCACCACTGCAAAGCGTGGCTGCCCCGCCAAAGTCGCCGACGCGGCGCCCAAGCCACGCACCAGCACCAGGTCCAGCTCGGGCGCCAGGTTGCCCAGCTTTACTCGTGGACCAGGCAAACCGCGCACATCGATGGGCGCGGCGTGAAGACTGCGACCAGCACCCGCCTGGTGGTGCGAGTCCTGGGGCCCCGACGCCTCCGCCCAGACTGCCACTGCTGCATCACCGTCGCGCCCGACATACGGGCCGATCACGTCGCTCACCTCGGCGAAGCGATGGGCCAAGAGCGGCCCAGCCTGCCGCACGGCTTTGGACGGCTTGCCCTGAGCACGGGCCTGCCGGGTGTGATCCGGATGGACGGCTTCAGGCGCGCCGCCGCAGGCGTAAAACAGCGCGCAGCCGGCCATGAGCGATGCGGAGCGGCCTGACACCGCTGCAGCCTACCACTTTCCACCCCCGGCAACCCCGAAGCGCCGATGCTATAGGCTCGCAGGCGTGAGTCTGGCATCGCGCCTCGGCTTGGCCATCTTCGCGCTGACCGTGGGCGTGCTGCTGGCCCTGGGGCTCGGCGTGCGCGAGGCCTGGCGCCTGGCTGAAGAGCGCAGCTTCGAGGCCGCGTTCACGCAAACGCTGGTGCCGCTCCGGGATCAACTGACGAGCGAGGTTTCCGAGCTCCCGGAGCTGCTCCAGCCGATGTGCGAGAGCGATCCGCTGGTCGACAGTGCGCTCGTCGGTCTGGGCGCAGGCGACCTGACCCCGTATCGCTTATCGATCAGCGTCCGCGTGCCCCCGCTGACCAAGGCGCTCCGGCTGGATGAGCTCACCATCGTCACCTCCAGCGGCGAGATCGTCGGCGCCACTCAAGCAGGTCGCGTCGGGCAACGCGACCCGGACCTTGCCGCGCGCGTCGCCCAGGCAGCCAAGCCCGCGCGCTTGCGCCCGGCGGGCAAGTCGCCCGAGCAGCAAGGCCTGGCCGTGGAGGCGTCGTGCTTGAAACGCGATTCGCGCAGCTCTAGGCTTTGGGTGGGCGTGTATGCGGCGCGCGACCTGAATTCGCTGCTGTCACGCATCGGCAAGAGCTCCGGCGTGGAGCTGAGCCTCGAGCCACCCATACCCAGCAGTGATCGCTTGCAGTACACGCTCGAGCTGGCACAACCCGCCGGCTTGTCGATCACCGCCGCGCGATCGCGACGGCCCCTGCTCTCGGCGGTGGAAGAGCTGGATCTCACGGTACTGTTGATCGGCAGCGGAACGCTGGCCTCGGCGCTGCTGATCACGGTGCTCTTGTCGCGCGGCCTGGCGCGACCAGTGCGCTCGCTGGCGGAGCAGGCGCAGCGCGTCATGCGCGGTGATCCGGCGCCGGTGGTGGCGAGCGGGCCGCGCGAGCTGGTCGAAGCCGCCGAGGCCTTCAATCGCGCCATCGCCGACCTGGTCGCGCTGCGCAAGCGCCTGGCCGTGACCGAGCGCATTGCGGCTCGCCGCGAGATCGCTCGGCAGGTTGCGCACGAGATCAAAAATCCGCTGCTACCGATTCGGGCTTCGGTCGAGACGCTGCGGCGGCTGCGGGAGCGAGGCGACCCGGCCTTCGACGAGTACTTCGACGAAGCCACCCGCACGGTGCTCGACGAGGTCGCTCGCATCACGCACATCGTGGGTGAATTCACGCGCTTCGCGCGATTGCCTGCGCCGGAGCCAGCGCCGTTCGACGCCGTCGAGGCCGTACGATCGGTGATTGCGCTGCATGCCGCAACTGGAGCGCCCATCGACTTTTCTAGCGAGCCCTGCCCGGAGCTCAACGCTGACCGCGACCAGCTGGTCCAGGTAGTAACGAATCTGATTCAGAACGCCCAGCAGGCTGTTTTCGGGCGAGACAACGGGCGCGTCGAGGTACGAGTCGGGCGAGAGCTCGACCGCTTCGTGCTCAGCGTCAGCGACAACGGCTCAGGCGTCGCCCCCGAAATGCGCAGCCGGCTTTTCGAACCGTACGCCACCACCAAAACCGAGGGCACCGGCCTCGGCCTTGCCATCGCGCAGCGCATCGTGGTGGAGCATGGGGGCGAGCTCATCTTCCAAGATGCCCCCGAGGGCGGCGCGTTATTCGTGGTCAAGCTGCCCCTATCCGGCCCTACCCTGCTGCCCGAGCCCCCACGCGACAGCAGGAGCCCGTAACAAGGCTTATTGAACCTTCGGCCGGAGCCTGGCGACAACCGAAAAAAACTGTGCTTTCGTGAGGTGCTTGAGCCTTCTTCCCGCTCAGGATCGAGCCGTATGAATCGCGTGTCTCAACGTCAGCTGATAGGCATCGCGGCGCTCGCCGTCTTTGCGTTGCTTTTGGTCTGGTTCAACGGAGCCGAACCGAAGCTGGGCATGACCACGGCGCTCTACGTGCTCTTGGCCGCCTACCTGCTGCTCAGCACGGGCGGTCAAGGTGGCGCGACCGAGACCATCGAAGGCGTGGCCAGCTCGGTGCGGCGCCTGGTGGATGGCCGAAAACCGGAGCCACCGCCGCAAGCCCCGCCGGCCGTGGCTCGACTTTACGAGGAGCTCGCCGACGTTCATGAAGCCTTGGTCGAGGCGCAAAAGGGTGGCGTCAATCGCGTGGATCTCGCGGAGGCGGTCAGCTCTTTGTCGAGCTCGCTGCGTTTGCTCACCGACGGCGTCGCCCAGCAGCTCAACGCCAGCGACGAGACCGCCCGCTACATCAAGGAGATGACCAGCTCGCAGCGCGAGATCGCCGAGCACGTGGAAGTGCTGGCGACTTCTGCGGAGGAGTCGAGCTCCTCGGTGATCCAGATGACTGCCACCAACGAACAGGTGGCCAGCAACATCGCGGATCTCGCGACCAGCGTGCGCGAAACCGTGGCTTCGATCGAGGAAATGGCTTACTCGATCAAGGAAGTAGCCAAAAACGTGGACGCGCTCTCGCTCACCGCCGAGGAGACCAGCTCGAGCATGAACGAGATGGACGTCTCGATTGACCAGGTGCAGTCGAACGCCAACGAGACCGCCCGCCTATCGGAGGAAGTGGCGCAGGACGCCGAGCGCGGCGCCGAAGCCATCTTGAAGACGATCGGCGAAATTTACCGCATCAAGGAGAGCAGCCAGGAAGCGGTGGCGGTGATCTCGAACCTCGGTTCGCGCATCGATGCCATCGGTCAGATCTTGAATGTGATCGACGACGTCGCCGAGCAGACTAACCTGCTGGCCCTGAACGCCGCCATCATCGCCGCGCAGGCGGGTGAGCACGGCAAGGGCTTCGCGGTCGTGGCCGACGAGATCAAGGACCTGGCCGAACGCGCCGGCGCGAGCACCAAAGAGATCGCGGATCTGATCAAGACCATCCAGAGCGAGAGCAAGAACGCCATCCTGGCCGTGGAACGCGGCGCCCAGAACGTCGATCGCGGCGTGGAAGTCTCGAACGAAGCCGAGCGTGCCCTGAAGAAGATCCTCGAAAGCTCGCAGAAGAGCACCAACATGGTGCGCGCCATCGCGCGCGCTACGGTCGAGCAGGCCAAGGGCAGCAAGCAGGTCACCGACGCCATCGGTCGTATCGCCGCCACGGTTCAACAGATCGCCGCCGCCACCGCGCAGCAGGCACGCGGCTCCGAGCTGATCATGAAGAGCGGCGAGAAGATGCGCACCATCTCGCAGCAAGTCGAGCGCTCCAGTCAGGAGCAGTCGCGCGGCAGCCGACAGATCACCCAGGCCATGGAGAGCATCAACAGCCTGGCAGGGCAGCTCAACTCCGCTCAGCGCACGCAGACGCGCGGCTCGGAGCGGGCGCTTTCGGCGGCCATGCAGATCGAGGAAGCCGCGCGCAAGCAGGACGGCGCGCTCCGCGAGCTCAGCAGCCAAACCGATCGCGTCCGGCGCAGCGCCGGCAGCTGAGCTTTTTTCTTCGTGTGGTGGGCCTCCGGAATTGAAGACGGCGCACGCGACCTGGCAAAGGCCATCGTTCATTGGGTTTTGTGGGTGAGCGTTGCCGCGAAGAGGGTGTGCCTTCTGTCGCTCGGCGGTCTTCAGGCGCTTGCTCGTTTTACTGGAGCGCCGGCCGCTCACGCTTTCGAGCACGCGCGCCGCGAGCTCGGGCGACATGCGTCGAGTGACGAGGAATGACGGCACTCAGCTCACTCCGCCCGTGCTGCCCAGCTGGCGCACTCGCAAATTGTGCTGGATCAGGGCCGAAAGCTGCTCGCCGGTGACGCCGAGCCGT